>JBAQFY010000231.1:0-15489 GCA_049287505.1 Sedimentisphaerales bacterium | reverse complement strand
GAGAATAACCTTGACCTTAAGGTGCAGCTTATCAGCCCCGCTATCGCCGCTGAGCGGGTCGATGAAGAGCAGGCTGCTTTTGAGGCAGCTTTTTCAACCAACCTGATATATTCTAAGACGGATACCCCCATATCTTCGGAACTTGATGTAATTTCAGGCTCACAAGTTGATTATTTCCGCACAGGTCTTGGTGTTCAGGTCCCTTTGCGGACCGGCGGAACGATAAGATTTGACTTAGCTGACAACCGTGTTAAAACGGATGCCACAGGAATAATGTTTAATCCTTATTTCGCCTCGGACCTTTCGGTTTCGATTAGTCAGCCGCTGCTGCGAGGTGCCGGCAATCGTGCTAAAACTCACGCCATTCGTATCGCCGAGTATGAACGGCAGGTAACAGATGCCAGGACGAAACTCGAGGTAATACGGGTTATTGCTGCTGTTGACCGTGTGTACTGGCGGCTTTATGCAGCCAGAAAAGAGCTGGAAGTCCGGAAAAAGCAATATGACCTGGCTAAGGCTCTGTACGAGCAGGCCCGTCGATTCGTTGAAGCCGGCGATAAGGCACAGGTAGAGATTATCCGCACTGAGGCTGGTGTTGCGCAGCAGCTCGAAGCTATTATCGTGGCTGAAAATAATTTGCGCGACCGGGAACGCGAGCTAAAGCGGACACTTAATAAGGCAGGGCTGGAAATGCAGACACCAACAATATTGATACCTGCTACCGAGCCGGACCCCGTCCGTTATGAATTGCAGAAGCAGAGGTTAGTAGAAACAGCGATTGACAGTCGCATGGAAATGCTCGAGCTGGAGCTGCAAATCGCTGAGGATATAAGTACCATCGATTACATGCACAACCAGGCACTGCCTCTGGTTACTATGGATTACACGTATAATATCAACGGCCTGGGAGCTTCGAGAAATGACTCGTTTGACTTGCTTTTCGATAAGAGGTTCGAAGACCATCGCTTTGGTGTGCAGCTGCTGGTGCCGTTGGGAAATGAGGCGGCAAAGAGCCGGCTGCGACAGTCGTTTTACCAGCGCAGGCAAAGATTGGCAACTCGTGACAATCGCGAAGCACTTATTGAGCTTGAGGTGCTGAACGCTATCGACCAGCTTGAGGCGAACTGGCAGCGCATTCTGGCCAGCAGACAAAGGTCAATTCTGGATGGTCGGCTGTTCGAGGCCGAGAAGCGTCAGTTTGAGCTCGGTCTGAGAACATCGACAGATGTGCTTCAGGCCCAAACAAATTTTGCCGATGCTCAGAGCGCCGAAATCCTCGCCCTGGCCGAGTATCAAATAACACTTGTCGATCTGGCCTATGCGACCGGCACTCTGCTGGGCGCTGCGAAGGTACAATGGGAACCGATTGTGCCGCAAAGCAATATTAAATAACGCAGACAGGAAGCTTATCGACGCGCCGGACAGTTGGAGCTGCGGTGCTGAACCCCGCCCGTCGAAGACGGGTCGGGGTGAACCTGCCGAGAAGTTTATACTTCAGCTTCCGGACAGGACATCAGATAGTCTATGCAATCACTGAACTTAGCTGTTGCAACAGCTACCGTGGAGTCGGCTGCACCGTAATAAAGGTCGAGCTGGTTGGTTTCTTTATGAACAATGGCACCGCTGGGAAATACGACATCGCCGACGTCACCGATACGTTCATAAGATGCGCTTGGCCCCAGAACCCACTCGTCACTTCGGCGTAAGAGCCTCCAGGGTGAATTCAAATCCAAAAGTGCCATCCCTACACGGTATATTTCTCCCGCAGTGGTGCTTCGCACGCCGTGGTAAAACAACATCCAGCCGTACGGTGTTTCTATGGGCTGACAGGCCAGACCGACTCGGTGACAGTCCCAATAAGCATGCCTTGTTCTAATCAACAACCTATGGTCGCCCCAGTGCTTCAGGTCGGGTGAGAAACTTATCCACATATGGGCCTCGCCCCGGACAATAGGACGGTGAATCAGGGCAAATCGTCCGTTAAACCTGCGCGGAAACAAACATGCATCTTTGTCTTCCGGCGGCAGCAAAGAGCCCAGCCGGGCAAACGCCTTAAAATTCTTGGTAATCGCCAGCGATACTACAGGACCGCCTTCACTGAAGGATACGTATGTAACGGCGAATTGCTTCTGTTCTTCAAGCCAGACAATACGAGGGTCTTCCAGACCCCACCTTTCCTCTCGTGAGCTTTGGTCGGCTTCGAGGGTGGGTGTAGGGTCAATTTCCCAGTTCGTGAACCCATCGGCACTGCGCGCAACGGTCAAATGTGAAAAGCCGCGCATATCCTCGACGCGAATCAGCAGCAGCACTTCTGAATTTAACTTGGCAGCCGCGGGATTAAAGACGGCGTTTGTCGGATAAGGCCAATCCTCCGGCTTCATTATTGGATTGCCTTTATACCTCGTAAAAAGCTCATGGGCTTTTTTTTGCCGGGCAAGCTCGGGCATAGTTCTGTCCTCAAAGTATCAAAGAACCTTCTTATACAAAAAACCAAGGGCAAAAAACCATATTTTGAAATTCAAAAGGTTCGGCTTCAAGCCCTTGGCTAACCTTCCCTACTTTAATCGGCAAGTTGGCCAACTTTCTGTAAGTCAAAGTGCGAATTTTAGATACGACAGTATAATATTTTTCCCACTCGCCCCCGACAATCTCAATCGATGGCTCGCCGAATAAATCTAAATAATGACGGCATATCTTGTGGGTCACCTCTGGTCTCTGCAGTTGCAGGACACAACATTCGCTCTTCTTATACTACTACTCCTTAACGGCTCAAATGACAGGTGTCATTGCGAGTCCTTCGCTTCGCTCAAGGATAAACTCCGCGAAGCAATCTAAAGCATAACGTATGAGATTGCCGCGGCCTGCAAAGCAGGCCTCGCAATGACAACCAAGCAAATCACATGTTACAAAGTATTATGCTTTTACTAACTGTGTTTCGTACAAGCTTTGGTACAGCGGGCAGGTTTTTATAAGCTCATTGTGCTGACCCTGAGCGATAACTCGGCCATCATCCATTACCACTATCACATCTGCCGTAATAACGGTGCTGAACCTGTGGGCTATTATGAAGCTGGTTCTGTCCTGCATAATCTCCTCGATGGCCTTATGAATTTTGGCTTCACTGTCGGCATCAACCTGACTTGTTGCCTCGTCAAAAATCAGGATGGCGGGATTCTTCAAAATCGCTCTGGCTATGACAATTCTTTGCAATTGCCCACCGCTAAGACCGGCTCCCTGCTCGCCGATGATTGTGTCATAGCCGTCGGGCAGTGGAGAAATAAATTCATGGGCAAACGCACGCCTGGCCGCGGCAATTACTTCTTCTTCGGTTGCGTCCGGCTTACCATACGCGATATTCGCCGCGATAGTATCGTTAAATGTTATGACATCTTGCGTAACCATTCCAATCTGGCTTCGCAGACTAAATAGCGTCGCGTCGCGAATGTCTTTGCCGTCAATCAATATCTGACCTTCATCCGGGTCATAGAATCTCGGTATCAGATTTGCCAGTGTAGTCTTGCCCGAGCCGTTCGGCCCTACTATAGCAACATTGTGTCCCGCCTCCACCGATAGATTGATTCTCTTTAATACGGGAGTCTCTGAGCCCGGATAGGTAAACACAATGTCCCTGAACTCGATTCTGTTTTTCAGAGGCCCAATCTCAAAAGCATTCGCGCTTTCGACTTCCGGTTTCTGGTCGATGATTGCATATACCCGCTGGGCGGCGGCGTTGGCCTGTTGAATCTTGTTCCAGACGTCGCTTGTCTTGCGAACCGACTCTGCCGTGGCACCGAGCAGAATAAGCAGTGTGAAGAAATCGCTTGGCTGCATCGTTCCTTTGTAAACCCATTGTGCCCCGAAAACCAATCCCACAGAGCCGGCTATCATCCCGAGTGTCTCCATTAAAGGGCCTGTTGCTGAATCTACCTTTGCGATTCTAAACTGCCGTCTTAAAAGCCTGTCGTTAATTGCTGTGAAATTCGCCCCTTCATATTCCTGCTGGTTATAGACCTTTATTACTCTTATGGCACCCAGTGCCTCTTTCAACTTTCCGAGCATTTCCGCCCAGGTTACAAGCGATTTTTTAGTTGCCCGCTTTATTTTTCTGCCGAGCCTGCTGATGACGTAAAGGGACAAAGGCGCCCCACACAAAAATACCACTGTGAGATTGTAATCTATCCACATTGCACAGGCAATCAGCCCGATTGCTATTAACGGCTCGCGAAGCGCCTTGCCAAATAATATCTTAACACCGTAGCCGATTACCGTTATATCCCCGAACAGCCTGCTGACCGCATTGCTCGGACCTTCGTCGGAAAAAAAGCCCACCGGAATCTCCAGCGAGTGTAGAAAAGCATCTCTTCGAAGATGAATCAGGCAAGTGTACGTAAGCTTCTCCACAGTATAATCCTGGTAGAATCGGGCAATACATCGCACCATTGTAACAACCGCCATTAAGAGTATAATAAATATCACAGCCTTTTTTTTATTCTCTCTGGTCCGCTCTTGTGGAATAAACTTAAGAAGCCTTTGTGCATAATCGGCATAGAAAGGCTTTTTGCCGCACCGAAGCTCCTTCCCTTCGAGCTTCAACTGTCCGTATTCGTCGAGCCTGCGGTATTGAATAACTATGGACTTGACATTTGTTATGGTGGCCAGCTCCTCAAGGAGTTTGCTCGACGGTATCCTGTCGTCTCCTTTGATTATACTGCTGCCGGCTCCGACAATCTGGTCTTGTTCTTTGAGCCCGGCCTTTTCGGCAGAGCTGTTTTTCTTAACGCCGGCAATTCTTAAAAAATACGGCACGTTGGGATTGTTCGGGTCGGAAAGCTCAATACTATCCGGCACAAAAAATCTAAGCCCATAGCGCTTCTCGTTAATTTTCCTGTATATCCAGCCGTGCATTCCCTCTTCGCCCATCATAACTTTTAAAAGCGGTAAAACTGTCGCAATGCTGAAAGAAAACAAGATACCGATTAGCAGCGCACTGCATCCAATCGTCACCAGCCTCTGCCATTGTGGCCAGATATACTTGAATACACGCCTAAAATCCTTCATCTAATAAACTTCTCCAACATAACGTACAGGTTTTCTCTTCTATACGCTTCGTCCTTCGCAGTATTACTGCTACGGAGAAGGACTGTCCGCTATTCATTACAACCGAAACACACTAACAAACTCGCACCTGCCGGTCAAGTCCAAAGACTGTTGACTTATTGGGCTATTTCTATTAGTTTAATGGGTCTTCAGGAGAATAGTTGAATGAAAATCGACCGTTTAATTTTAGGCGCGTATGAAACCAATTGCTATATCCTTCGCAGCAATGAAGCCACCAAGGACTGTCTGATTGTTGACACCGGCCTTGGGGCAGGTAAGTTAATCAAGTTTTTAGAGGAGCATAAATTAAATCCTGCTGCGGTGGTCCTTACCCACGGTCATATAGACCACATTGCAGGGGTAGCTGCGCTGCGGAGCCGTTTCCCTGATATAAAGGTTTATATTCATAAGCTCGATGCCGGAATGCTCGCAGAGCCCCGGACTAATCTATCTGCTATGACAGTAGGCTCATTCAGCATAGAGCCGGCAGATTTTTCCGTAGAAGAGCAAAGCTGTATCGAGCAGGCCGGCCTGAAGCTCAACGTTCTTCATACCCCCGGCCATACCCCCGGCGGAATCTGTTTGTATTCAAAGGACGAGGGGATTGTTTTTACGGACGATGCGCTGTTTGCCGACTCGATTGGGCGAACAGATTTTCCATCTGGCAGCATAGAACAATTATTAAAGAGCATAATGGAAAAACTTTTTACTCTGCCTGACGAAACAAAAGTCTATCCAGGCCACGGCCCAATCACCACTATAGCCCACGAAAAAGCACACAATCCTTTCTTCAAATAACCCATTTTTTAGCCAAAATGTACATTTCTTTCTACATTCTATTTACTATCAAGCAAACTCAAGCTATCGATATGTAAGGCTAAATACAGGACTTACAGCACTATGGTACTATAGAGAATATATTGCATTCCAGTTCATCTTGTCTATTTTAACTAAAGTTTTTTCTTGTCGGCCTCCGATACTTATATTGCCTGTTGTTATATATTGCCTATTTTAACATATTGGACATTACGTAAGGTCGAGATGTCAAAAAGGGTATAATGGGTAACATAGAAGGCCTAATGGAGACCAAAACATGATAAAACAAAGCATTTTAGCCCGCTATCTGGAACCCTTGTTGCGCGGCGATAGAAAGTCTTGTCGAGCCGTTATAGAGGAAACTCTTCAGAGTGGCATACCGGCTAATTCCGTATATATCAATATAATATGGCCCGTTATGGTAGAAATCGAACAACTGTTACGGGCAGACAAAATTACTCCCATCCAGGAGCATTTAGCTACGCGGGTTAACCGAACTATTGTGGACCAGCTTCAAAATAAATTGCCGCGCAAACCCAGTAAGAGTAAAAAAATAGCCGTATGTTGCGCACAAGACGAATTACAGGAGCTCGGTGCTCAAATGATGACAGACCTGTTTGAGAGCAATGGATGGGAAGTAAGATTTCTTGGCGGCGGACTTACAAACGACGATATCCTTTCTTACACAAACGAATACAGTCCTGACATTCTCTTAATTTACGGTACCGGTCCAAAACAGGCACCGGGAGTACGACGATTGATAGATACAATTAAGTCTGTAAACGCCTGGCCGAATATGCGAATAATGGTCTCAGGAGGGCTTTTCAACAGAGCAGAAGGACTCTGGCAGGAAATGGAGGCCGATTTATTCGCCGCAACAGCGCTTGAAGCCCTCCAGGTAGCTTCAGATGACAATCCGGTTACGCATTCTGAGCAAAGAACGATAAACCGCAGGAAGAAAAGACGCCAGACCACAGCACATAACCTGGCGGTATAGATTTATTGGCGTTCAGCAGATAGAAGAAAAATCAAATATAGACATCCGCCGAGGACGGTTTTCGTATAACCTATAAAAATTCCATACTCGACACTTTGGCATTGTCGCCGTTGTTGGGGCGCCGTTATCGTTTTCGAAAACAAATCCTAATCATCAAAATACACAGATTATACCAATTGCATTTAATTACTGCGCTCCTTGTGTTTAGCACAAAAGGGTGGCAGCCTCAAGCGCAGCTTGGGGATGGCTCGCTGCTCTTTATATAAAGCGCAGCTTTTAATTACAATTGGTATTAGTTATTGACAGGTCACTTACGCTCTCGACTCTGTTGTGTTGTATGGACTTTCCAGAAGGAATGGTCGTTTAATACGAATCAGACGGTGCGCAATTCTGCACGTACGGACTTAGCCAAACTCTCTATAATATCAGCTTCAAAGTTGTCAACTCTCTGGTGGGTCAATGTGCCGTCTTCATCTCTAAAGCGCAGCGAAAGCGTAACACTTTTTTTGCCGGATGGGATGCCCTTGCCGCGGTATATGCCGACAAATTGAACCTCTTCAAGCTCGACGGAGGCCTTGTTTTTAACCGCCTCAATAATATCAGCCCAACGGATATTCTCGTCCACGATAATCGAAAGGTCGCGCTGTATCGCCGGGAATCTTGGTAGCGGCTTGACTTTTAAGGCGCCACTTTGCAGAGTCAAAAGCTGTCCAAACTCCAGCTCTGCAGCGAAGGGCGAAAGCTCTTTGAAATCAAATTTTTCTTTCACCGCCTGTGAAACAATCCCTGCTGTACCGATTGTTTGAGAGTCCACGATGATTTGGGCACCGGTTTGCGCCCAAAGAAGGTCCGCAGGAGCAAAAACAATTTGTGCATCTCTATCAATATTTTTTATCAGCCCTTCAATCACGCCACGCAGGTCTCTAAAATCACTGTCACAGACCAGAGCCAGTTTAGTCTTCTGAACCGGCAACTCACCGCCCCGCTCAGGCCTCGGCACAAAAGTATCTGCAATCTCAAATATCCTGCACGGCAGGTTCTTGGCGTTAAGGTTTGTCTTCAAAACTCCCAGCAGAGAGCCGATAAGGTTCTGGCGAAGCAGATTCGCACTTTTTCTGGTTACGTCTTTTACCGCCAAATGTTCCTTAATATCTGTCTTTGTGAAAAGTTCCGCAACAGAATTGTCAACAAAACCAACATTAATCGTTTCATAAAAGCCACAGCCGTTAAGATACATTCCGAGCGATTCGACCAGCTTCTGACGAGTATCAACCGGCACTGCTTCGATTTTGATTTTCCGTTCTGTTGGTACTTTGTTGTAACCATATACACGTGTAACTTCTTCAATTAGGTCAACTTCACGATAAACGTCACTGCGCCACGAAGGTACCGAGCAAACTATCAAATCCTCCTTGCTTTGCGGCTTGAAGCTTAAAGCAGAGAGAATTCTCAGCACTTCTTCGCAAGGGACCTCGATACCGAGCAATCTGCTTAAGCGTGAAAGCCGCAGTGTTACCTCTTTCTGTTCCGGCTTTTTTGGGTAAATATCAACCACGCCCCTGGCCACTTTACCGCCTGCTACTTGAGTTATCAGTTGCGCAGTGCGTTTCGAGGCCCAGTCCACCATCTCGATATCGACAGTACGTTCGAATCGAAAGGCGGCCTCCGAAGGCAGTGCGAGTCTGCGGGACGTTGTGCGGACACTGACAGGGTCAAAGTAGGCATCCTCCAGAAGAACTGTTGTAGTCGTTTCGCCGACCTCGGTATCCAATCCGCCCATAACGCCGGCTACAGCCACAGGCCCTTGTGTATCGGCAATAACCAGCATATCAGTATTAAGGTCGCACTGCGTACCATCGATGCTGGTCAGACGTTCACCGGCAAGGGCTTTTCTTACTATTATTTTGCCATCAGCAATCTTAGCGTAATCGAAGGCGTGCGGGGGCTGACCGGTCTCCATCATCGCATAGTTGGCTGCGTCAACCACATTATTGACGCTCCGCAGGCCGACAGCTTCAAGTCGTTTCCTGAGCCAATTCGGCGATGAGGCAACTTTGATTCCGTCAATAATCCTTGCGGTATATCGGCCACATAAATCCGGCTCGACAATTTCTACATCGGCGAATTCTCTAACGTCTTTGTCCGATTCGTCCAGCTCAACAGCCGGCAGCTTTAGTTCTTTGCCGGTCGCAGTAGCTAACTCACGGGCAACGCCGATATAGCCTAAGCAATCACCGCGATTGCTCGTTATCTCAACGTCGATTACAACATCGTCATCGTGATGTTCTATCCCCCCATAAGGAAACCCTAAATCGCTCAGCACCTCAGCGATTTGGTCGGCACCAAGACCGGTTTCGATATAATCCCTTAACCAATTCAGCGAAATTTTCATAACGATAGCACCGTATAAAAACAGCCACTAAGAAACAAAGGCACAAAGAATTTTCAATCAAAAAATCGAGTATCTAATATCGAGTATCGAGATTTGGCAATAACTTAACCTCCAGGCTCACTTCTGTCAACCCTTTTAGAAGTAAGTCAGATTTGCATAGTCCCAGACATTCGTTTACACCACCCCCAAACAAGCCTTCGACGAACTCAGGCCAGGCTTTGATGGTTCCACTCTGGGTTGCTGTAATATCACAAATAACACGACAACTTTCGGGACAAACCGGATGTTAGGTTAAATGTCAGGTTTTGTTTTTAGCAGTTAGCAAATCCTGCCAATAATCAATCCTGAGGACGCCTTGCCGGAGGTTCTCAGCTTGAAAAGCTCTCTGAACATCAGCCGATTAAGTATGGCAATGCGCAAAACCTTTAAGCCGCCGCCCGATAGTTCATCAACACTGCTATCAGACTGATTTCCGGATTATAATGATGACGGGGACTATCGCAAAGCTATTTAACCGGCCACTATCACCCCCGACCGGCACAAAAGATTTGTAATGGACAAATTTGGGCTTTCGTATTTTTCATTTTTTCTTATAATAGCACAATTAGAACGCAGCAAACAATTTAAGGATACCTGTTATGGGAAAACGGAATTTATTCGGCCTATTGGCTTTTAGCTTAAGTGTCAGCCTGTTACTTGCCGGCTGTGTGGAACGTAAGCTGACAATCAACACCGAGCCGCAGGGGGCGTTGGTTATGTTAAACGATGAGGAGATAGGCACCTCACCCGTGACGGTCTCATTCGAATGGTACGGAGACTATTGGGTCAGAATAAACAGGGAAGGCTACGAAACCCTAAACACCCATCGCAAGTTGAAAGGGCCGTGGTATGATGAGTTTCCGTTTGATTTCTTCGCACAAATAATCAGCCCTGACAGAATCGTCGATTCATACGAATGGACGTTTGAGCTTGAACCCAAAAAGCAAATAAGCCGGGAAGAGCTAATCCAAAACGCCGAGAAATTGAAGGAGCAGCTTGAATAATAGGCAATAATGGACGTTAAACTCTTGCTTTCTGAACAAACAGAAGGTATAATAAATTTCAAAGAAAAAGAGTGTAAATTTTGACTGCTCACTTTAAGACAGCGAGGTATAGTTATGAAATTAAAGACAATTATACATAAAGCGGAGGAAGGGGGCTATTGGGCGGAAATTCCGGCCATCCCCGGCTGCGTTACTCAGGGCGATTCGTTTGAAGAGCTTTTGAAAAACATTTATGAAGCGGTGGAAGCCTGTTTGTCTGTCGATGTCCAGGACTATAAAATCCAAAAAGATGACCAACTAATGGAGATTTCGGTTTGAAGCAAATCAGCGGAAAGGACTTTGCTAAACTGCTCAGTCAAAAAGGCTGGGAGCTGAAAAGAATTCACGGCAGCCATCACGTCTATACCAAAGAAAATAGAAAAGAAAGAATCTCACTGCCGGTACACGGCAACAAACCATTAAAAACAGGCCTGCTGCGACATCTGATGAAAATAGCTGATATAAGCGAAAGGGAATTATAGCGCAAATAAGCCGAGAAGAACTAATCCAAGCCGCAGAGAAACTGAAGAAACAGCTATAAAAAGTTATTTAAGAAAGTTTCGCTCAATATATCTTTGATAAAAAAAAACGGAGGTTTCAATCATGGATGAAGAAAATAAAAATATCAAAAAAAATGCAATAGCGAAAAAACAAGAGGATGAACACCAGGTGATTGATGAATATCAAAAAATCATAAATCGAGCAGATAAAGAAATAGAACGTGTTCACCGTACTTATTATTTAGTCTCGAAAATTCTTGGAGTCATTATTGTAGCAGGCATAACCGCCGTAACTTTTATTACATGGAATACCATTGCAGATATGAGGGGCGATTTAAGAGAAGAAACTAATACGATAACGTCTCGATTCAATGATGAAGTTGACTTAGTTGGACGTCAAGTCAGGAGTAGAATTGAAGAAGAATTCAACAAAGAAAATATACACGATTTGGTTCAAACAACTGCCAAGGAACGAATTGATGCAGTCGCAGATGTATTTATAAGTGAAAAGATAGATGAAAAAGTTATTCCACTGATAAATGTAATTGTAAAACAAATTGAAGATGCAAACAATCGTCTTGTTGCACTTGAAGATAAATTTACAAATGATCTTAAAGTTAAACAAGAAACATTTATTGAATATCTTATAACAGTAAGTGCTGCTGAGAATGGCGATCGGAAATCATATGAAAGGTTAAAAACATGGGGCGAAGACAACACTTTCATGCTTTCTTCACAAGCAAATGTTGCTTATGGAAAAATCCGATCTATGCATAATTCACCTATTTATAGATCAGGATTTAATGTACCATGGAAAGAGGGCATTGATCCATCCAAACTCAGCCTCTCAGACCTTAAAAAGAACTACGAAAACATATCGGCATCAGCTCCTCGCTTGAAACTAGCCTTGATCGAATATATTTGGAAAAGGGAAGATATTCAAAAACGAAATAGAATGGAATTCCTTATTGAAGTCCTGAAAACAGATGATAGCCTTGATGCATTAGAATATGCAGGACGATTTTTTTCTGAAGGTGCAGGAGTCAAGTTCCATCCTCTTGCGTCAAAAGAAATACTAGATTGGTGGGGAAAAAATAAAGAAAAAATTAAATAAGCAAATTAATGCAATGTAAAATTAGAAGAATTCATTGTGATAATCTATTACCTCATTTATTACAATTAAACCATATGGCTATTCTAAAGTTGGACAGGCATGATGAGGACAAGGAAATCGAATTTGAATTAGATTATCTTACGTCTTTAACAACCAAACAGCGGTTTGAAATAATGTTCACAAAAACCCGGGAAATGTTGCGATTGCTTAAAAAAGATAAACGTAGAAAAACTACTGAAGTTATTAAAAAAAACCACGTTAAATATATACCTGTACGAGAACAACATATCCACAAATCAAATAAGGTTGTCTCGATACCAATCTATTGCCAGTTTCAAGCCTTGCTTAAACGGAATTTTCGTTTTGTAGCCGATTAGTTTCTTGGCTAAAGTGATGTCAGCGAGGGAGTGCTTTACATCGCCGGGACGAGGGTCGGTATAAATCGGCTTTATATTCTTGCCCAGCAATTCGTTAATCAGAGCAATAATCTCATTTACAGTTACAGCTTCGCCGCAGGCGATATTTATGACCTCGCCTCTGGTTTGCTTGGCTCTTGCGGCAAGTAAGTTGGCCTCGACAACATTATCAATGTATGTGAAATCACGGCTCTGCTCGCCGTCACCATAAATAGTGGGCGGTTTATCCTTCAATATAGCTGTAACAAAAGCCGGGATAGCTGCTGCATATTGACTTGTCGGGTCCTGGTTTGGGCCGAAAACATTGAAATACCGCAGTGAAATAGTCTCAAGGCCGAAGACCTGATAAAAAACCGAGCAGTAATATTCGCCAACGAGCTTAGCGGCCGCATAAGGTGAAAGCGGCATAGGCGTCATCGTCTCGACCTTCGGCAGAGTCGGCGTATCGCCGTAAGCTGAGGAGCTTGCGGCAAAAACAAATCGCTTTATGCCGGCATCGCGGGCAGCTAAGAGAAGCGTGAAGGTCGCATCGACGCAGTGTCTATGCGTAGCGGCGGGGTCGTCAACGCTTCGCGGGACCGACGGCAATGCGCCCTGGTGCAAAACGACATCAATATCTTTCATGGCCAATTGGGCGACCTCCGCATCGCCCATATCGGCCTGGATAAAATCGACTTTATCTATGATAGAGGCAAGGTTGCTTTTTTTGCCTGTGAGCAGATTATCAACAACTCTTACAAAGCAGCCTTGCGAGATGAGCTCTTTGCAGATATTCGAACCGATAAAACCGGCTCCGCCGGTTACTAAGAATTTTGTCATTTAATAAGCCTCTTACAAAAAATCCTGCATAAAGATTTAAGGACACGTCCAAAACAAGTTTGAGGATGCCATCCTGCATTTTATTATAATATCACAAAGCTCAATAGTATTCACCATTCAATGGCGTCTGTAATGTTTAGGGGCTTAGGTTAGGCCGGCGGCAAGTGCGGCCTTTCTGGCCTTCTTGGCCTTCTTCTCATATTTCCGGTACGACTTAAATTGCTCGTGGAAATATCCTCCCTTCATAGACCTTGCGGCAAAAAGCACACAGCCGACTATATTAGCATTTACCTCTTCAAATTCTCGAATAGTTCTCTGAGCTGCGCCCCTGCTTGTAGCGGCGGCGTTGAATACAAGAATTGTCGTATCAACAAGTCTTGCTAACACTTTCGCATCACTAACCAGCAAAACAGGCGGCCCATCAATGATAATGTGGTCGTATTTATTACGCTGCTGGCCAAGCAGCTCTTCCATCCTTGGGCTGCCGAGCAGCTCCGCCGGGTTAGCAGGCAGCGGCCCACAGTCGATTACGTCAAGGCCCTCTATGCCGCCGGGCCTTACAGCTTCTTTGGGACCGCACTGGTTCATCAGCACACTGCTCAATCCAAAATCAAAACTATCCGCTCCAAGTTTATCTTCAAGCTCATCAGTCTGTATTTTCGGAAACAATCTTTTTAAATTGGGCTGTCTGAAATTGGCATCTATCAGCAGGACTTTTTTATCCGCGGCAACAAAGGTGGTTGCAAGATTAACCGCCACGGAAGTCTTGCCGTCCCCTGCCATACCGCTGCTGACAAGCAAAGTCTTCAAAGACTCCGCCGTGCCGGAGAGTTTCAAGTTCGCCCGGCATCGCCTGTAGGACTCGCTTATAAGAGAGTAAGGCGCCTTGCGAACTGCGTGACAAAGCTCAATGCGGCGAACCTGACTATCTTCAGATGCATCAGGGATAACACCCAATAGGGGAATACGCAAATATTTTGCAACATCGCTCGGCGTCCGTACAAGGTCGTTAGCCATCTCAACAAGGAAGGCAAGACCCACACCAAGCATAAAGCCCAACACCGTTCCGCCCGGAAACCAAAGGTACCACTGGCGGGAGAACACCATCTCCAGCGGTATCGGAGCAATTCCAACACGCTGCACTTTAGGTGTATCAGGGGCATCATGCATCATCTTCAATTTCTCAACCTGCTCTTTGATTAAGTCAAGCATTGCGACTCGCTCATCTCTTATCTTCAGACGCTGTTCATACTGGACACGGGCTTTATCAAGCTCTTCTTTCTTGGCTTCGGCTTCCTGTCGAAGCTTTTCCAACTGCTCGAACCTTTCCTGCAATACATGCAAGCCATCACGTGCATTTTCGAGATTAGCCCTGCGGGTCTGTTCCCCGATTTCGACTTTCCTGAATTCCCTCTTTTTTTTGAGTTCGTCTATCTGCTCCCTTATCCGGCGCACATCTCTGTGGTTTTCACCAAACTTCGAGAGTTTACCTGAGAGTTCCGCCTCCTGAAATGCAAGCTGCTGAGCAAGCGTAACCATAACGGGGTCTCTCTCTATCGCATATTCAATCTGCTCAGTAATAGGCCCTGTCGCCAAATCCTTTAGATTTGCTATATCAGCGCTAAGCTGCCTTATAGCTAATTCAAGGCTGTTCTTCTCAAGCTCCAAATTATTCAGCTTTAGAGTGAATGTGTGCTGGAAATTACGCCCCTCGGGCATAGAAAGGTCGGTTATGCCCCATCTCTCACGAACCTCATCCAGGCCTCTGTCGGCATCATTCAACTCTGTTTGAACTCGGCGCTGCCGCTCTTCAAGCATCACCAGCTCGGCATTTACCTTTCCTCTTTCTACGCTTCCATGCTCGGCAATAAACAAATATACCATTTCGTTAAGGATGTCCGACGCTTCTCTGGCATCACGGCAGGTCATAGAGACCTCAACAAACTCAGCATCCCTGTGGGCATAAGCTCGAAAATACCTGTTTAAATACTTAACAGCTTTTCTGGTACTGTCTCTGCGCTTGTACCAGCCTGTCTTTTTAACTATATCTCTCTCAAGCAATTTCTGCAAAGTGCTCTGCTGTTTTATCAGATTAGCTATTGACTGGCGATAACCGTATAGAATATCCTTCTGCACCTGAGGCGCAGTGATGTCCATAGGGTCTTTTTCTACCGGTGAAAGGACCTGGATATAGGTGGTGGCGGTATATCTTGGAAGATATTTCTGTAAGAGATACCAGCCGGCACTGCCGCCTGT
>JBAQFY010000230.1:0-3770 GCA_049287505.1 Sedimentisphaerales bacterium | reverse complement strand
AATGTTGTCTATTAGTCTTGCGGGGCCGATTCTGACGGCTACGGCTGAGAGGACTTTGCCGGCAATCTTGTCAACATTCTGAAGCGTCTCAGCGTCAACGATACTTACATATTCGATTTCAATTGATGGGACCTGTTGTAATATTTTGCGCATCTCGGCGATGATTTCAGTGGTTTCTTTAACGCCGGCGTCAATCATTTGACGGCACCTTTGGAGGGACTTGTAAATGTTCGCCGCATCCTTTTTTTGCTGTTCGGTTAGGTATTGATTTCTGCTGCTTACGGCCAGGCCATTCGGTTCGCGGATTGTAGGGCAGATGACAATTTCCAAAGGCATATTCAAATCAGCGACCATTTGTCTGATGACGATTGCCTGCTGGGCGTCTTTTTGGCCGAAGAATGCAATATCAGGAGCCATTATATTAAATAACTTGGCACAGACTGTGGTTACACCGCGAAAGTGGCCCGGACGAAATTGACCACAGAGCGGTTCGGTTAGTTTTTCAACGTTTACCCAGGTGAGATTTTCAGCAGGGTACATTTGCTCGGGCGTTGGAGTGAAAACGACATCAACCTCTGCATTTCTGCAAATTTTTAGGTCGGCCTTTAGCGGTCTGGGATATTTTTTAAAATCTTCGCCGGGGCCAAACTGCGTGGGATTGACAAAAATGCTGATTATAACAAAGTCGCATTTCTCGACTGCTGCTTCGATTAACGAGATGTGGCCGATGTGGAGTGCGCCCATTGTCGGGACAAGGCCGATTATTTTGCCCTCGCTGCGGGCGGCTTTTAGCAGTCTTCTAACGGATTCTATTGTTTTTGCCACTTCCATCGTTAAATTTTAGATTGCTTCGGCTTCGACTCCATTGGGGATTAAAGGCTCTTTGCGCTCGCAATGACAGGATGGCCAACTGTATAACATTTTACCTGATTTGCTAAATGTTCGATATCGGCATTTTTGGTGTAGTTCAGCTCTGAGGTCTGTTTGCGGATAACGGGGCAGATTTTCCAATTGCTAAAGAGCTGCTCGTAACCGGAATTGAGCGCCTCCAAAAACTGTAATTCAATTTTCTGCTCGTAAGGACGATTTCGTTTGTGAATACGCTCAAGGCAATTCTGCAACGAATCCGTCAGATATATCACCAGCACAGGCAAAGTAACATTGTGGTTAGAGGGCTGATAAATCTTCTCGTACAAGGCCAATTGTTCCGGGGTCAGTGTTTGGCTGCTATAGATAAGCTCTTTATGAAAGACATAGTCAGTTATATATATTTGCCCCTTTTTCAAGGTATTATGATTCAGCTGCTCAACTCTGCTGGTCAGGAAATATAATTGCGAATCCAATGCCAGCTCTTTTTTCCCGGCGTAAACGTCAGGCATAAAGGGATTGGTATCATAAGGTTCGGGCAGCATTTGACAGCCGAGACGGTTCGACAGTTCTTTTGCCAGAGTAGTTTTTCCGACGCCGATAACGCCGGCTACGCTGACAAGCTGTGGCAAGTGGGGATTACGGACAAAATCACAGCCGGCCAATCGATTGGCCAATTCACAGACCGATTCGTTCATAACCGGATGAAGCAAATTGGCATCGAGCTGACAAAGGCCCCTGAGCACAAACGAGCGTAAGTGCATTCGCGGATGCGGAATAGTTAAATGCGGACTGTCGATGACCATAGACCCGAATAGTAAAATGTCCAGGTCGATGGTCCTCGATGACCATTTTTCCTGCCGTATTCTGCCAAGCGCTGTTTCAATATTGACCAGTGTCGTGTGTAAATCATCAGGGTTTAGAGTTGTCCTTAGTTCGGCAACCGCGTTTAAGTAATCAGGCTGCTCGGCCTGCCCCCGATTGCGACTGTCGGGGGCTTGTGCCAGCGGAGCGGTCTCGATTAGCTCACTTACACGGGCAACTTCGATATCGGAGACTTCGGCGAGCATTTTGAGGGCACTATTTATATAGTCCTGTCTGTTACCTAAATTGCTGCCCAGGCTGATATATACTGTTGTCATCTTTTATAAATCCGAAATTCGAATATGGTTACATACGCTTCTAACAGGCGTATCGAAATCCTCCGCAAGACACCTTGCGGTGGAAACAAACTCGAAATTCAAATACCAAACGACCAAAACGTTATTCCATGCGTTTTGTGTTTTACACCTTTTGAAATCGCTCCAGAGCTTCTTTGACGTTGTCCGGTGTGGCAAAGGCGGTGAGTCGGACGAAACCTTCTCCGGCTGAGCCGAAGCCCGCACCTGGAGTAGTAACGACGTGTGCCTTGTTGAGCAATATGTCAAAGAATTCCCAGGAACTAACGCCGTTCGGAGTTTTTAACCAGATATACGGAGCGTTAACACCGCCGTACACAGTATAACCGATTCGGCTGAGGGTTTCGCAGATGAGCTTAGCATTGGCCATATAGATATCGATAATCCGCTGGTTTTGCTCTTTACCTTTTGGGCTGTAAACGGCAGCGGCACCGGCCTGGGTAACATACGATACGCCGTTGAATTTTGTGCAGTGACGTCTTTTCCATATCGGGGCGACCTCGATTGCCCTGCCGTCGTTAGTGTAGGCCTTCAACTGTTTCGGAATAACGGTGAATGCACATCTAAGGCCGGTAAAGCCGGCGGTTTTGGAGAAGCTGCGAAACTCGATGGCTGCTTCTTTTGCACCATCTATCTCATATATGGAGTGCGGTATATTCGGGTCGGAGATAAAGGCCTCGTAAGCGGCATCAAAAAGAATTATGGCCTTGTTTTCGTGTGCATAATCGACCCATTTTTTCAAATTCTCTTTTGTAGCGACTGCACCTGTTGGATTGTTCGGGAAACACAGATAAATCAAATCGACTTTTTCCTTTGGCAAATCCGGCACAAAATTATTCTCTTCGGTACAGGGCATATAAACAATTCCTTCATATCTGCCCTGCCCTGCCGCCGCACCGGTTCTGCCGGCTATAACGTTTGTGTCCACATATACCGGATAGACGGGGTCGGATACGGCTACGACGTTATCGAGGCCGAAAACTTCTTGCATATTGCCGGTATCGCACTTTGCCCCATCGCTGACGACGATTTCATCGATTTCGATATCGACGCCGCGAGACTTAAAGTCGTTTTCTTTTATGGCTTGTCTTAGAAACTCATATCCCACGCCGCCGTCATCATAGCCTCTGAAGGTTTCCTTGCGGCCCATTTCATCGACCGCCTTTTTCATTGCTTCGATGACAGCCGGTGCCAGAGGCTGGGTAACATCGCCGATGCCCATACTAATTATTTCAGCGTCCGGATTAGCCTTTTGGAAGGCCTTTTTTCTTCTGCCGATTTCCGGGAACAGATAGCCGGCCTGGAGTTTAAGGAAGTTTTCGTTAATTTTCGCCATTGTTCATTCTCATATTGGTTAATTGATTCTAATGGTGGGGCATCCATTCTCCGTAGCAGAGCTACTACGAAGGACGAAAGCCCCACCCTACAGGATTCGATACAGAAGTAAGCAATTTTAGTGCCTGGGCGGGGATGCGTCAACCATAAGTTCATAAGAGTACAGGGCAAGGAATCTCTCGATAGGGAGAGAATATCGAATATAGAATAAAGAATTTAGAATGAAGAACTGCAGATTACCGCGTCGGCTCCCCCGTTTTGCTCTGCCAAAACGAGGCAGCGGCGGACTCGCAATGAGCCGTAATAAACGTGGGTAAGGATGCTCAAGAAGAAAAAGTTTTGAGTAACAGAGAATTTATTTTTTGCCTTCTTGCTCTTTATAGGTGACAA
>JBAQFY010000229.1:0-17040 GCA_049287505.1 Sedimentisphaerales bacterium | reverse complement strand
CTTTATTGGTTTTGACGTTTTTGAGTTTGACCGACTGGACCTTGCCTTGCCCTCCGATGGCGGTTGCTATCGTACTGTATTTGATAATCAAGTTTGAATTCGGCTCGTTGGCTTTGGCCAGAAGCTCCTCGACCAGGACTTTGGCCGCTCTGAACTCGTCCCTGCGGTGTATCATTGTTACCTTTTCGGCGAATTTGGTCAGGTGCAGGGCCTCCTGGACTGCGGTATTGCCCCCGCCGACAGCGACGACTTGCTTACCCTTAAAAAACGGCGCATCACAGGTACCGCAATAGCTGACGCCTGCGCCGGCCTGGCGAAATTCCTCTTCGCCGGGGATGCCGAGCTTGCGATAGTCGCTGCCCGGCGTCAAAATTACGGCCCGTGTGGTGAATTTATCCTCGTCGCAAGTAACGGCGATTTTGCCATCCTGCAATTTCTCTAAGGTGGTAACTTCGCTGCTGTTCTTTATCTCGGCGCCGAAGTTCTGGACCTGCTTTTGCATCTGCTCAATCAGGCCCGGGCCGTCTATGCGCTCGATGCCGGGGTAGTTTTCAATTCTGTCGGTGTTGTTGATTTGTCCGCCGGGCATTAATTTCTCAAGTATCAGGGTTTTCATTCTGTCGCGAGCTGTATAGACAGCCGCCGCCAGCCCCGCCGGCCCGGCTCCAACTATTATAACGTCGTAAATATCACTCATTAAAAAACACTCCTTTTTTCTTGCAAAGTCTAAACCTGCCGTGAAACGGCATGCTAAATATTTAGGCCGAAGTTTCAAGCAGTCTCCATTTTTATTTTACTCAAATAAGTCTTTTTCAATTATTTTCATATTCCTGTTAAGGTAAAACATATCGGGATCGTGCTTAATAGGCCGGACTCTAATCTCAAATTGTGGATCATTTACGCTACTACTATCGAATAAAACCAAACCTACGCCAAAAATGAGACATAAAGCATCCAGTTTTGAAATATCATCTTGAGGTGAATTTTTTGGAATTACTATGTAGGATTTATGACTAAAAAGTTTATATGAACAAGCTTGGCCGAATGCTGTAATTAAATCTTTCGTATCTGATTTTATTTCCGCCGAAACAATTTCTGTTGGTCCTTTAACAATGTCGCTTCTAAGTGGCTCTCGCTTTCCTATTACATCTGGTGTGCCCCATTTATCTTTGAATTTATTTCCACCCAATGATATTGCTTTGGTGCATTCCTCAATTTCATTTACAAGCCAATTAGCAAAGGGTTTATAAAAATCCTCTTCATTTATTTTTTCAACCTTAGGTGGTGGCTTTCGCTCCCCTTCTATTATAATTTCTTTAATTTCTTCATCTCTAAACATAATATGGCGAAAAAGTCCTCTTGCGGGTTTATAAACTTCGTTAGGCAAACGAATGTCTAAATCCCAAAGCGATGCAGGGATAGTCTTATAAGGGATATCTGGAAATGCATCTTGTACCATCCTCATAAGTTCCATATAACGAAGGCCATTGGGACTTGATTTGAGTATCTCTACCGACTTTAATCTGATTTTCTCGCCTCTTGTTGACATATATCACCTCATTTTCTGATAATGTTTTGTCTTCTGCTTCAACTTGTATTTGGTCGAGGTGCATTCGGAAACGGTCGAATTTTTTCTAAACGGCGTAAGTGAGGACTTCGAGCTCAGCGGTTTTATCAATGTTACTCAAGATGCTATCCACCTTTTCCATAACCGTATCTTCGAGCAAGTATTCGCTGCAATTTCTACATTGCAAAACCGGCAATTCCTTGATGATAACGATGCAGTCACGGTTAACCTTAAACGGCAAATTGGTAATTAACTTCTCTAATTTTGCACCGCAATTATGGCAATTCATTTTTTTCTCCTCGTCTTGAAATCTTCTTCCCACTTATCAAGAGTAGGCTTATAAACAGTAATAATGGTTACGTTATCATTTTTCAAATCAGTTGCTATGTGAATGTGGATTATCAGATTTTCATATTCCGCGTATATAAGATAGCTTGGTAAATATTTATCCTTTGGATATTGTTCTATTATTGCGTAGCTTTCCAACGAAGATAAAACTGCTTGACGAGATATTAAACGCTCCTCCAAACGCATATTAACATGGTAGGTCCAGAGTATCCTGCGTCGCTTAATACAAGACTTTATAAAATTAAGAACGTCCACACTCATGCTTATCTTTAGATAATGCCCTAAATCACCTGTATATGTCTTTATTCTATTTGATTAGTACTTTTTGTCAATTATGTTGGCTCCTCTTGGCCGGCTTGTATTTGGTCGAGTTGCATTCCGAAACGGTCGAGCTTTTTCTGGCCTTCATCGTATTGACTGTAGGCGTTTCGCAGGTGTTTGCCGAGGATATCCCAGGTGCCGCCGAAGTCGGCAAAAGAAGCATTGAGCCTTTTCAAGTTCTGCCGGATTTCGGCCGCCTGTTTTTCTATTTGCAGGCCGTGCAGGCCCATCGCAACCGTCATAAGATACGCGTATAAAAGATTCGGCGATACGGGAATCACCTTTTTATCAAAGCAATATTGCAAAATATCGTGTGTTTCGCCGAGGTATTTGACTATTGTTTCGTAATATATGTTCTCGGCTGGTATATACATTATTGCAAAATCCAGCGTACCCTCAGCCGGCCTAATATAATCAGAGGCAATCTTGTCGATATGGTTGTTTACATCCTTGATGAATTGTCTGCGGAGTTTCGTTTTTTCTTCTTCGGCCTCAGCCTTTACAACTTTCTCAAAACCCGGCAGCGGGAACTTGGCATCGATAGGAACGGAGAAGTCAGTCAGTTTTATCAGGGCATCGACCGTTTTGCCGTCCCTGAACGTATATTGGAGCTTGTAGCTGTCTTTCGGGAGGATAGTGGCTAAAAGGTTTTCGAGCGACCATTCGCCCATCTGGCCTCGGAGCTTCGGCGAGCTTAAAATGTCCTGTAGCCGTCTGACCTCGGTTCCAATCTGCATCATTTGTTTGTTTGTGCCCTGCAGCTCGCCGATTTGCTTGTTGAGGCGGTCTAAAACTTCCTGGCCGGCCTGCATGCTTCGGCTGATATTAGTTTGCCCGTCCAGCAGTGATTTCTGCAATTTGTCTTTCGTATCGTCCTGGGCGGCTTTTAGGCCCTCCAATTGCTGCTGCAAAAGGCCGACTGAGGCCTGCTGGCCCGCCATCTTCTCGGCGCTGGCGGAGCTGGAGATTATGAGCCAGACCAAAAGCCCGACGACAACTACAACCAAAACGGCAATGACTACAATTAAAATAAGCTCCATCATTTTTCCTCAAAAACAGCTCTGATTATAGATTCTAACGAGACGTTCGTCAAAGACTAATAGAAACCGCTAAGGGGGATAAAAAAGTATTGATATGTAAGAAGAACCCTTGTATCGTCCTGAGGGAAAATAATAGGAAGCTATCATTTTTGGTCTGTTTACAATGGGAAAAATAGAATCTGTGATATTCGATTGGGGCGGGGTGCTGATAGACGACCCTGCGCCGGGCCTGATGCAATATTGCGCACAGGCCCTAAGTGTATCGAAAGAAGACTATATAATAACGCACAATAAATTCGCAGCGGATTTCCAGAAAGGCTTAATCAGCGAAGATACCTTCTGGGAAAGAATATGCAGAGAGTTAGGCGTGCCGAAGCCAAAGGTCGAATCATTATGGGCCGATGCCTTCAAAGCCGTTTATGTGCCCAGAGAAGATATGTTTTCCTTGGTCACCCGGCTCCGGAAAGACGGCTACAGGACCGCACTTTTATCCAACACCGAAGTTCCGACTATGCAGTACTTTCATACGTTGCGATATAATATGTTCGATGTATTGGTCTTTTCGTGTGCCGAGGGGACAAGTAAACCAGAAAGAAGAATCTATGAGCTTACCATCCAGAGACTTGGGGCGCAACCGAGTCAATCGGTATTCATAGATGATAAATCGGAGTATATAAACGGCGCAAAACAAGCAGGGCTGAATACAATTCTTTTCAGAAATGTTAAGCAGGTCAAAAACGAATTAGCAGGCCTTTTCATCAATACAGATTAAGCAGAGAGGCCAATTACACCTTTTGTCATTACAAGCAGTGGGGACAAAACTATGGCGAATTATCATCTGGTAATCCTGAAGAAGCCTTATCTGGATGCGATTTTAGATGGTCGTAAGCAAATTGAATCGCGTTTTACCAAAACAAAGCGCCCGGCTTTCGGTCGGGTATCAGCCGGCGATATATTATTTTTGAAATTAAGTTCCGGGCCTGTCTGTGCGACAGCAACAGTTAAAGCAGTTAAAAATTTCGAAAACCTGACGCCGGGACAAATAATCGAAATAAAACAACGTTACAATCACGATATCAAAGGCGGCGATGAATATTGGCAGAGCAGAATGGATTGCAGGTTTGGCTTTTTGGCCTGGCTGACGGACGTAAAGCCAATCGAACCTGTGCGAATACACAAAAAAGATTGGCGGGCGTGGGTGACTCTGACAGAGAAAGAAAACTTCGGACTGCTGAAAATAAATGGCCTGAAATAACCTCTAAATGTGGATTTTCTCCGCATTCTGTAGTTTTTTTATGTGAGCCGCAATAAAGTCCCCTTTAAGTCCGTCTCTATCTTTATAAATCCGGTATAACAGGACAATAAGAGACTATAATTCTTGAAAGGATTAGGAAATGTTGAAGAAGATTATGCTGGTCATTCTGACGGCAGTTTTAATATTAGCCATAGTTGAGAGCCTAACAGCCCAGCCAGGAACGCGGGGCAGAGATTTCGGCGGCAGGCGGGGCAGGGACTTCTCGGCTGCTTCTCAGCAGCCGCCTGTACCGGCTAACGAGGAAGAGAAGAAGATTTTGAGCGTACTCGAGGATATGAGACTGAACCAAAGCAGAGGGATGATGAATGTTCCGCAGGAAGACGGCAGACTGCTGCGATTGTTCACAGAAGCGACCGGTGCAAAGCATGTTGTCGAGATAGGTACATCCAACGGTTACTCAGGTATATGGTTTTGTCTTGCCCTGCGGACCACAGGCGGCAAGCTTACTACTCACGATATCGACGAGGGCAGAGCCGCACTTGCCCGTGAGAACTTCAAGCGGGCCGGCGTTGATAATCTCGTTACACTCGTTATGGGGGATGCCCATGAGACCGTTACGAAGCTCAAAGAGCCTATCGATATCCTGTTCATCGACGCGGATAAAGAAGGTTATACCGATTACTTGAATAAACTGCTGCCGTTAGTGCGTCCGGGCGGACTAATCCTCGCCCACAATGTTGAAAGCACAGGGCAGGACTTCATCGACGCCATTACTACCAACCCCAACCTGGAGACAGTTTATCAGGGACAGGGTCAAGGCCTTGGTGTTACGCTTAAGAAACGCCAGAGCAAATAATTGAAACGCTGTTAATATAGGACGAGTTCTGTAAATTATGCCTTATAATCGAAAAGAAGTCTCACGCCGTAATTTTCTGGCGCAGGGTGTCCGTGTTACCATGGGTGTCCTTGCGACCACGATGTTGACGTCATGCAATTCCCTCCAGACGAAAGACGCAGCAAAACGCAGTGCAAGAACGCGATTTGGATTGACCACTTACCAGTGGGGTGAAGACTGGGATATACCCACTCTTATCGCCAACTGCTGCAAAGCCCAAGTCTTTGGTCTCGAGCTGCGAACCAGTCTTTCCTATGCTCACGGTGTTGAGCTTGAACTTAACGCACAACAGCGCCGCGAAGTAAAGAAACGTTTTGAGGACAGCCCTGTTATACTGGTGGGTCTTGCGACCAGTGAGCGATATGATTCGCCGGAGGCTGAGAAGCTCGAATCGGCGATTGAAAATACCAAGGCCTACGTCAAGCTAAGCAATGATATAGGCAGCAGCGGTGTGAGAGTGTTCCCGAACAGCTTTCACGAGGGCGTCCCGCGAGAGAAAACTATCGAGCAAATCGGCAGCGCACTGAACATCGTGGGTGCGTTCGCCGCCGATTATGGACAGCAGGTTCGCCTTGAGGCACACGGCAATGCGGGCGACTTGCCGACAATCAGGGCAATTATGGACCACGTTGTCCAGTCTTCCGTCCGGGTGAAACTCAACTCTGATAAGAGGGATACCGATGGCAACGGGTTCAAGCACAATTTCAACCTGGTCAAGGATTTGCTGGGTGATACGCTGCATCTGCATAATCTCAAAGACACGGAGTTTCCGTATCAGCTTCAAATGGACCTGCTGGTAAAAATGGGCTGGAGCGGCTGGCAGCTTCTGGAAGTTAGCGATAAGGTACCGGACCGCGTCCAGGCACTGATTGAACAGCGTCAGATCTGGGATGGGCTGCTGGCAAATTCACTAAACGTATGAGTAGAAAGCACAGATAAATAGTAGTGAAACGGAGGCGCCGGATTTGGCGAGACCTGTTATGCAGATAGCCCCCCGGAAAGAACTGTCGCTTTTCGATTCAACCTGCATTATTGTCGGCATTATCATCGGCGCCGGAATTTACCAGATGGCGCCGGACATCGCTAAGGGCGCCGGTTCATGGTGGGGCGTGCTATTGCTTTGGGTTGTGGGGGGGCTGCTGTCACTGTGCGGGGCGCTTTGTTATGCCGAGCTGGCAACGGCATATCCCAGGGAAGGGGGTGACTACGTTTATCTGAGCCGGGCTTATGGCAAGTGGGCCGGCTTTTTGTTTGGCTGGGAACAGCTTACGGTCGTCCGGCCCGGTGACATCGCGGTGATGGCCTTTGCGTTCGCAACTTATATGCGGGCCATTTGGGACCCCTTAGCAGGCCACCCGGCGTACAGCCAGCGGCTCTTCGCGGCGGTGGCTACAATTATTTTGACCTTTATCAATATCTTAGGAGTCAAAGAAGGCAAATGGACACAGAATCTGTTGACCGTCGTTAAGGCATTGGGACTGCTGGCTATTGTGGGCGTGGCGGTATTTGCCCCTCAGCGTGGTGCGACCGAAGCGACTTTTAATCCACTTCCTGTGAGTCTGGTACTTATCTTCGTTCTTTTCACTTATGGTGGCTGGAATGAGATGGCTTACGTGGCCGCGGAGGTAAAGAATCCCCGTCATAATATCGTCCGGGCGCTGGTGTTCGGTACGGGTGCTGTTATTTTGTTGTATCTGCTGGTCAACAGCGCCTTTCTTTATACCCTCGGCTATACGGGTCTGGCTACATCCGAAGCAGTGGCCAGTGATGCTATCGCAACGACCTTTCCCAGGATTGGCGGCCGGCTAATCAGCGCTTTGGTATGTATCTCAGCCCTGGGGGCGGTCAACGGCTTGATATTTACGGGCGCGCGCATTTCTTACGCCATGGGCGCCGAGCACAGAACCTTCAGAGTCCTCGGCAGATGGCACGAGCGAACGGGAACTCCGGTTTGGGCGCTCCTGGTACAAGGTATTATTGCTTTGAGTCTGATTATGGTGTTCGGTACTTTTATAGATACGATTTTGTACACCGCAGCGGCGGTCTATGCCTTCTACCTGGGTACGAGTCTGGCTGTTATCGTGCTGCGCTTCAAGGAGCCGAACGTGGAACGTCCCTATAAAGTGACAGGGTATCCGGTAACAACGCTGATTTTTTCTGCGGTTTGTGCGTTTTTGATTTATAGCTGTGTTACATACGCCCTGGCAACCAGACGCGTCAGCATAATCGTCCTGCTTAGTGTTCTTGCAGCCGGGATGGTTGTCTATTGGCTGACCGACGTACGCGGTTCGGCACAGGGGAAGTAACACTATAAAATCCGAGCCTTATCCTTGCAGATATCTGGACGAAGTGGTGTACAGAAATCCGATTCTCAAGCCTATATTCGATAGTTGTCGGGCTTTTTGAAGAATCCAGTTCTTATTTTTCTGCTGGGGATTTTCTGTACAATTTTTTCTTGACAGCAAGGCGTAAAGATATGTTATAATCTTATTATCTTTCATTGCTTTCAAATGCGTGAAAAGAGGAGGTAACATGCAGTACAAAGGCCTTATATTTAGAAGGTTCTTCACAGGCCGATTTAAATCAACCGGAAGGTGTCCCTCGTTTTCTGCGCCGGCTCTTTTTTTGCCCTGATGGGCGGAGAGGAAGAAATAAAAATGGAATTCCTTGTGAACTCCAAAATCTACTTGTTGTTACTTGGATTTGCTGTCAATATTCCGGTTTCCGGTGTTGGAGATGCAAACACAACGTCTGTCTTAGATACCATCACTGGGGCAAATGGTTATGTCCTACAACAAGAATCATCTCCTCAGATTGTTGACTTTAACGACGATGGAAAGGTGGACATCGAGGACCTGGTGATACTTATTGAACACTGGGGACAAGATGAGCCTTTAGTTGATATCGCTCCGCCGCCTTTTGGTGACGGCATAGTGGACATGAAGGACCTGGAACTTTTTATGAGCCACTGGGGCGAAGTCTTGTCTGAAGAAGTCGTTTATATACAATGGCTCGGCCATTCGACTGTGAAGGTCTGGACGGAAGATTTCGTGATATACGTGGACCCGCAAAGATTGACCGAGTCGCTCCATGATGCTACACTGGTGTGCGTTACTCACAGTCACAGCGACCATTACTCGCCTTCGGATATTGCAAAGGTTTCCAATCCTCAGACGCAATTCATCGGGCCGCCTGATGTTATCCAGCAGTACGGCAGTGGGCAGGCAATCGCGCCCGGCCAGACAATTGAATTCGACAATGTTAATATAATCGCGGTGCCTGCGTATAATACCAACAAGCCGAATCATCCCAAATCAATGAACTGGGTCGGGTTTATAATAGAGCTCGGCTCGAAACGGATTTATGTCGCCGGCGATACAGACCTGATAGAGGAGATGAAATCACTCGGAGATATCGACGTGGCGATACTGCCCGCGGGCGGTACGTACACAATGGATGGGGCCGAGGCAGCAGAGGCGACACAGTATATCAAACCAAAATTGGCCATACCGTATCACTGGGGTCAAAGTGTAGGTACTCTAAGCGATGCTCAGACATTCGCCGAACTGGCTGCGTGCGCTGTAAAGATTATGACGGTCGGCGAGACTATCAGCTCCGACAATTGGCCAAAATACTCTCCCCTGCTCGCACATTGGAAGCTGGACGAGACGGAAGGCAACGTTGCCCAAGATAGCGCAGGTGACAATGATGGCATCTGCAATGGTGAGCCGCTCTGGCAGCCTGCCGGTGGCAAGGTAAACGGGGCGCTCCAGCTCGACGGAATTGATGATTATATCAGCACAAATTTTGTCCTGAACCCGGCTGATGGGGCGTTCAGCGCCTTTGCCTGGATTAAAGGCGGCACTGCCGGGCAAGTGATTATATCTCAGACAGACGGCAATGGTATCGGCGAAATATGGCTCGGCTCGGAAGCATCGCAGGGCAAACTTATGACAGGATTAGTGCCTCCTCCCGCCGGGCGGACTGTTCCACAACCACTGGTCTCGGAATCCGTAATTACAGATGGCCAGTGGCACCATATCGGCTTTGTCTGGGACGGCTCTCAAAGGTACTTATATGTTGATGGTACAGAAGTTGTTAGGGATACCAAGGCCCAGGCTCCGCTGAAAGCTTCGGACGGTGGTTTATACATTGGCGCAGGAAAAACTCTTGATGCAGCGAGTTTCTTCTTCGGCCTAATTGACGATGTTCGTATTTACAACCGGGCGCTGTCTGAAGGACTCCTTACGGAGAACGCAGAGGACATCGAGGAGATGGTGCGTTAGTTGTGAACACCCACAATCTCTTTAACAACATAAAATTCAATAAAAAGCTCAAAAAACGGGCTTTTTCCCACATTCCTACGAAATTTTCTCAAAAATAGCAATAATGCTTGCTCTGCATCCGTCTTTATATGTGAGTCCCGTTAGAGCCTTTTCCTTTCGGGCCTCTAACGGGGTGAGAACCAGGCCTGGAAAATATAGGAACAGGGGGCAAACTTGTCCCCGTGAAAATGGGGATTGGGAAGGCGGCAAAAATGCCGAAAAAAGTTACTTCAGATATTAAAGCGGCGATTTTGCTGATAGTAACCGAAAATATTGCCGCCCTGCGGATGTTTGTCAAAAATGTAACAAATTCAGTTCTTAATTTTGTCTCTAAGCATCAAAATGCGATGCGGCGGGGCAAAAAGAGGCTATAACTCGAAAAGGGGCAAAAAATGTTAAAGAAGATCATTACATTGAGCATTATAACAGCAGTTGTGCTGATAGGAGCTGAAAATCTTATCGCGCAGGAACAAGAGGAGCCAAACACAGAACCAAGACAAAGGCAGATGCAGGAAGGCCGACAAAGGCAAAGAGGCAGTCCGAAGGACTCCTTACGGAGAGCGGAGCAATTCCGCAGACCACAAGCGGACAGCGAGGTGCAAGCCGACCGTCCTATGGATATGCGAATAGAGCATCGGCAGGAGGCTGAACAAAGGAAACGTCCGCAAGAAGCTGATAAGCAAGGTGCAGACCAAGGCAGAGCGGGGCGCAGGCAACAGCAGCCTCGTCCGGGGCAAAATCTACCTATGCGACAGGTGTTTGGAAAATGGCTCAACGAGCTTACAGATGCCTATCGCGAAAACGACAGACAAAAGATGGGACAATTGATAAGAAGGATGCACCAGCTCAGGCAAGAACGGCAGAACGCAGGAGATGCTTTTGGCCTGCGCGGGCAAGGCTTTGGGGGTAGAACTGGTATAGCAAAGAGATGGCTTGGCGCGGATATCCCACCCAGAGGTATAGATGGAAATGGCAGAGACTTCCAACTCAGAGGTATGGGCGGATGGGGCCAAGGCTTCCAAGGCAGAGGTATGGGCGGATGGGGTCCAGGCTTTCAGAGAAGAGATATGGGTGGATGGGGTCAAGGTTTACAAGACACAGGCCTGATGGACAGGGGCGGCTGGGGCTTCCAAAGCAGAGGTATGGGCGGATGGGGTCCAGGTTTACAAGACAGAGGCATGATGGACAGAGGCGGTCAAGGCTTCCAGGGCAGAGGTATAATGGGCAGGCCAGGCCCGGATATGCCGCAACCAGATGTGAGGCCATTACCGCCTGAGTCGGCTGAAGATGAAAATATAGAAAGGCCGACACCGCCTGAAGATGTAGTAAAGCCGATGCCGCCAATGCAGCGCAGGGGTATGGGAAGATGGGGTCAAGGTTTCAGGGGCAGAGGAATGGGCGGACGAGGTATGGGTATGCAGCAACCTCAAGTTATGGAGCCATTTCCGCCTGGGTCGCCCGAAGGTGAAGATATAGAAGGGCCGGCGCCGCCTGAAGATGTAGCAAAGCCGATGCCGCCAATAATGCAGCGCAGGGGTATGGGCAGACGTGGCTGGAACTTACCGGAGCCGGAAGCCGTAGAGCCGCGGCCAAGGGGTCCTGGACGCAGGGCTGATTAGGTTAATAAGGGATTCTGCTTAGCAATAGTTAGCGTCAAAAAATAACAAAAAGAATGATTTGGGTGTTTTTTAGCATATAACCACCCTCCTTAAAAGGGCTGGATGTGCTCTCAGAAGCACATCCAGTCTTTATTTATTATATATTGTGCAGATGAAAACTCAGACAGCGAATTAGCCAGAGGGACTATTGAGCTGTTTCTTCAGCGCCAATCGTTTGGGTAGTAGATGGATTCAGGCTGAATGTGGAACTTTTTGCATAGTCCATCCACGAGTGTTTCTAACCTTTTTATCTGGCAATCGGTTAGGTGAGTCGTTTTGCCGTCAGCTATAACGCAGATTCGGATAGTCTGGCTGCTGCCGTACCAGGTGCGGCCTGGGACGAGCGGCCATTGTCTCTGCCATTTTTCTGTAGGCTGTATTTGTCCGTCTTCACCGCCGTGACCGTTGCATAGACAGAAGTGGAAGTTAATATCATCGGGATTGGCAAGGCCGCTGAGCGAGGCTAATTGCTCTATATTGCCGGCTATGGTGCCGCTGTAGTAAATCTCGACGCGGTTCCAGCGGTCCGGGGACTGGGCTGCCCGAGAAGAAATAGCCTTTTGGACAGGGTCGAGCCGGTAATATGTCCAAAGAGAAAATGGGCCGGCAGACGGGGGATTATGGCCCAGGGCCATTAGTATTATCGCCCCCATTGTCATTGAGGCCAGCAGTGTCGCTAATACTTTTGCTACCCTTGCCTGATTCGGCATAGTCTCATCCTTGAGAATTCTCAATTCAGAAGTTTCTATAAAACATCATCCCTGAACGATAAAGACCCACAGATGCTCAGGTTTCCATCGAACATCTATCGAGCTGATGCTCACGTAATAGATGCACGGCGGAACTCTTGTCTAACAAAAGCGAAATCCCTTATACATTAAACATCGGCAGCTACAAACGAATTACTCCAAATTTTGCCCGAAAATTCTCCAATTTATTTTTACTGGTTCCCAGAGCCGCAGCTTCGTCCGAAAAGAAGGGAAAATCCTCTATGATTCTGGGGCGCTGTAAGTTTTTGTAAGACGTGAAAAACAAAACATCTCACAAGTAGCTTGTTATAAATGTATTGATTTATTGGATTACAGTTTGTAAGATTTGCTTTGTCAAATTCAAGGTGAAAAACCTGTGGTAAAAGCGCAGGGTAAATAGATACTCGCTTCTGCGGGAATGACAAAGTCTCGTGCTACGTAGCGACCCGTCCTCCGCAGTGGCTCTGCTACGGAGGGTGGAAGGCTACTTCGCAGAGTAGTAAGGATTACGTTCAAAATGACAAGCCATCCGGAAACAGGAAGAAAAGAAATGGCACCGGAATTCGATTCCTATCAAGGTGGGTTTGGGACCCCGCAAGGCGGGAACCCTCGTCCGCTATCTGAGGAGCAAATAACTCAACTAACCAGCCAGGGATGTAGCTGTGAGGACTGGTCGAAGGTCCGGGTTGCCGAGGGTTTCATCGCAGATACGGTAAAATCGACGCATTTCTGCGGGATGGTTATGTTAGGTGTTTTTGAAAAGCAGGTGTCATTTTTCGGCGGCGTTAAGAAGCCGGCCGGGATTAGTCATGCAACTATACATAACTGCATAATCGGCAATAACGTATATATAAGTCATGTACGTAACTATATCGCCAACTATATAATTGAAGACGACGTAGTGATAGATAACATCGACCTGCTTGCGGTAGAAGGCGAAAGCTCATTCGGCAACGGGATGGAAGTTACTGTTGTTAATGAGGCTGGCGGCAGAGAAATAGCGATTTATGACCATTTATCTGCTCATACGGCTTATATAATAGCATTTTATCGGCACCGGCCCGAAGTAATTGAAAAGCTGCAAAAAATGATAGCCGGCTACACCGCCTCTGTTACCTGTTCTATGGGTGTTGTGGGCGCAGGTGCCAGGCTTATTAACTGCAGAATTATCAAAAACACCAAAGTTGGTCCCGCAAGCGTGATAGAGGGTGTGAGCAGATTGGAGAACGGTTCGGTCAATAGCTGTCCGGAGGACCCTGTTTATATTGGACCCGGTGTTTTTGCAGAAGATTTTATTGCGTGCAGCGGCTCGAAGATTACGGATGGGACAATAATATATAAATGCTTTGTCGGTCAGGGCACTGTATTAGCCAAGCAGTATTCAGCGGAAAACTCGGTGTTCTTCGCTAACTGCGGCGGGTTTCACGGCGAGGCCTGCTCGGTATTTGCCGGGCCTTATACCGTAACACATCATAAGTCCACGCTCCTAATCTCCGGGCTGTTTTCCTTTTTGAACGCCGGCAGCGGAACCAACCAGAGCAATCATATGTACAAGCTGGGGCCGACTCATCAAGGTATTGTCGAACGCGGCTCGAAGACCGCAAGCGATTCATATATGCTCTGGCCGGCAAAGGTCGGGGCCTTTACCGTTGTGATGGGCCGACATTATAAGAACTCGGATACTTCGGATTTACCTTTTTCATACCTTATTGAGCACGAAGACGAAAGTATTCTTGTCCCCGGTGTGAATTTACGCAGCGTGGGGACGGTTCGAGATGCTCGAAAATGGCCGAAACGCGACAGGCGGAAAGGCCCACAGAAACTGGACTATATAAATTTCAAACTTTTAAGCCCATATACGATTCAAAAGATGCTCACCGGCTGTCAGTTGCTTGCAAACCTCAAAGCAACATCAGGTGAAAACACCGAGTACTTTACCTACAATAGTGTCAGGATTAAAAACTCGGCGCTGGACAGAGGCATTAAACTTTACCAGATTGGTATTGATAAGTTCTTAGGCAATTGTCTGATTAAACGATTGGAAAACAAACAGCTAATAAGCGTTGATGAGCTTCGAGAGGTTCTGACGCCAAAAACCAAGGTAGGGCCCGGAAGTTGGGTGGACTTAGCCGGCTTGTTTGCTCCGGAAGAAGCTGTGCAAAACATGCTCTGCGATATTGAAAACGGTGTTATCAGCACACTGGAGCAGCTAACAGATGCAATTAAGTCTATATCTGACAATTATCCTGAATACGAATGGGCGTGGACAGCCAACATTTTGCAGCAGAGCTTAGGCAAAACGCTTGATGGGATAACTACAGGCGATATTATTGAGATGCTAACGAAATGGAAGACAGCCGTTGTAGAGCTTGACCGTATGCTTTACGCTGACGCGAAAAAAGAATTTGCCGCTACTGCTCAAATCGGGTACGGGCTTGACGGCAAAGGAGAGACAAAGCAGGCCGATTTCGAACAGGTAAGGGGGACATTTGAAGAAAATAGTTTCGTTTTGGAAATTGAAAAACATATAATCAACAAAACAGCCCTCGGCGATGAGCTTATCAGCCGAATAGAGAAGCTGCGTTAGAAAAATAATTCTATTTGGTGGGCTAAAGCCCACCCTGCAATTTGTGCGACAGACTGGCTAAAGTCGGATTTGCAACAGCAGACCCTGGGCAAAACCCGGGGCTAAATAATAATGACAGGATAGTATATTTAGACGAGGACGAATTCATGAGAGTGATAATTGAACCGGATTATAAGTCGGCAGCTAAGTGGACTGCTAATTATGTAGCCAAGAGCATAAATGAATTTAAGCCGAGCCAGGCTAAACCTTTTGTGCTGGGTCTTCCCACAGGCTCTTCGCCGCTGGGAGTTTACAAGGAGCTGATAGCACTCAATAAGAAAGGGGTGGTTTCGTTCAAAAATGTTGCTACCTTTAATATGGATGAGTATGTGAATCTGCCAGAGGAGCATCCTGAAAGCTATCATTCATTTATGTGGAATAACTTTTTTAGCCACATAGATATTCAAAAAAAGAATGTCAACATCCTCAACGGCAATGCGCCGGACCTCGAAGCCGAATGTGCGAGCTACGAGAAAAAAATAAAAAAGGCAGGCGGCGTTAAGCTCTTTCTCGGCGGTATAGGCCCTGACGGCCACATAGCGTTTAATGAGCCGGCTTCGTCATTGTCGTCAAGGACGCGCATTAAGAAACTGACTTACGATACCCTTGTGGCTAATTCTCGATTCTTTGATAATGACATTAACAAAGTACCCAAAACCGCTCTGACTGTGGGCGTAGGGACTGTTATGGATGCCGAGGAGGTGCTGATTATTGTTAACGGTCATAACAAGGCCCGTGCATTGCAACATGCTATTGAAGGGGGTGTAAATCATATGTGGACAATAAGCGCCCTGCAAATGCACCCGAAGGGCATTATTGTCTGCGATGAACAGGCCGCAGATGAGCTGAAAGTCGGCACAGTAAAATATTTTAAGGACATAGAATCAGACAATCTCGACCCGGTTACACTTTTGAGGGACCCCGCAAGGCGGGAACCCAAATCGTAAGTGCTGATTCGAACGACGGATTACCGGGGCCGAGGTGCCGGCGGCGCTGGTTCTTTGCCGGGCGGATAGACTATGTTCGCCGCGGCCTTGAGCGATTCGATATACTTATTGTCTAATTCGGACTGTTTTTTCAGCACAAGCTTTTTTATAAGGTCGTTCCTGGCCTGCTCAAACGAAGTTGTGCTGGCGTCCTTGTGGTCGGTAACTTTTATTATATGGTACCCGAATTTGGTCTCGACAACATCGCTGACCTCCCCTACTTTTAGCGCGAATGCAGCTTTCTCAAAGGGCGGTACCATCTGGCCTCTGGCGAAGAATTTCAAATCACCGCCTTGTGCTGCTGAAGGACAGTCTGAGTTGGCCTTGGCTAATTCGGCAAAGTCGGCTCCATTTTTGATTTGCTCAAGCAGGTCCTGAATCTTCGCTTTGGCCTCGGCTTTGGCCTGGTTCGGGTCGGTGTTGGGGTCGGTAGTATCAGGTTCTATGAGAATATGACTTGCTCTGACTTGTTCTTTTACTTCGAACTGTGTTGGGTTTTCATCATAGTACTTTTTGGCATCTTCTTCCGTAATATTTATCTTGCCGGCCCATTGAGCATCCATAAGTTTTCGATATGCCAGTCTTTTTTGGAATTGCTGTTTTACTTTATCAAAGTCTTGGCCGTACTCGGCTGCTTTATTTTTGTACTCCTCTAATGATAATGGCGGTCTCTGGGCAGCGAGGATTTCTTTTATCTGGTTAATCACTTCCTCTTCAGTAACTACTATATTAGCTTCTTTTACCTTTTCCTCCAGCAGCCGTCCGACAATTATTTGCTCGATGACCTGTTGCCTGAGCTGTTTTTCGTATGCCTGAGCAAAGGCGGGCGGCAGTTGTTTGCCTTGTTGGGCCATTTTCTCAAGCTGCGGCTTGATGATTTCTTGCAGCTCGGCCTCGGTAATATCGACGCCGTTCAAAGTTACAGCGACGCTGTCAGCGGGTTCCTCAGGGACTTGGGGTTCAGCTACATTGACGTCGGCTTCGGCTTCGATTTTAGCGGGGGCCGGTTGAGGTTTCTTGGCTTCGACCTGCTCAGTGGACTTCTGTTTACAGCTCAAACCAGAAACAGCAAGGAAAGCCACAACAAAGACTAAAACTCTCAATCTAAAAAAGAAACTTCTCATAATTTTGTCCTTTCACGGCTTTAAAACACAAAAAAACCCTTCAATAAGGGCACTTATTATAATTATTTCGCCAAAAAAAGAATGTGTCAAGATATTTTCGGATATAATCTGGGATTAAATCTCCGAACCATCCTTCGGGCACTGGA
>JBAQFY010000228.1:0-7122 GCA_049287505.1 Sedimentisphaerales bacterium | reverse complement strand
GCTCGGACTCATCCTTCAGGTCCAGCCGAAGGAGCAACGCCTGCATTTCCTCACTTTGCTTCCAATGGTCTTTGTTCGCCTCGTCGCCCCCGATGTGAATATATCTGCTTGGAAATAGTTCCATCACTTCGGTGAGCACGTCCTGCATGAAAGCGACGGTCTGCGGGCGCGGTGCGAGAATCCTCTCATTGGCAGTCCAACGTTTGTCCGGCGGGATGTTTTTCAGCTTATCCGGGTACAGGCCGATGTCAGGACAGGACACAATCGCGGCTCCCGTGTGGGCGGGCATCTCGATTTCGGGCACGATGGTTACATAACGTTCTGCGGCATAACGGACAAGCTCGCGAATATCGTCCTGGGTATAAAATCCACCCGGACGTTGGCCGCCTGCTCCTCGACGCGAACCGCCGCTGCGCATAGTCGTGAAATCCATCCATGCACCAAGCTCCGTCAGTTGTGGGTACTTCTTGATTTCGATACGCCAGCCTTGGTCGTCGGTCAGGTGCATCTGCAGGCGGTTGAACTTGTGCAGGGCCATCACGTCGATGAAGCGTTTGACGTCCTGCTTAGGGATGAAATGCCTAGCTGGGTCTATCAGCAGCCCGCGCCATTTGAATCGCGGATAGTCGGTTATTCGCACACACGGCACGGTCCATTCAATACCCTCGACTTTCTGTTCGTTGAAAATTGTCGGCGGCAGCAACTGTCGCAGTGTCTGGATACCGTAAAACAACCCGGCCGGCCCGGCGGCACGAATGACGATAGACTGGATTGTTACCTCGAGCTGGTATCCTTCCTCACCGAGCTGCTCTTTTAGCGATGATTCGATTTCCAGTCGTACGACGTTTTCCATTCTGGACGAATCTTCGACCAGATTCAGTCGATATCCCAACGCTGGCGTCAGATAATCGATTAGCTTAACCGCTCCCGCCTTCGCGAAGCCCGCTGCGGCGGGCGAAGGAAGGTCGGCTTTGGCTTCGGCACTACGCAGTATCCCTTGCGGGAGTGCGACCACTTGCGTCTCGGCAGTTAAGCGAAACAGGCCATCGTGGACTTCCAATTCAACCGGGTGGGGAATGATGTGGACAGTCGATTGTGGCTTTGTCGATTTCGCCGTAAGTCGTCCTGTGGACTGTTCCGCGGCACGCAGAGGGACAACCCCAAGAGCCATTTTGTGCCGAAAGGCATCCTGTGGAGAGCGCAAGTTTTCGATATGTACCGGACAATTCTCAAAAGTATTGTCTTGCAGAACGGTCCGCTCAGCCTCTTCGCTGATGCGAATGCCTATTTTCTGGTTTTTGCCTGCCGTATTTTCAAATCTTGTGTTGCGAATAGTAACGTCTTGGGTTTTTCCTTGAATATCGATACCGATTCCCGGTTCTTTCGTACCATTATCACGAATAATACAATTCTCGATTCTGTTGCGGTTGCCGCAACTAAATTCATTGGCCTCCTTCCGAAAGAGGAGCCCCACCTCGCCATTACGTTCGATTGTACACCCACTTATGATGTTATCCGTGTCACGGTGTCCGATACTGATTCCATATTTTTCGTTCCGGGATAAAATACAATTCTCCACAAGCCCGTCGGAAACGCTCCAGCAAAAGAAAATCCCAAGACTATTCCGGTGGGCTAAGCAATTGCGGAAGATAGGCCGCTGTGAGCCGCTTCCGGGATGGAATCCGAGGTCGCTGTTTTCTATTGCCTTGCAGTTCTGAAATTGGATATCATCACAGACCTGGAAGCTGAAACCATCGCCATTGTAGTTTTGGGAAATAACGTTCTTGAAGCACCAGCTATTGCAGTACTGGATGAAGACAGCACCGGCGAAGTTGCCGTTGATGTGCTCGTTTTTATCGCGGTTGCCGTCGAGCACTATGTCCTGGACAATGACATTGTCCACGTTTTCAGCGGTAAGGAGCGGAAAAATAGTTGCAGCCGTGGCGTCTTTGTCTATCCAAAAGTTCTCTTTGGTCAGCCGGTCTAAAAAGAGAACATCCCCCTCGATGTCCGTTATCGTGGCACGAAGCACATCATACTGCCAGTCTCCCGTTCCTGTTTTTGACCGGAGCATAATACCTCCTCCGGGCACGAATCCTTTTACGTCATTTACCTGAACGCCATACTCAAACCAATCCGAATCCCTTGAGAGGGCCGTTACAACGCTGCCGGCTTTTCTGAGTACGGTCTTCTCCCCTGAGCCACGCAGGGTTATGTTAGGGCGCAGATAGATAGCATTTTGAAGATTATATACACCCGGCAGAATGTGAAGGGTGCCTCCACCCACTCGGTTCAGGTATTCTATGCCGGCCTGGATGACCTTGTCGTCCTTGCCTTGCAGGTCACCTTCGGTCTGACCGATAGTCAGTACCAAATTCCGTCGGTTTCGCATTGGACGGTTGGTTGATGTTACAGGTTGTTTGGCCGCTATTTCCTGGTCATTTATTCTCCGTAAGGAATCCCAAGGACTTACGCCGGCGTCTGCACCTGCTGTGACATAAATAACTATGGTAAGAACAAACAATGGTATTATAGACCCTTTTAAGAATTTTACGTCGTCTTCCCACATCTTTATTCCTTTCGTAAATAAGGCTTGGCCTTAAATTGACGACAATGTTGAAATCGGAATCCTCCCGGTTCAGGAAGGCCGGTTGACACCCTCTAATACACTTAGGATTAACCCCGCCCCGTCTGTGCCTCAAGGCATCCGCCGCAAGGCGTCCCTTTCGGGACTGTGGACGACGGGCTGGGTTAATCGACGATAATCAGTTTCCACAACTTCAGCTCCGGAAGCGTTATTTCTGTCACACCATTCCGCCTCTGGACAGCTATCCTTTGCTCAGGTGCATCATAGGACAAGATTCTTGCCTGCCCTCTAACATCAGGCATTGAAGGTTCTTCTATGAAGTATCCCTTAAGGGAGAAGCTGATTTTGACCTGGGTGAGCGGGTTCATCCGTTTTTTGTCCTTATCATAATTGCAGTTCAAAACATGCAGGACGGTTTGTTGGGAATCCGGTTTGCGTCTGACCACGCAGAGCACATCCTTCGGGGTGTTTAGCCGCTCGAGCTCAACAACCTGAAAACCATCGAACCACTGAGACTGAGCACGGATGAAACGATACAAGGGAGCGTAGGCCTCAATGGGAGCGGCGTACCAGTGCGTACCCAGCTTATTGTTGAAGCACCACTGCCGTTTTGGATGCGGGACCATGAACCGCTGCCCATGGGCGTATGCCAGAGCAATCCAGAAGCGGACCAGCTCCTCGCACCCGTTCTCCTTGACATAAGCCCAGTCCTGTCCCGAGGCGGTGGCAGCCAAAGGCTTGCCAAGCTTTGTGGCCAGCCTATAGGCCTCGATTGCATGGTCGGTTTTATCAACACCGGCCCAGGCATTTTGATTGACTTCGCAGACTATGTGCGTCAGGTTCTTAATGACGTACTCGTGGGCCTTGTTAGGAATGCAGGCATTGGCGCTGAGCAACACCGGGTGCCCAACAACCTCCTCCGCGACCAGACCCAATTGCCGTGTATGCTCGGCGGCGGCAGCGGCTTGAAAGTCCAGGAACAAATCCATAAGAGGAATCTCGTGCTGGACTTTCTTATATTCACTACGAGTTTTAGCGTACTTGCGTACGAGGACACGATAGTCAAAAGTGTCGATGTCAAGGACAGGTCCGCCTATGGCGGATTCGAGCTGCTCCTTCGTTGCGTGCTGTTTCAGATATTCTCGAAAGGCCTTCATGCAAAAATCGCAAAAACCGCCACCCTGCCACCATGCAGCGCCGGCGGTGCCAAGATGGTCGTCAATATGCAGCCCATCGGCTTTTCCGGCCATAGCCTGACGGACGCGCTGACGGCACAGAGAACGAAATTCAGGGTGGTTGGTGCAGCCAAAGTAGGTTTTCGTACCCTGATATGTATGGTCGAAAAGCCAGGGGACCTCTACCGGTTTGCCTTCAATGTCTATAGCGCAGGCGTTGCGCAAAGAGGGATTTTTGTGGATGTTTTCGGCGCCGGCGGTCAGACACCACATCGAACCGGTACAGCGTATTCCCATGTCGTGATGTCGTTTTACCTGCTCAGCGGTATTCGCTCCACCCCAGGCGACAAAAGTAGCATTGTATGCGCGGTAGGCATCTTCATCGGCAGCATACATAAAGACCACCTCGGAATGGCGAAGCACTTGTTTCTCCGGGGAGACTTCTGCCGAAAGGCGTTCTCCGAAAGGAGTCCCAAGGACTGTGGACTGCGCCGCCGTCACGACACACAAAAACAAAACTATAGTCATTACGTGAAAAGCGAGTCTTGAGTAAAATATCTGATTCTTCCGGCCGTTGTTGGATTTTTTCATAACCGTTCTCTCCAGTTAAATGCACCTATTGTCCTTTTAATATGGATTTTTTCTCCCGACAGGGATATGCCGTAAGGCATCCTGTGGACTGCGTATAACGGGGCGAGTCCTTTTTGGCCTCCTTTTTCAAATTCGTATATCGGAAATCGATGGCTTGCTTCTCCGAAAGGAGTCCTTAGGACTAACGAGGACTGTTCCGGCAGATTTGCCGGATTGTTCACTTTTGAATTTCTAATGGGATTCATCTTCATCTGAGGTTCCCCAAATAAGTCGCCCAGTATCATTACAATAATTTCCGATGCATCATTTTACCAAATTGACTCTCGGATTTCTACCGGCTTTATTCCTTTTTGTGCGCCAATTACAGCTATGGGCCACCACTCCGATATGGTATAACCGGCCTGCTCCGGCGCAGCTCCCTGCTTCGGCGAAGCACTTCGCAGAGACGAGTCGCCGAGCCGAGTTGTCAAGTTACGGGGCCGGTTGTTATATATTTTCTAAGCGAGTCGTTGTTTTCCTGACGCAGATTTAATATCTTATGAACATACGGGTTCAGAAACGCAGTCAGTAGAACTTATTTGGGATATCCTTAGCAGAACTGATTCGGGAGGTATAGTATTATGGTAATTATAAGACAGAACTACGCACTTTCTCTTTTGGGAATTGTTCGAAGCAGGGCCACTCTGTCCGTTGTGTTATTATTCCTTGTTCCCATATACGTCCTTCTTACAGATTCAGCCACATCGCAGGCAGCCAACCAAGACGATTGGGGTGCTCCAAAAGTACAAGTACTCCAGGGACAGGGAAAATGGACTATTGAAGGGCAGAAAAATCGAATAGAGCTAAATCCCTCAAATTTACAAATGACAGTATATGCCCGGAGCCGGACCTGGTCGATGATACCCTCATTTTCCGGCGACCTTATCGTTGAGAATTCAGGAGAGCGATTGTCTCTGCGTTTGGCCGATGCCAAAAAAAAGGAAATCTCAACATACCAGACGGGCTTTAAAACCGGAATCAAGATTGAACTGGAAGACTTTGCCCACCTGCCGCTGCGACTCACGTCGCAAGACGTGGCAGCAGACAAAGATGTAAAAGTTGACCCCGTTAGAAAACAACGTCTTACTTCTAACGGGGTTGATTTGCAAATCTTACTTTTCATCTGTCTCGAAGGAGAGCAGGAAGAGCTGGTTTGTGAATTAAAGGCCACGGAGAAAACCGCAACGATTCTGGAGTGTTTTTGGCCTCAGGCCGTGAGTAACAATTGTTTCGATTATACCGTAGTTCCCTTTATGCAGGGTATGCTGCTTGGGAAGGATTGGCCAAAGAAAGTCCGGTTGTACGATACGGTGTCTTATGGACGCGGATTATATATGCCGTGGTGGGGACATCAGCAAGGGAACTCTGCCATGCTTGTTTTGCTCGAAACGCCGGAAGATGCCGGCTGCCGTTTCGAGCACCCTGCCGGAGGGCCGACCAAGATAGAATTGCGATGGATTCACTCTCTGGGGAAATTGGCCTATCCACGATGTGTCAGACTCTGCTTTTTTGATAAAGGTAACTACGTCACGATGGCAAAACGATACCGCCAACATGTTCTCGAGATCGGTCACTTTGTTTCTCTCAATGAAAAAATCGCCCGAAATCCTCTTGTGGGTAAACTGGTTGGCTCCCCTGTAGTTCACACGAGTATCCTGTATCACATCCAGCCGGAATCCAGCTATTATCACAAAGACGACCCCGCTAAAAATCATCAATTGGTCAGCTTCGATGAACGCGCCAAGCAGCTTCGGCAGCTTTCCGAAAAAGGGATAAAGCGTGCCTACGTGCATTTGGATGGATGGGGCTTTCGAGGATATGACAATCTCCATCCTGATATTATTCCGCCTTGTCCCGAAGCGGGCGGCTGGGAAGGTATGAAGCGCTTCGCCGAAACCTGTGACCAATTAGGCTTTGTCTTTGCAATTCACGACCAATACAGAGACTACTATCTTGATGCAAAGTCATACGACCCTCGTCATACAATCCTCGACCGAAACGGAAATCGTCCTCATGGTAATACCTGGTATGGCGGCAATCAGTCTATCCTGTGCTCTTCGTTGGCACTGGGTCACGTCAAAAAGAATTACTTATCCCTGCTCAGTCATGGCGTGAAAGTCCGCGGCGCCTATCTTGACGTTTTTGCTGTTGTGCCTCCCGATGAATGTTACAATCCCGAACATCCTGTCAGCCGTGCAGATTGTCTGAGGTATCGCGGCGAATGTCTGGATTTCATTCGCGCTAAGGGAGGCATTGTCAGTTCCGAAGAACCTGCCGACTGGGCCATTCCGCATATCGACCTTGTCCATCACGGTCCTTATGCTCTGGTGCCGAATCCCGGGCGCGGCCCGGCAATGGGAATCCCCGTGCCGCTTTTTAATCTTGTCTATCACGATGCACTGCTGCTGCCGTGGTCGCTCGGAAAAGGTGCGTGGGGAATTCCTGAAAATGACCTCGGTTATTTACACGGCGTAGCCAATGCCGGCCTTCCTTATCTGTCGCTGAATCCCGGAGAAAAGGAATTGGTCCGCGTGCGTACGATGTGTGCCTTGCATGAGCGAGTCGGGCTTCTTGAGATGACAAATCATGAGTTCCTGGATGAGTCTTTCCGACCAGCCGCGACGAGCCAGCGGCTCGGCAGGAAACAGCGGACCACTTTCGCCGATGGAACGAAAGTTACAATCGACCTGGACGGTGATACATTCGAGATTTCGCCGAAATTGACCGTGC
>JBAQFY010000227.1:0-17766 GCA_049287505.1 Sedimentisphaerales bacterium | reverse complement strand
TTACTGACCTCGGTCAGATACACGGGAATATGTTTTCCCTGTGGGTGTTCGGTAAGGAACGTTCCAAGGTCATCGGTATGCTCATTGATGATATTTGCCACTTTTTCCAGGTTTGCCAGCTCTGATTTGGTAACTTTCTCTCTTATCACGGTTGCCGATACGTTAATACTGTTGAGAACATTTCCGACATTGTGCAGCATATCGGCGGCCACTTCCGCCATGCCCGCTGTGCGTGCTGTATCAATCAATTTCTCCTGGGCTGCCTTAAGTTCGGCCTCGGCCTGTTTGCGTTCGGTGATGTCTTTGGCAATATGAACAGAGGCTATAGTCTGTCCGTTTTCATCAAATAGGGGTGAAGTGGACGCCTCAATGTGAATTCCAAGACGAGGTTCAAAAAACTCTTTGCGGTTTGGTTTTCCGGTATTAAGTGTCCGTTTATGAGGACAGAATGGCGGCGGCTCTTTTTTCCCATGAATTAGCTCATAGCAGGTTTTACCGATAATTTCGTCGGGTTTAATTTTATTAAAGGCGCTGGCAAAAGACCTGTTTGCCCTTATTATCTTGAAATCCTTATCATGAATTGAAACCATATCCGTAATGGAGTCAAAAGTCGTTTTCCATTCATCAGCCACTTGCCTTTGTTTTTCCTCTGTCTTTACACGCTCGGTGATGTCTGTGAAAATGCCCAGGATACCAGTAACTTCCCCATACGCATTCCGCAGTGGAACCTTGCTCGTTAAGATCGTCGCTACCTTGCCGTCAGTCCAATGCGCTGATTCTTCGATGTTTAATATTGGCGTGACCTTACTCATAACCTCTTTGTCAATTTTCCTGTAGAAATCAGACTCTTCTTTCTTCCAAGGCAAATCGTAATCAGTCTTTCCGATGATAGCCTCTGGTTTTTCAACGCCTGCCAGTTTCGCAAAATTATCATTACACCCAAGATAAACCGAATTCTTATCTTTCCAGAAAACATAATACGGAATATTGGAGATAATATTTTGAAGGATAGAGGTCGTAACCTGTAGTCCCTCCTTTGTCTTCTTGCGACCGGAACTTTCGATAATTTCCCATTTGCCGGCTCGTTTGATAAGGGCAAATTGATGGTTTGAGAGCACATCTATAATTTCGCCTCCTTTGCATTTATCAAGGGAATAGGAGCAAATGGCAAGCATCCGATATTCGCCGATTACGCTGTCTACCACTGCCTCATAGTCAGCAAAACTCTTCCAATCTCTTTTCTCAAGCCAAAAAGTATTTCCGGTAAGACGCAGCCCCTCAAAACCTCTTTTTAAAGCCTCTTTTTCTTTTTTGACCCAGCCCTCTAATACCTTGTAAGACTCAAATCTCCCTGATTTGATATACCAATTGCTGTAATCAAGTATCTCTATCTGGCCCTTTTTGATATAGTTATCTAAATTCTTTACTTCCTTTCTTAACGCTGCTTTTGCTTCTTCAAGCTTTAAAGGCTCTGAAGTTACCCACATACAATATTCATTATTTTCTAATCCTGCCTTAAAATATGGCACCAGAATATCGATTAAATCCTCTTTGGTCTGGTAAAACTGACAGAAATGAGTGCCCCAGTGGGCATCACCTATAATGTCGATTCCTGTTTTTCTAAGTTTCTGTTCCATCTACATTGCTTTCGGAAAATTCAAAACCTGTGACTATCAGCTCCAAGACCAAAAACGTGAATGAAACCTTCATATCCTCTGATATTGGAGTTGTGTTTACTGGCCCATATATAGCCAAGATAGTAGCTCGGCGTAATATAGTTATAACCTACCGAAATAATATTTGGCCAAAAAAAGGTTGAACCAATTTCCTGAGAATCTCCCTTATGTCCCGGCACTTTCGGCTTGCCGTAATAGAAATAGTTTGTGGTAAAGTGAGTAGGCCAAGGTGTACTTTCCATAAGAGCTCCGGTGTAGAAGCCGGCATAATTCCGCTCAACCGATGTCTCAAAACCACTTGATAATGGATAGACGCCTATAATAATCTTTGCGCTAAAGCCGGAGTCGCCGAAGATTATGGTTCCCACGGGGATAAAGGCTCCATGGTCATCTAACAGGTCCAGACCGTGCCATATATGCTTGCTCGTAAACGTGCCGCTCAGCTCGAAATCTATCTTCCCTTCCAGCCCGCGAGCAATATCAAGGACGTCAAAACCAAAAAGCAGACTTTTAATTGTAGGCGTAGCACTTGAGTCTCCACCCTGCACGACCTTTTCAGTTCCTTGTACCTGTGAGACACTCATCATCCCCGATGAAAACATACTAATACTAAGGAACAAAAATGTTCTCACCTTCATAGTAATACACCTTAAAACTGTAGTGGGAAAACTTCTCTTATCCCTTTGACAATATTGATTCCTCCATGAAGTTTCTGTAGTTGTTATTCTTCACATCTTGATTAATATCGGTGAGACTGTAATTATCTAACCACAGAATACCCCTGCCTGCATCGTATTGCACCTTAACTGTTTCAATTAGATTGTCGTCTGTATCATAGGTCTGTTTAACCAGGCTATTCCTGGGTTTGTCATTCGGAAAGCCCAGTCCATCCATAATACGTCTCAGTAATATGTCACAGTGTCCCTCCCTATAGACCGGTCCAAATTCCCGGCAGCATTATTTTGCTCCAACTATGAAACCAGGTTTTTAGAGCATGATGACCAGGAATCGTACAGTGATTTGCCGTCCCAAAAGCTCCGATGAGTGAGCATGAGTTTTGTAGTTTCTCCTTATTATAGTACTACAGCGCCACGTATAGACGGAGATAGTAAGGCATGTATTTCAGAGACGAGAACTTACGTATATCTTTGTTGTTTATGCTCTTGGACGGAAGATTCTTCGGCCACCCTTTTGGGCTTATTGCACCCACAATAAGCGCTTTTGAGAGCCTGTTTACGGTCAGCAAATGTCTAAGTCAGAGCTCTCAATGTCACAACTAAGTGGCGCTGTAGTATTGTTAACGAGAATAGGCGACTTTGTAGTCAGGAGTTCTTAATTGCTAACGGATAGTACCGCTGCCCACATGAAATGGCAATGGCCCTGTCGCAACCCATTCAAAAAGGGCAGCGGGTGCTATCCACCGGTTCTTGGTGATGAAAACACGAATGTGTTACTTCTGGGCAAAGGAGGCAAATATGTGTGACAAATTTGTTATACTACCGGCGATACCAATTACGACCGTTGCATACTCCCCGTCATTTTCTCAAAACTGCTTACGACATTGAAGGCCTTGAGTCAAGAATGAATGAGCTTGCGGTTGGCCTTAGGGCCATGCAGAATGAACTGGAAACCCTATAAGCTGAAGAAGTCCAGACTGAAGCCGACCTGCAAAAACGGCTATATACAACAGCCAGTAAGGCAATTAATGGAAAGAGTAAGAAATATTAAGATACGTACGAGATTATTTATTGGCTTTGGATTTGTAGTTTTGGCAACGTTGATAGTTACTCGCGGCTTTCAATATAGTTTACTTGCATCTGCTTTTACTGCACTTTTAGCTATTGGCGTTGCATTGGCTTTGACAAGGTCAATAGTAGAACCGCTTAAGGCTCTGTACAAAGGTACTGAGATAATAGGCTGGGGTGATTTGGATTATAAAGTAGGAACAGATGCAAAAGACGAAATCGGCCAGCTCTCACGCGCATTTGACCAAATGACTGCGAACTTGAAGAAGACTACCAAATCCATAGATGCGGACAACGCCCCCAAGCAGCAGCTGCAGGCAAGTGAACAACAGCTAAAAGCCACCAATCAACGATTACACCATGAAATCGCCGAGCGCAAACGAGTTGAAGAAGCTCTGCAAGTTTCAAACGGGGAACTTAGAGATTTCATTCACATGGCATCACACGACCTTCGTGAGCCGCTGCGTAAGATTTCCTCTTTTGGCCAGCTACTGAAAGATTCTCTTAATGGGAAACTTGAGAACGAAGACCAAGAGAGCTTGGAGTTTATGCTCGAAGGAGCCGAAAGAATGAATCAGATGATAGAAGAGCTCCTTGCGTATTCACGGGTAAACGAAAAGGCAGTTGTATCTGAGACAGTTGATTTGAATGAGCTCGTAAAGCAGTTAGAACAATTAGAGCTTGCAGCGTTATTAGAAGAGACCGGTGCTATAATTGATATTCCACAGCCTCTGCCAAAAGTCCAGGCTGACCCTGTCCTCATCAGGCAACTGTTGCAGAATCTTATTATCAACGGGATCAAGTATCGCAAGGAGGCTGTCCAGCCGCGAATTCTGATTAGGGCTGAACAGAACGCCGAAGACGCTGTAAGGATAGAATTACAGGACAACGGAATAGGTATTGAGAAAGAACACCACAAGCATCTTTTCAAGATGTTCATACGTTTGCATTCGAGGCAAGAAAACGAGAGGCCAGGAACTGGGTTAGCGATGTGCAAAAAGATAGTGGACAAGTACGGTGGCCGGATTGGAGTAGAATCGAAGATAGGCGTCGGCTCGACGTTCTGGTTTATTTTGCCGGCAGCGAAAAACTTGGAGCAAGAGCAACGTAAACTAATTTCAAGTGTACAAACTTGATTGAGGGAAAAAATGGATACGGCTAAACCTGTTGTGATGTTGTTGGTTAAAAATTATCTGAGGGACGTGAAGTTGAATAACCAAGTGTCAGATAATCGGGAAAAAGCAACAAGCTCAAAATGAACAATAGAAAGGTAAACATTTTGCTTGTGGATGATGACCCTCAGGATCGCCGGTTGGTAGAAGTGACTTTGGCCAGAACCAACCCGCATACACAGTATAATGTTGAAACTGCAGGCACTCTGTCCGAAGGAACCAGGCGTTTAAGCAACGGCAGCTACGATGTTCTTTTACTTGACCTTAACCTTCCGGACAGCAGCGGAATCGACACTATCCAACAAGCTCAAGACACAAATTCCGATGCCTCGATTATTGTTTTGACCGGCTTGGATGATGAGGAAATGGGCCTTGAGGCGATAAGAAGGGGAGCAGAAGACTATCTTATTAAAGGAAAAGCTCTGGAGCACATACTGGTTAGGACTATCCGATATTCGCTTGAAAGGAAGCGCGTAAGGCAGCGGTTGACAGAGACCGAGAACCGGTTCCGTTCTGTAGTCCAAACCGCCGGGAGCGCAATCTTCCTCCTGTCACCCGAATATCGAATACTTGAGTGGAATGAACAAGCAGAGCACCTCTACGGCCGGCAGCGGCAGGAAGTATTGAACAAAGACTATCTACGGCTATTTGTGCCGGAGGAAATCCGGGATAGAGTCGCCGCCGATATGAAAAAGGTGCTGTCAGGGAAAACAATCAAAAGCCTTGAAAACTCGATTCACATACGCGATGGAAGTCGGCGTATCCTATTGTGGAACGCTTCTGCTCTTTTCGACGCTAAGGGCCAACCCATCGGAATCATTGTAGTCGGTCAAGACATTACCGAACGTAAACGCATGGAGGATGAATTGAGACACCACCACGAATACCTTGAGCTAATAGTGAATGAGCGCACCGCCAACCTGCAGGAAGTAAACGAGCAACTACGCAATGAGATAGATGACCGCAAGCAGATAGAAAAGGAACTCTTGATAGCCAAAAGAGAAGCCGAGGCATCCAACCGAGCCAAGAGTGAATTCCTGGCCAATATGTCACACGAGCTGCGTACACCGCTGCATAGCATCCTCAGCTTCGCCTCGTTTGGCACCAAGAAATATACTAATGCCAAACCGGAGAAGCTCCTCGATTACTTCAACAGAATTAAAAAGAGCGGACAAACGCTTCTGGAGCTACTCAACGACCTGCTTGACCTTGCAAAGCTGGAATCAAGAAAAACGATGTTTGCATTCGAGCCATCCAATCTTGGCATACTGGTCAGTTCCGTGACGAATGAATTAGATACGTTACTATCGGAACGGAAATTGAGCATACGACATGAAGTATCCGAATTCGATGGGGAGGTCATGCTCGATGCTGAGAGGATAAAGCAGGTACTCCGCAACCTTCTGAATAACGCAATCAAGTTCTCGCCGGAGGGCGGGACCATCGATGTTGCTATATGCCGTGTAGCCGGTTCAGTCAGAGTTTCAGTTCGTGACCAGGGCCCTGGGATTCCTCAGAATGAGCTGGAAGCGGTGTTTGACAAGTTTATACAGTCGAGCAAAACAAAGACAGGAGCAGGCGGCACAGGCCTGGGGCTTGCGATCTGCCACGAGATAGTCGCCGCGCATAAAGGCCGCATCTGGGCAGAAAACAGGCCAGAGGGTGGGGCGGTGTTCTCATTTGAGATACCACTATCCAGGGAGATACATACGGAGGACCAGATGGCCTTGGCTGGTGCTGATAATGGCTTGGTAGTCGAACAGTAACTTTATAAGGGCCCATAGCGTTGTGTAAGAATACTACGCCAGGGTCTAAAAATTTGGAATGGGGCAAAATTATGCAAGTAAAAGGAAAAATCTTAGCAGTGGATGATGACCATAACAACATCACAATTTTGAAGGAGCTATTAGATGATAACTACAGTTTCAAAGCAGCCACGACAGGTGGGCAAGGGCCTGTCGGATAAATATGTCCCATAATACAAGGTTTTGCCGTGTGCAATGCAAGATTTTTTCTGGCTTAAGTCACGGTATTTTCTGTCTCAAGTCAGGTATTTGTCGTGCAAGGATTCACAGTTGCGCAGCCGATACTAACTATACATGTACTTGCAGTGCGTTGTCAGCTTGGTAATCAATCGTTATGGAAAGCATAAGTAGGTTGCTAAGCGCTGATACTGATTGTTAGCGACTTGCTAAAGAGAGCAAGTTGCTGATTATTTTATAGTATTGAAGATATGAAATACGAAAATGCATGACTTTTCATGCAAGAATTTGTCAAAGAGTTCAAGTGCTATTTCAGGGCATATTGGAGTTGACACCTGTCTTGTCCTGCAATACCACAGAGTGGCATCATTGTGTTTTGATTCTCTCCAGCTGGCAGTCGAGCCGTACCATTTTGAGAAGCAGATAGAATATCTGGCACAGAACTTTAATGTCATATCGATTGATGAGATGGAGCATCATCTGGAAACTTCAAGACCTTTTAGAGAGAGAACAGTAGTGGTAACATTTGATGGAGGTTACACTGATGTTCTTTACACGGCTAAAGAAGTGCTCGAAAGATTTGAAGTTTTTGCCACAATTTTTGCCAGCTCAGCCAACATTACAGAAGGGGGGCAGTTCTGGTGGCAGGAATTAGAAGATTTTCTTATTGCAAACCATTTTGAAGGGCAATTAGAGTTGGAAATAGATTGTCAGTTGTATAAATGGCCTCTGGTGACACAGCTCGATAGGTTTCGGGCTTATGACGATTTGTATTCAATCTTATCTGACAAGACACCATCGGAACAAAGAGCAATTGTTGAACAAATTACCAGAAGCTTAGACCTGCAGGCCGAGGAGCTCGACAATCATAGAACAATGAGTGCTCAGGAACTCAGGAAGCTTGTAGAAGGAGGATTGGTTACAATTGGCGGACATACGCACAGCTATGTAAAGTTATCATCTTTACCTAAATGGCAGCAAATTGAAGAAGTATTGAAAAACAAGAATGTATTGGAGGAGGTATTGGGACACAATATTAAATATTTTTCTTACCCGTTTGGAAACGACAACAGCTACACTGCGGAGACTGTTAGTATTTTGAAGGATATCGGATTCAGCTTGGCGTGCGGTAATTCTTATGGCACAGTCAGTGTGACAGGACAGACAAGTCGTTATGAATTACCGAGGGTCAAGGTTGGAAATTGGAATCCGTTCACTTTCTATAAATTTCTAAAAAGATTCTTTAACTGATGGACAAAAAATTGGCTGATTGCGGTGAAGAATAAGCGTTCGAGTGGGAGACCGAGGTGAGGCTGTGAGTAAGAGATAGTCACAAAAGCCTCCGAGAGAGACAGGGAGATACCCATGGAAATAAGAATACTGGTTGCTGACAAACATAGGGTTGTGCGTGAGGCTATTTGTTCTCTGCTGCGCAATGAGTTTGGGATGGACATTGTTGGAGAGGCTGAAGATGGCCGAATCGCAGTCCAACTTGCCCGAGAACTACGACCAGATGTCATTATTATGGAGACCTCCATGCCTAATCTAAACGGCATCGAGGCCACCCGACAAATAGTCCATGAATTACCTGATGTCAAGGTAATAGCCTTGTCAGAACATTCGGACAGGCGTTCTGTGTGTGAAATGCTTAGAGCAGGCGCGATGGGTTACCTGCCGAAGCGCTGTGCCTTCCAGGATCTCGTTTCTGCTATACAAAATGTCGTTGCAAACCGCACTTACCTCAGTTCCCACATAAGCAGGATAGTTGTTGAAGAATACTTACATCGTGCAGCGGAGCAAGGACGGTCTGCCTACTCGGTATTAACCGACAGGGAGCGCGAAGTGCTCCAATTAATCGCAGAGGGTAAGTCAACGAAAGTAATAGCGAGAGAATTGTACGTTAGCCCCAAGACTATTGAATGGCACCGTAGCCAATTAATGAAAAAACTAAATATAGAAAGCGTGGCTGAGCTTGTCAAGTATGCAATAAGTGAAGGGCTGACCAGCATTGCTTATGCGTGACTTGAATACTCTGAGATTAGCGTAGTCTCTAATGCTTTATCTACATAATTTGGCCAACGAATAATTTGTTCATTCCTTTGTAGCAATCATTTTCCAGCCGGTAAGCCGGGACACTTCACTACGGTTGAGCTCACACGTTCTTTCCTAAGAATTGTGTGACGCGCCTATTCAATTATTACACATACGGGCTTTTCGCTAACTGGAATTATAAGCTGCCTAATCTCCGGGCGTCCTTGCTACTGGGCTTTTCGAACCTTAGAACCTGGAATAGCCTGGTTAAATAGGTGTCTGTTCTACCCGACAATCTAACTGAAGTAGTTGACCCATTAGTTAAGTCGTTTGCGAAGCGGAATTTACCTTATTGGTTCGGACTTGTGCTGTAATTGTTGTGGCATTTGACCTAATCAAGGAATTTGACGAGGGAGGCTGGTAATATGAGTATAAGGCTTTTGATTGCTGATGATTTTGATGCTCTGCGGGAAAACATAAAATCTTTTGTTAACAAGCAGCCTGACATTGAAGTTGTTGGCGAAGCGAGGGATGGGAAAACTGCAGTAGAGCTTGCAAAGAATTTGTCACCGGACGTGATACTTATGGATATTAGCATGCCTAAATTGAGCGGGATTGAAGCTGCTGGAAAAATTCTTAGCAATAATGCTGCTGCACGAATTATCATTTTGTCCACACGTTCCGACAAGCGTTTCGTGGTGGCCGGGTTTAAAGCGGGTGTTGCGGGCTATGTGCTCAAAAGTTCCATTTTCGACGACTTGCTCCCAGCTATACGCGCCGTTATGGCAAATGAGTTTTTTCTAAGCCCTCAGATCAAGGATGTCGAGATTTGAGACTACACAAAACAGCCACCGAAGGCTGACGACTCAGTTTTGGGGACTTAGGAATATTAAGTACCTGTAACTGGGCTTTTCGAGCCTCATAACCAGGAATTGCCTGGATAAATAGGCAAACGATTTAACCGATAAAATTTAACAGAGAATGTTGATTTGTTGTGAAAAAACAGAATTAAGGACAAAAGATTTGAAAGGGATAAAATATGTTTTTTTCAAATGAGACGAGAGGTATTTTAAACAAGAGAGATTTTTGTTTGATGATGGCGCTGAGTGTAATGTTATTACTATTATCAGGTAATACCGGCTTAGCGAGGGAAACGGAAAGCGTGCAGCACTATAAAATGATTTCATCTGTAGAATACACGGATGGGGGTCAATTCAGGAATCAGATTGAAACCTTATTTACGGTGAGAAAAAAGACTTTGTCCGACGATAAAGTTCTGTATATGCTTTCTGGAAGTAATACTGAACCGAATATCACTCAGGTATCTTCTCCAATAGAATTTTCATTTGTTCTCGATAAAAACACCCGACATTTATCAAGCGTTGACGAAGACCTGGCTTTTTGGGCCAGAATCAACAATGAGTCTGTCAAGTCGCTCGAGAAGGTGACAAAGGATAATGTCGGGAAAACATGGAAACAATCTATCAATCTGTCATCCTTTGGCGATTCGCTTCCCGGCGAATTGAGGTTCACCTTAACGGCGATAGAGCTGAAAACAGATGTGTTTGGTGAAATGATAGCAGTTAGGGCCTTGTCTGAGCCGTTTTTTGTTAAGTCTGGCGTGGGTTCTTTAATGTCCAGAATCAACACGATTTATCTTTTTGACCCGAAGATTGAGGAGATTTATCTGAGCGTATCTGTTTTCGAAGCGACAAAAGACGTTGACGGCAAGAAAACGTTGCGTCATGAGGTTGCGACATACAGGACAGATGCTACTGGAGCATCGGTCGATTTGAGCGGTCTAGGTCCAAAATTCGAGAAGTTTGTAAGAGAAGTGGGACTCAGCGGGAAAAGTGTGAAGATTGTAAAAAAGTCGCCTTTGCCCCGGTGGACACAGTCTGAAGGTTTAGCTGCCGCCCAGGTGGCCAACATATGCGCGGCAATGGCGTGCGAAGGTGCTCTAAATCCCGTTGTCACAGTTTGCATACCTTCGGCTCGGATAGTTGCAATGCAAAGTCTTGGCAAAATATCCACAGTTGGTACGTTCGCTACAGCCGATACTGTAGCCGGCTCACTGGGAAAAAGTGTTACTGGTATCGGGACCATGAAGATAGCAGTGGCGCCGGTATGGGCAGGCTGGGGACTCGGTACTGCTAATACCGTTGCGGCAGGTGCAGCCGCTGGTGGGCTGGCCATAGCTTTGTCACAAAGTAGTCGCAGTCCAAGTACGCCATAGTTACAAATATCTTAATATTTGAAGTGAAGGGGGCTTGGCCTTGTCAAAAAGAAAAAAGATGGGGCGTGATGAAAGGGGTCTCGAAATTGAATTCGCAGATTGTGCTGGAAGAGCTTAGCAGATTTCTTGGTTGAGGCAAGTATCGAGATTGGAGAATCTTGGCGGAAGGCTACGGGCTTGGTGGATTCTTCACCCACATCAGGTTCCGCTCAAAATCAAGAACTATTATGGTATCTTGAAAATACTGCATCCCCAGTAAGCCAGAGCACTGGTCCACAATCGGACTATCATTTGGGAAAACCGACATCTTGGCATTCTTGACTATTCTGTTCCCTACCTCAAGTTTTGGAATAACACCCTGTTTGCAGACCAGCCACCCAATATATGGATATAGGTCTCTGCCTTTTTTCAGCTTGACGTGCCGGATTTTTTTACTCATTCTTTCCCACAGCTCCTCGGTAATTGCCAGGCCCCTTCCACTGCCGGTATCAAGCTGAAGCTCAATTTCCTCCCCAGCGATGGGTATCCTAACAAAAAGGAGAACGTTACCGCCTAAATCTTCTTCGATGGCAAAGGAATACTGCGTCCACGAATCCGGCTGGCCGGACTTAAACGCACTCTCGAGCGAAAACTCCACTTCTTTCCTTACGCTGTCAAAAGAAATATATTTGAATCTCCGCAGAGCCGCCAGTCCGGCTATTACAGCCTTTCCCTTAACAAGGGGCAGTCCAAGTAGCTGAAGTTCAGTATGCTGCTCTCGATAAAAACAAGGCCAGTTGGCTAATGTCACTTGCCCTATGTGCAGTTCCGGAAGATAGCACATTCCCCATCCGGCAGAATCGCCGTTATGACTTTTAAGTGTATGGATGGCCAGCTTGTTTTCCATGATGTGGATATCATTCACGAACAGAGGGATTGACGCTCCTGTATCCAGGACAACCGGATACTTCCTCCCGTTGCCGAGCTTACCTTCAACGGCCATCCAGCGGTTTACCGAGTAGGAAGAGTGATATTTAATCCGACAAGGTTCTCGCTGCTCTTTATCCTCATCTATTTGGTTACCGCGCTTCCAGCTGTCGTTATATATATCCTTCGCCCAATAAGACCCACTCATTAAGTCATTTGGACTTATTAAACTTACGCCTGCCATTCCTTCAAGCCTCTTGCTGTTTACTACCACCATTTGACATCCTGCCTGCAGTAATAAAAACAAGGTGAGCAAACTGCGTAAAATAATTCTTCTCATATCCATCACCCTGACGAAATAACGTTCTGTCCGACAATAGCAGCTATAGTTGCATATCCAGCGTGTCCAAATGCCGGGCTGATTCCTCCCATCGCAGGAAAGATTGACGTTACCCTCCTAAGGAAAATCCCAAGATAGATTTCTAATATTTTATCACTTCCAACGCTCCGGGTCAAGCATTTTTTGGTAGGTGGTATTAAGTGAGTACGAGTTAAGCGCTAAACCACGTGGAGGTTACATTGCGCTTGATTCAATCAGAGTGCCAGGTTTTTCCAAAGTCAAAGCCAGGGAACGAATACCCATGGCTTTGTCATCAACGGTTGTCGCGTATAAGGCTTAAAACAGATGGAAATCAAGCCTAACATGAACTTAGAGTGTGTCTTGTGGTTCTTTACTATGTCAAAACAAGGTTTTTGGAGTGCCAAAACCAGGGATTGTATGGACAGTTACAGACCCGATAATAACGATAAATATACTAAGTTGTAAAGAGCATTTGGCGTGCAGCTGTGGAAAAAGTTAAATCGGAGATATCGAGTGAAAAAGGTCTCCAACAGTCTCCAATCTTTTAGAAATGTTTTTCTATATACTTTAGCATTCTATTTGCCTTGTATGACAGGATGCAATGGTCCAGTCTTATCATCTATCGAGCAGGTGAGAGAATTTGACAAGGCCGGGCCACTCGCGCCAGAAGGAGACGTGGATAACTCAGTCAAAGTACAATCTCATATCGGCCCGTACCGGGTAGTGCCCGGCGACGTATTGGAGCTGCAGATGCCCGTCGTATTACGGATTGTCTCTTCCGAATTCTCTTCTTGGCTCGAGCCGGCATACGGTCGTAAGGATTACGAGCCATACTTGGTTCGGGTAAGCGATGCTGGAACTATTACCTTGCCGATTGTGGGCAAGTTACCTGTTGCTAACAAAACACTTTCTGAGATAGAAGCATTAGTTATAGGCGCCTATTATCCGAAGTATGTTAAAAATCTCCCAATGGTAGTTTGTGAGGTAGTGAAGTATCGCAGAGAAAACGAAAGAGTTTTCACTGTTATTGGCCTTGTTAACAGAGCCAATGCCTTTCCTTACCCGCCTGATGTTCAATATAATTTGATGGAGGCGTTGGCGTTTGCGGGTGGGCTTAATATGACTGCAGATCCTCGCTACTTAAAGGTCTTCCGACATAACGCCGATGGGCGGATTTTATCGGCTACATTCGGAGTTGACAGCAAATCTTTGGTTGAAGCGTATGGGGTCGTAATAAAACCTGGGGACGTGATATACGTGGACCATACATTGCGTACACGTATGAACCAGTTCCTGTCTGAGGTGCTCCAGATTAGAGTCGGAGTTGACGTTAGTAGAAATGTGATCGATTAGGGAGAGTTTTTGAACACTCTATTAGAGAGCATATGGATAGCAACAAATTAGAAAACGGAGTTTCAAACCTGACGTTCCCACGAGGTGATGCGCTGCCACAAGAAGACTTACTGCAAACAGCCTTGCATATTGTCCTGCGTCACAGATGGACGATTCTGGTCGCCACCATATTGTCTTTAGTTGTCACATATCTTTATCTTTTGAAGGCTACACCAATTTACACAAGCTCATCAAGAGTTTACGTTGAACAAAGTGGCCCTAAGATTATGAGCGAGTACGAAGGAGTTATGACCAAGTCCAGTAACTATCTTTACACCCAAGGCGAATTGATAAAATCTACTCCTATCGTTGCCGATGTGGTTCAAGATTCAAAAATACAACACTTCAGAACATTTGCTAACGTGGACAACCTGGCTGCTTACATCAAAAATAATTTGAATGTCCGTATCGGGAATAAGGATGATATCATTGCAGTATTGTTCGATTCGCCATACCCTGTGGAAGCTGCTGAGATAGTCAACGCTGTGGTGCAGTCCTACATTAACTATCACTCTACCCGCAAACGCAGTACTGTTTCCGAAGTTCTGAAAATCATTCAGAAAGAAAAGATTAAACGCGATAAGGAGCTGTCGGACAAATTCGCGGAGCTTTTGGAATTTGCCCGTGAAAACAGCGAGGTTTCTCTTGATAATCAAGGTGGGAACGTCTTTCTTACGAGACTGACGAAGCTGTCCACTGCGGTGACAGACGCGCAACTGAACACTCTAAATGCAAAAGCTGATTACGAAGCAATCAAGAGCATGGAGGACGAGCCAGCTAAGGTCAAGCAATTCGCTTCGGCTTCGTCCACTGCAGGAGTGCGAGTATTTGTCAATGACACAGAAACTCAGTTGAGGGCTGAACTGAGAGCTGTGGAAATTGAGCTACAAGATGCAAGATACCATTGCACTGAAGACCATCCGACCATCCGGGCGATTCATGCCAAGATTGACCGTATCAAGCAAGAGCTTAATGAGCAAGCGAGGGAATTTGCTGACTCCTATACCGAAGTGATGCGACTGAGATGGACAACGGCAGTGGAAAGGGAAAATGAGTTACAGGCATCTTTTGATGCCCAGTTCCAAGCATCCTGTGACTTGGGTATCAAGGCAACCGAGTATTCGGTGCTCCAGTCAGAATTGAGGCGGACTGAAAGACTCTGCGAGATTCTTGATGACCGCATTAAGGAGCTCAATGTTACAGAAGATGTTGGAGCACTTAATATCAGCATATTGGAGGTGGCGCGCCCTGCAGACAGTCCCTCAAAGCCGGAAAAGAAAAAATATATGGCAATAGCCCTGGCTTTGGGCCTTACGCTTGGTGGCGGTCTTGCTATACTTCGGAATACGTTCGACTATCGGCTCCGGTCCGCCGACGAGATATCAATCGTCCTCGGCGTTCCCATTCTTGGCGTCATACCAACAATATTAGACGAGAAAACTATTGCGCTGCCTGGCCATAAGGTGTGGGACTTACTCAAACTCGTTATTGCCGGAGGTTACCAAAGAATAGGAGCAGCCACTTCTTCAAGAACGGCCCAAGACGAGTCTTTAAAAGCCCGGGATGGTGGCGAGGCCATAATGGAGAATATGAGCTTTATGGAACGTGCCCAAAAGGTGCGCTCCGAACTGGAATATATAAGGTGTATTCGCAGTAGGAGTAAGAAAACCCATGGGTCCGTGTGTACAACCGCATTTCCCAATGAGACCCGGAGAAAGACAAAGACTGCTGCCGTCGGTTCACCAATTGCAGAGAAAGGCAAGATTACATTAGAGAAGCCGAACGTTGTAAAGCGTGGACAAAAGGCGCACCTCGCACCTAAGTCCATCGTTGCCGAAGCCTACCGAACGATACGTACCGCTGTGTTTTTCGGCGTTTCCCGGGGAGAAGCAAAGACTATTCTTATTACCTCTCCAGCACCTGGCGACGGCAAGAGTACAGTCGCGAGTAACCTAGCTATTACAATGGCGCAGGCCGGGCAAAAAACACTTGTGCTTGACGCCGACTTCCGAAAACCAATGCAACATAATATTTTCCAAATCGAAAACAGAGAAGAGGGATTATCTAATTTACTTGCGGGAGCTATCAACATGGAAGAGGCGATACAACCTGGACCGGTCGAGAACCTCGATATCCTCAATTGTGGGATTGAAGTTCCTAACCCTTCGGAGGTATTAAACAGTAATTCGTTTGCCAAGGTGTTAAAGGTCTTTTCTGAACGGTATGACCGTGTAATCGTGGATTCTCCGCCGGTTGGGCTGGTTGCCGATAGCCAAATATTAGCGGCTCTCTGCGATGTAACGCTCTTGGTTCTAAGAGCAGAAAGATCCACTCGCAGGCACAGTCAGCAAGCCCGGGACAGCCTGCTAAGTGTTGGTAGTCACATACTCGGTGCGATAGTAAATGATGTTCCACGAGGACACGGCGGTTACGGCTATTACTCTGACGGTGGCCGCTATGGCGGTTACAGATACTACGGTCACTATGGCTACTACGGTAACAGTGAAAAGAAAAAGGTGTTGGCAGGATAATGAAGTTTCCTATTAGGGTAAGTTATGAAGATTGAGCACCTGAAGTATAAACAAGAGTATTATGTTGATATTCATTGTCACTGCCTGCCTGCTATTGATGATGGTCCCATCACAATGTCAGAGTCGCTTTCTCTGTGCAGGGCCCTCGCTGATGATTGTATAACCGACGTCATAGCGACACCCCATCAACTGGGACGATTCAGCGATTGCAATGAAGCGGCGCTGGTCAGGGACCAGGTTGCTGCCCTCAATGAAGAATTGGAAAGTAACGGCATTAGCCTTAATGTAGTACCCGGTGGAGATGTTCGGGTGGACGAAAGGATATGCCAGCTTATCGAGGCTGATAAAGTGCTCACGCTCGCAGATGGGGGCAAGTACGTTCTCCTGGAGCTTCCGCACGAGGTTTTCATAGACGTCGAACCGCTGCTTGTCGAACTTTCCTCTTTAGGCATCCAGGCTATTATATCCCATCCTGAGCGACACCCTATTATTGCAAGACGACCGCGAGTTTTACTGAAATGGCTTGAGCAATCGGCTCATCTTCAGGTGACATCTGCCAGCCTGCTTGGCGATTTCGGCACCATGGCCCAAAAGGCTGCATGGTACTTTTTAGACTTAGGCTGGGCCTCGTTCGTGGCGACGGATGCCCACGATTTAGACGGTCGCAGGCCGTGTATGAAAGCTGCTTTCGAGCATATTAGCATCAAACTGGGGGAGACAGTCGCTCGTTTGGTTTGTATCGAAAACCCATTAAGAATATTAGAAGGCCGGAATATACAGATGATTGGTTCGACCGCAAGGAAGCGTATCGATGAGAGAATACCGAGCAGTTCTTGACAATATGGGGGGGGCCTTAAGTAGGTTCGATATAGTAATCGAATGGCTGCTCGTGGGCCTTTTGGCGTTTATGCCCCTTGCCTTTGGAGTGGTGCACGCATGGAGCGAGGAGATCGTCGTCGCTCTATCAAGCGCCATTGTTGTCTGCTTCTTGCTTAAGCTCGTGTTTCATCGTGATCGGGGTGTAATTTGGAGTTGGGGTTACGTACCGGTGGGGCTATTCATACTTATCCCGATACTTCAGCTTATTCCATTACCTACAGGTTTAGTAAGCGTCATCTCACCAAATACGGCAGCTTTAAAAACGGAACTCTTAGGCGACATGCCTGACGCTGAGACACTGCTTAAATCAATGTCGCTTAGCTTCTATCCTAATGCCACAAAGCACGACTTGCGGCTCGTACTGGCGGTCGCAGCCGTCTTCGTAGTTGTTCTTAATGTCTTCCGCCGACCTGACCAGGTCAAACGTCTCCTGATGGCCATAGTAATAGTCGGAGGCATCGTCGCTGCCATTACTCTGGCACAAAACCTTTTCGGAAACGGCAAGCTGTACTGGTTTATATCGAGCAGAAACAGTAGGGGCTATTCCGGTCCGTTCGTCAATCACAGCAACTACGGACAGTTTATGAATCTGTCAATTGGGGCAGCGCTGGGTCTGTTTATAGTGAAGTTGCGTGAGACTTTTGCCGGCGAGAAAGTAACACCGACCACTTTCTTCGAGCACTTGAATTTCCGGTCGGCGAAGTCATTGTGGCTGCTCGTGGCAGTGATGAGTGTTGGTGCCGCAACGGTGTTTATCTCTCTAACCAGAGGCGGCATGGTCAGCATGCTTGTCGCCGCAGCCTTAACCGTGGGACTCATTGCTTCGCAGCGGTCGCTTAAGGCTCATAGCTGGAT
>JBAQFY010000226.1:0-3951 GCA_049287505.1 Sedimentisphaerales bacterium | reverse complement strand
TGGGGCTTGCCCCACCGATTTCTCTAATTTTGTGGCAGAAAAGGGCCTACCATGAGCCGGATAGAAGATTCTTGCACCTTTTTCTCGCAGCTTCCGCCAGCTTTCATACACGGTATTGATGTCCTCGATGTAAATAGGCCTGTGCCCGACCCCCGTCCACCGCAGGAAATTCATCGCAGCATCGCCGACAAAGGCGCTTCCATCAGAAAGTAAAACTGAAACCGAATCCCTTGTATGACCGGGCGTATGCAGTATAACGCCGTCAATGCCAATTTCTTTTAGGAAGCTGTCATTATCACCCTCAATCAGAATGTCCCTCTCGGCTAATCTCACCGGTGGAAACTTGAACTCTTTATGAAATAGCATATAGAACGAAAAGACTACTCTGATGCGCCGATTGACGGCTTTCATAGACCCTTCTGACTTACCTTCTCTCAAGGCTGATAACGCATTGCGGTGAGCTATAACCCGGCATCCCGTATTCCGAACCAGCTCGGCCGCAAAGCCGGCGTGGTCATCATGATGATGGGTCAAAAGCAGGTACTTTATTTCCGAGACCGCTATCCCTATTTTGGCAAGCTTCTTCTCAAACTTAGCGTAATACCCCGGATAATAAACGTCAATAAGCATATAGCCCCCGGTACACTTCAATAGATAGCACCGGGTCCAACCCAGTTTCACGCTATAGACGGTATGTCTGCTCGTATTATTCATAGCGTTGAATGTCCTTCATATAAAAACCATACAGCAAACGTAGATTGGGGCTTGCTCGGCTCGGCGAAGTTCTATCGCAGCTAGCCCGAATTATTTTATTGATTCAGGTTTTTCAAATTGCAAAAACTCAATCGGAGCACCATTATCGACTATAAAAGCCACGCTAACTCCATCAGTTGGACTATTTGGTTTGATTAAGATATCCTTACCGTCAATAGCTGCCTGCAAATCATCGACTACAAAAGCCACATGCGGCACAGTTTTCACCAATTCTGGCAGTGGTGAATTTGGCTCAAAACGCATCCACTCAACTCCATATGGGCTTGTTTCATACCCGGAGCCATACATCTTAAACTCCTCGAGATATTCCTCATTCTCTCGCCGGACGTCAGTTGGGATTCCTATATGGTGATATCTGAGCCCTTTTTTCATTTTCAAATACCTCAAATGATCCTACACACATTACGTATGGAAAAGTCAGAGTGCGATTAATAACCAACCTTTATAAATTTTATCCTGAGCACTTGCCTTGAGCAACATCGAATTGGTTGTCGAAGGACCTGACCTGCCTGCCCCACCATTTGTTCTATCTTTCCCGCAAAAGCGGGAATTCATACGAATCACAAGCGACGAGCAACGAATTGTCATCCTGAGTGTAGCTTGTACTGAACTTTGTCGAGGTGTCGAAGGTTCCTTCCATCGAAAGCAGGAATCCGATCTTTTCCTTTAACCGCTATACTCCGAAAGCTCTGCGAATTGCTCCATTATTTTATGCTAATAGCTTATAGTCAACAGCCAAAAACTGACAGCTAATAGCTAATTTTTGCTTTTCACATTTTGATTTTTGATTTCTCTACGGGGCTAACATCGCCCTGAACGAGCTGAGCTTCACAGTTCCTTTGGTGTCAGGCGTTTCCCCGACAATGTGACCACCGGGAAAATTGGTGTGCTCAGCCTACCCTGATATGGAACAAGGAAACGCAGGAATATTCATCTGTTCTGAGTCACTTGGTGCGTCGGTACTTCGGTTTGCTCAGATGGTTAATCTGGGCTAACATCTCGCTCTGACCTTGCTGTCGTAGAAACTGGCTTATGAGTTTTTTGTTTCGCGGCTGGAAGTACTGCAGAAGCGCCGCCTGAAGGCGTTTTTCCTTTCTTGAGCGAGGGACGTGAATTTTTCGCCCTGCCGTATTTGTGCCGGAGACATACATTGCAGTCGAGAGTGTCAGGGGGATCGGGACAAAATCCTGCACCTGTTGCGGTTGCCAGGAGCGTGACACAAGGTACTCGGTGAGTTTGAGGGCATCATCGGGACGGCAGCCGGGATGAGCACTGATAAAGTATGGAACAAGATATGCCTCTTTTCCGGTCCGGCGACATGCTTCGGCAAACCGCTGTTCGAATTCCTCAAATACCTCAAATGGAGGCTTTCCCATTAGATTCAGCACATGCGGACAGTAATGTTCCGGAGCCACCTTCAAATGTCCCCCGACAAAATGCCGGACGAGCAAATCGAGGTATTCCGGACTTTCCAGAGCTATGTCATGCCGGATGCCGGAGGCTACAAAGACATTGTTTCGCTTTGGAGAGCTGCTGCTCCACCGAACAAACCCCTCCATCATCTCGAGCATCGGTCCATGGTCTAACTTGGCCCGCTTGCACGGAGAAGGTAACAAACAGCTTGGACGCAAGCAAGTCTGTGCCTGCGTGCATTCCATCCGATACATATTGGCCGTTGGCCCACCAATATCCACGATTGTGCCGCGAAACATAGAATGGTGACGAATCACCTCTGCTTCGTTCAATAACGAATCCAGTGACCTCGAACTGATTTGCTTTCCTTGATGACGGCTAATCGAACAAAACGAACAACCGCCAAAACAGCCACGATGGGTCGTAATGGAGAACTGGACGGGCGTTAGTGCCGGTACGCCCCCATCGCGACTATAGCGCGGGTGCCAGGAACGGGAAAACGGCATATCATATAAGGCGTCGAGCTCTTCGCTGCTCAAGGGCTTGCTCGGAGGCATGATAACAATTGTGCCGGGATTCTGCTCCTGCACGACCGGCAGCCCGCCCGGATGGGCCTGCGTCTCATATAGCTGATGTGCATCCAAGACGGTCCGGTTGTCAGCCTGCTGTTGGCTAAGTGACGGCAGCCGAACAGTAGTATCCGGTATGATGCTCCCTTTGCGAACCACAAACGCGGTCCCCGGTATATCAGTCAGTTCGTGGATCGCCGCTCCGGCGTCCAGCCGTCGTGCGATTTCGGTAATGGCCTTTTCTGCCATGCCGTGAACCAATAGGTCTGCCTTTGCATCAATCAATACAGATCGCTTCAGCCGGTCCTCGATATAATCGTAATGTACAAGTCGCCGGAGGCTGGCCTCCAGACCGCCGAGGATGATTGGTACCTCGGGGTAGGCCTCTCGGGCCCTGGCCGAGTACACCAATAACGGCCGGGACGGACGAAATCCTATCGCGCCGCCGGGGCTATAGACATCCTGCCTTCGGCGATTTCCTAATGAGGCATAGTCGTTCAGACGTGAATCGATACAGCCGCTGGTTATTCCCCAGAACAGCCGCGGTCGTCCGAGAGTTCGGAACGGCTCCACGCCTCGCCAATCAGGCTGTGCTAACATTGCAACACGATATCCAAGCTTTTCGAGCCATCGTCCGATCAATGCCGCACCGAACGATGGATGGTCAACATAAGCATCGCCCGTAATCAGTATAATATCAGCCTGGTCCCGGCCAAGTCGATGAAGTTCCTCAGGCGTAGTCGGCAGAAATATACTTGCATTAGAATTCTTTATCGTCATTCACTCATTATACCAAAGTTACCGGGTTCTTGTTCAAGCATAACAGCGCAAATAAAAAGGCCGACTAATTTTAATAGTTGGCCTTTATAAATACTGACTAAATTTCTTATACCCCCAATAGCTTTTTGCGGAATATAAAAAATAACGCCCCCAAAATGCACAGGCCTGCCCACAGATAATCCAGGCGAAGATGTTCCTTCATATACAAAATTGAAAACGGAACGAATATTGACAGGGTTATCACCTCCTGCAAAATCTTTAGCTGCCCTACGTTCATTACCTGATAGCCGATTCTGTTGGCCGGCACCTGAATCAGGTATTCGAAAAAAGCTATCCCCCAGCTTACAACGGCCGCAAATATCCACGTGCGATGAGAAAGATTTTTAAGATGTCCGTACCATGCAAATGTCATAAA
>JBAQFY010000225.1:0-14139 GCA_049287505.1 Sedimentisphaerales bacterium | reverse complement strand
CATAAACCGCCTCGAAAACCGCCAATGGTGAATCCCATTCGGTTGGTGGGCCCTCTATAGCCTTTAGTATTACCCTGCCGCCACGTTCATTTACGAAGTCATAAATCTTCATTGCGTGCATAACTTCTTCTTGCGTCTGCACTCTCATCCAGTTGGCAAAACCATTTAAATTCAGCGACTTAAAATACGACTCTATCGACAGGTACAAATAAGCCGAATACAACTCTGCGTTCACCTGCTCGTTCAAGGCCTCTTCCATCTTTTTACTTATCATTTCTTAACCTTTCCACAGACTGTGAACATTGCAATACTCTCTTGCGCTAACAGAATCGGCCTCCACATTGAACACAGCTTCGGGTTCGCTGCCTGGTTCAAGGAACTGCCGATATGCCCTGCCATCCGCAAGCAGCTCAATCCACTCGATATAGTGTTTCTCTTCCATAGGATGAGGTACACTGCCGACCTTTACCTTGTAGCCGCCATCGATTTTTTCGATTACGGGCACATGCTTTTCCTTTCCGGTATCGGCGGTTTTTTCGTCGAGAAGCCCCATCGGCTCACCGCAACAAACTAACTCACCGGCACCACCGTGAAGCACTTCAACAATATTACCGCAAACCGCGCATTTGTAAATTTGAAGTTTTTTAGCCATAGTCAATCCCTTTCATAATCTGAAGGTTTTAATTTATGATTCCGATTTCCTTATGCTTAGCAAGAATTTCATCAGCGAGCTTCTCGAGCGCAGCAAAATCGCTCTCTTTTGGTTCGCCCTTTGCTAAAACCGGTTCGAGAATTTCTAATTTGAGATTTGTTAACATGCCCGTTAGCTCCTCGACCATTTTGCCGCCCCAGCCGTAAGAGCCTATAATAGAAGCAAATTTAGTCTTGGGTCTGAGAGCATTTGCCAAAAACGTTGCGTAAACCGCACACGGATGCGGCCCTACTAAAACCGTAGGTGAGCCAATAACCACCGTTGCCGCATCTACCAATGCCATCGCAAGCTTGCCTATATCGACCGTCGAAAGCTCAAACTGCCTTACGGTAATATCTCTGTCCATCAAGGCCTCGACGAAATGTGAGACCATTTTAGCGGTGCTGCCGTGCATCGAAACATAAGCCACCACCACCTCATTTTTGACAGCCTCGGAAGCCCAGTCCTTATAAGCATCAAGAATGAAGTCGGGCCGATTGTGCACCGGACCGTGACTTGGTGCTATTATTTCGATTTCCATATCATTGAGCTTTGCCAGGTTGGCACTTATTTGCTTTCTGAACGGCATCATAATCTCGGCGAAATAGCGCTTTGCCGATTCATAGACCACCGCCTCATCGTCAACGAACAGACTGCTTGTTGCAAGGTGAGCGCCAAAGAAGTCGCATGAAAAAAGTATCTTGTCCTCTTTAAGATACGTTCCCATAGTTTCCGGCCAGTGCACCCACGGTAAGTAAACAAACTGCAGAGTCTTGTCGCCTAATGAGAGCATTTCGCCGTCTTCGACCGTGATAAATTTATCGTCTTCTATGCCAAGCAGGTCAATCAGCATACCCTTACATTTGGGATTCGTTACTATCTTTGCCTCCGGATATATTAGCAGAACATCAGGCAGAGACCCGGAATGGTCCTGCTCTGCATGATGCGCAACAACATAGTCAATCTTGTTAATCCCAAGTTTGATGAGGTTATCCAGCAAAACTTCTGTCTTGGTCGGATCCACCGTATCCAACAATGCCACTTTTTCATTGCCCCGTATTAGATAAGAATTGTAGCTGGTCCCGTCCGGCAGCGGAATTAGCCTGTCAAACAGTCTGGCATCCCAGTCGATTGACCCGACAGTGTAAACATTGGGCTTTAGCTGTCTCATTTTTCTATCTCTTTTACTGCTTTTAATGCCGCTTCATAATCAGGTTCATTCGTTAGCTCATCAACTATCTGTATGTAACGAATAACACCTTCTTTGTCCACAACAAATACTGTTCGAGCCAAAAGCCGCAATTCCTTAATAAGAACGCCGAATGAATTGCCGAACTCCGCTTTGCGATGGTCTGAAAGTGTCTGGACATTTTCGGCGTTTGCTGAGCCACACCAGCGTTTCTGTGCAAATGGAAGGTCCATACTGATAGTCAACACAACTACATCATCACCCAGCAATGCAGCTTGCTCGTTGAACTTCCTGGTCTGTATATCACATACCGGCGTATCCAGAGACGGGACTGAGCAGATTATACAAACTTTTCCCCGAAAGCCGGAAAGTTTCACCGCAGACAAATCATTGGCCAATACCTCTGCATCCGGTGCCGTATCACCGACCTTGAGCGGGTTACCCACCAGCGTCAGGGGATTGTTTTTAAAGGTTATAACATCTTCTCTTTCTGTCATAATCTTACCCCTTTCTCTTCAATGTTTATGCTCGGCTTCGGCGGTTTTGCCAGAATATAATTCGTGGAACTGATTTAATAGAGATCTGAGTTTTTCCACGGTTTCGAGGTCAGTTGTCTGCTTCGTCTTCATAGTATAGACAAGCATCTCGTGGAGCAGCGTGAGATTCTTGATATATTCGTTGTACTCTTTCGTATTATCCTTTGTCGTCGGTTTTATTCGCTGAGCCAGGAAATAGTAGCTTACTATATGGCTCAATTCATCGGCATGTGCGTCTTTGTTATTGACCCAGCGGACTATCTGGTTCATATTCGGCTTATCCTCGGCAGACAGGGCCTCTACCTGCTTCATCGATTTCTCAATTGTTGTGATATGCTCGGCAATCATACCAAACCGGGCCTCATCGTCGTAAATGCCGCAAGGTATTTGACAATGCGAATACGCCAATGAGCCAAAAACGATAACCGATAGTAAGACTACTCCCAATATTATTTTCTTATTTATTCTTCTTTTCATTGTTATGTCCTTTCGTTTGTTAATAATTTTTCGCTTCCAGCTCAAAATGAGCTTGCGGATGTGCACAGGCGGGGCACACATCGGGAGCTTCTGTACCTTCATGTACATAGCCGCAGTTCCGGCAAACCCATCTGACCGGTTTGTCCTTTTTGAATACTTTACCGTCGTGAATGTTCTTTTCGAGAGCCAGATATCGGTCTCTATGACGGGCCTCGGCGACGGCAATGTTTCTGAAAACTTCTGCTATTTCCGTGAAACCTTCGTCCTCTGCGACCTTTGCAAAATCAGGATACATCGTGGTTGTTTCATAGTTCTCACCAGCGGCTGCTTCGTTAAGGTTTTCCATTGTATTGCCAATCACGCCGGCCGGAAATGCTGCGGTAATTTCCACCTCGCCCCCCTGCAGAAATTTGAACTCGCGCTTGGCGTGCTCTTTTTCCTGATTGGCCGTCTCTTCAAAAATCGCCGATATCTGCATATATCCTTCTTTCCTGGCCTGGCTGGAAAAATATGTGTACCTGTTTCTTGCCTGTGATTCGCCTGCAAACGCTGTTAACAAGTTCTTTTCCGTTTGGCTTCCTTTTAGCTCCATCTGTAACCTCTCTTTCTCTTTCCTAAAACATTAACAAATACAATCACTCTATCTGCACAAATCGCATAAGCCTTCAAGATATACGGCTTTTCTAAGGACCGTAAATTTCTTACTGAGTTCCGCGGGTAATTTTATATTATCAAAGGGCTTATGATGAAAGTCAATAATCCTTTTGCATTTTACACACTTAAAATGCTGATGTTCCCTTAATCCGCCGTCAAATCGCTTGGCGTCGCCCGAACCTTCTACGGTAAAGGCTGCACCAATCTCATTTAGCGTCAGCAGTGTTCTATTGACCGTATCCAGCGATATGCTCGGAAATATTTTTTTTACTTTTTCATACAGCATTTCCGCCGAGGGGTGCTCGTCTGTCTGTAGCAATTCTTTGTATATTGCTATCCTCTGTGGCGTAACTTTTAAGCCGAACTTTCTGCATTGACCTTCAAACCAGCGGATTTTTTCGTCTAATTCGGCACAACTGATTTTCTTTTTTATGTTCTTCATAATTGTTACTAAATAGTATTTACTCCTATTTGTCAATTGTGTTCTCAAAATTTTTAAAAAATTTTTACGGGTTGTTATACCAATTACGGTTAAAAATTGCCGAAAGAATTGCACATTATACTAATAGAAAACCTGGATTCCTGCTTTCGCAGAAATGACAAACTCAGGCAACCCGCCGCGAAGCGTCGCAGCAGGTCGGCAATCATTAAGTAAAATTTGGTATTACTTTCATCCCCCGTGAACTTCCCCATTTTACCAGATTGTTTAAAAAATCGCCTCCCGTGTAAACTGAGTTAATCCTGAACAGCTAATATTATGTTTCTGTATGCGTTTGAAATGTTCCCTCTCTAAAGCAGTATTTTGAATTTCTCAATCATTCTGCGCAATTTGTCTATATCGGGCTCACGCTCATATAATTTTGTGTTCTTTTCCTGATAGAGACCTGTATTTTCTTCGAAAGTATGTTTTTCCGAGTTTATGTAGAAAATACCGAGTGGTAATTTATCGGTTTCAGTCGCTTTCTCAAAAGCCCGCTGTCTGTCAAATGGGTCATGATCTTCAAGATAATAAGTATGCTCTTTGAACCACTGATAGGTATTAAGTTTGTTAAACGAGACACAAGGCTGAAATATATCTACAAGTGCATATCCCCTGTGTTTAATGGCTTTTTTAAGTATTTCTTTTGTTTGCTTCGCATCGCCGGCATAAGCCCTTGCGACAAAGCCAGCATCCAGGGCAATCGCAACTGCTAACGGATTGAACGGCTCAAGAAATACACCGTTAACCTGTACGGGGGTCTTAAATCCTATCTGGCTTGTAGGTGAGGCTTGTCCTTTTGTCAGGCCATAAACCATATTATTGTGAACGATATTGGTAATATTCGGATTTCTGCGTATCGTATGCAAGAAGTGATTACCACCCTCACCATACATATCACCGTCGCCGCTTTCAGCTATTACGGTAAGGGCGGGATTAGCAGCTTTTATTGCTGTCGCGGGCGGCAGGGCTCTTCCGTGCAATCCATTGAATACATTTGTTTTGAGATAGTGAGGAATTTTCGCAGCCTGGCCGATACCTGAAACAAGTACAAGATTAGTCGGCTCAATTTCCAGCTCAGCTAAAGCCTGTTTCAGTATTTTAAGAATAGGGATATTACCGCAACCTGGACACCAGGCAATATCAATGTCAGCCATATCGAAACTTTGACCTTGCATAGCTTGGTCTCTAATCCAATGACTCGTTCAATTTGTTTGTTAACTCTTCAACATAAAAACTCAAGCCGTTATACTTGAGAATCTTGTTGTTAATATCAATTCCTGTGTGAAGTTTTATTAACTTTGAAAATTGAGAGGTCGCATTGTTCTCAACTATTAAAATATTCCGAGCTTTTTGGAGATAACTGATCATTTCATTCGGCAACGGATACACTTGTTTGAAATGCAAAACCGCGACATTATCTTTGCTTAGATTTTCTACCGCCTCCTTTACGACATGATAAGTCGAGCCCCAGCATACTACCAAGTTTTCATAATCCTGAGGTCCTATCAATTGCGGCGGTATTATTTCATTCTTCAAAAGTTCAAACTTCCCCAGTCTTTTGTTAACCATTCTGGTTCTTAAATCAAGGTCTTCCGTAATGTGTCCTGATTCATCGTGCTCGTCGCTATCGATCACAACCAATCCTTGCCCTAATCCAGGTATTCCACGGGGAGAAATACCATTTGCCGTCAGCTTGTACCTTTTGTAATTGACGTCTGTTTTAACTATGTGTTTCTCAGTATTTATGTCTGACAAATCAAGGCAAGCTATATTGTAGTAAGAATCTATAAAATATTGATCAGTGAGTATGAAGACCGGTACCTGATATTTATCAGCTAAATTGAATGCTTTTTGTGTCAGATAGAAACCGTCTTCGACCTTTCCAGGCGCAAGTATTATTCTCGGAAATTCGCCATGCCCTGCATAGAGGGCAAGTTCAAGGTCGGCTTGTTCGGTCCTGGTGGGCAATCCGGTTGCCGGGCCGGGCCTTTGTGCAAGATGAATGACAATCGGGCTCTCGAGCATACCGGCCAGGCTCAAGCCCTCTGTCATAAGAGCAAAGCCCCCGCCCGATGTCGTAACCATCGCTCTGGCGCCGGCGTACCAGGCCCCGATAGCCATATTTATTGCGGCTATTTCGTCCTCGGCCTGCTCGGCTATTATACTGAAATCTTTTGCGTGTTTGGCAAGAAACACCAACACCCCTGTTGATGGAGACATAGGATAGGCGGATATGAAGTTGCAACCACCGGCTATGGCGCCAAGAGCTACAGCTTCGGTGCCGCTTAAAAGCATTTGGTCTTCAACGTTGGTATCCTTGTTAACATTAAATCCAATCCCTGCAGAGTCCTGTAAATCTTCAGAAAGCTTATAACCGGCCTTTACTGCGGTAATATTTTTTTGCACAACGTCCTCGGATTTATCAGAAAAAAACTGTCTCACGAACTCACTTACCGTTTGCAGCTCAATTCCAAACAGACGGGCTATTACACCTACGGCAACTACATTGGAATAAATCTTATCGCCAATCTTGGAAGCTGTTTTAGTAAACGGTACATCAACAAACTTGTGCCTGGTTTGGTCGAAATCCTTAGCTATGGCCTCTTTGTCTGCTAGGATAACTGTCTTAGGAGAGATTCTTTTTTCAACATGTCGGATAGCCCCTTCGTTAAGAGGAATAAGGATATCAATCCTGCTCACAGAAGCGCTGACAGCTTCCGAGGATATTCGTATCTCCGTAGAGTTTGTTCCGCCGCGAATACGTGACATGTATTCTTTGGTGGCGAAAACATTGTAACCGGCGAGCTTCAAGATGCGGGTCAAAAGGAATTCGACGGTCTGGATGCCCATACCGGCCTGGCCGCATAAAACAATAGAGACGTTGTCGGCGTTTCGGAATAATAAGTTGGTAGCCATAAGTTATGTTAATTATCTGAATAAGCAGTTTGGAATTCTGTCAATAAAGACCTTAGTTTTTCAATATTCTTCCAAGTGATAAAACTCGGCATTTTCAAGCCAGGTTTCAGGACGAGAGACAAACTCGATTATGTTCTCCAATAAAAAATAATGTTTCTTTTCTTCGTCAGCCAGTTTCAGGAGGACCTCCTTTTGATATTTTTCTTCGACTTCATTAGCTTTTTCCAGGTAGAAATCCCGGGTTTTTTCTTCGATATCCTGAGCTTTCTTGTAAAACTGGATCTGCTCTGTGTCATAATTGAAATTTTCGTTGGATTCCCTGATTTGAATGAAGATATTCTTTGCATCGGATAGAATCGTTGTTCCCACCATTTCCGGTTCGGCGGTTTTCATTTTTTCTATGGCCTTGTAGTGCCTGACCTCCTCGTCTGCAAGCATTGTCAGGATAGTTTTAAGACCCTTATTAGCGGTCTGCCGGGCCAGTTGACGATAGTACTCTTCGCCATCTTTTTCCATCTGCATTGCATATTCAAATATATTCATAGTTCCACCCCTGGTTTGAAGGTAAGTTTTCAATAGACTTTTACTTTTATCCGGCCTGTATAGTTGCCTTTGCCTCTTCACCACCCCTGGCCGGTTGTTTCGAGAACAGTCTGCCATAAATGTCCGTCAGGGTCAACTTTCTTTTTTTTGAGGATAGTAAGTGATATTGGGATATGGACGAAGTATTGATTCCAGTAGCCTACCACCATATTCGTTCGGCCCGACATGCCGGCGTGCACTGCATTTTGCCCAAGCAATACACAAAATACTGCATCGTTGGAGTCGGTAGGTAAGCTGCGAATCATATAGCTTGGGTCTATATATTTCAAAGATAATGGTTTTTTCTTCTCTGCGAAATATTGGGTGATTCTTTCTTTCAATATAATCCCGATATCCTCGCGCACAATATTTCCGGAAGCATCTTTCTTTTGAACACCGTTTTTTTCGGTCAGGTGCCGGCCTACACCTTCAGCTACGACTATAACCGCGTGATGTTTTTCATCCAGGCGTTTTTCGAGAGCCTGCAAAAATCCGTTTTCACCTTCCAGAACAAGTGGCACTTCCGGAATAAAGCAGAAGTTCACGTCGCTGTTGGCTATGGTGGCGTAACCAGCGATGAAGCCCGAATCTCTGCCCATCAGTTTAACCAGCCCGACACCGTTCCAGGCACCTCTGGCTTCTTCGTGCGCACAGCGAATTGCCGGACGTGCCGCTTCAACAGCGGTCGAGAAACCAAAAGACTGCTCTATGCCGCAGATATCATTGTCGATTGTCTTGGGAACACCGATGACAGAAATCTTCAATCCCCTTTTTTTTATAGATGTGCTCAGGGCATGTGCCCCTCGGAGTGTTCCATCTCCGCCGATAGTAAATAATAAGCCGATTCCCATCTTTTCCAGAGTATCAACCATCTCTTCGGCGTCCTGCGGCCCGCGGGAAGATGATAAAATATCTCCGCCTTTGAGGTGGATATCATCTACCAAATCCGGCGTTAGCAGGACAGGTTCCTTGGGAGCTTTCGAAGACAGACCTAAATATCCGTAACGAAAGCCATAAACTGTTTTGACTCCATACTGCCAGTGCAGGCTCAAAGTAATTGTTCGAATAACATCATTAAGGCCGGGGCACAATCCGCCACAGGTGACTATGCCGCAGTTTAGTTTTCCCGGCTCAAAGAAAATCTTTTGGCGAGGGCCGGCCCTCTCAAACATAGGAAGCTCTCCTCCGGAATCTTTGGACGCTTTTAGATTCTCAGAATTTGAATACAGAAGAACCTTCTCACCGTCATCGATAAAATGGCGCTGGCCTTCTATCAAAGGGGAATCTATCATGGGCGGCCCAAGTTTCTCAATGGCCAAATCGGGCAGCTCATCTGGTCTTAAACTATAAGCATCCATAAAACATCCTAAATTATTTTGGAATTATGCTCTATGAGATGCTATTCTGTCAAAGAGTTTTTACAGTCCCCTTTGAAGTGGATGCGAAAAGATTTCCCTGAGAAATGTCATCGCAGACTCTCAGCAATTATCCGGCTGCACAAGATGTAGAAACAATGCACATTATAGGTCCTGCTATTAGTCTGTCGAATTTGGTTTGAAAGGTTCTTTCCCCGCAGGCAGACATTTGATACAAAAGGTGGCAGCCTCAAGCGCGGTCCCAAAGGGACGCCTTACGGCGCACCCGCTTTCGCGGGCACAAGCTTGGGGTTGGCTTTTCCCATATCCACCATCCCCAAAGCCTTCGGCTTTGAGGCTGCCACCCAACCGTGGGAATAACAGCTTACCCGCCGTGTCGCGAACGTTCGCCGCGTTGCGTCGCAACAGTCAGATTCAAGCTTGACAGACTACTAAGAGGTCTGTGAAAACTGACGAAATTTCCTACCCAATAACCTCCAAGACGGCTTCTAATTGTTCCCGCGTGTTATCGAGTATTTCCTTTTTCTCTGTTACAGCCTTGGGAAGCTCCTTGGCAGATTCTTCTATCACGTGGGGTGTCATAAACACAAGCAGCTCGCTGTTTGTCTGAGTGACCTGGTTATGTCGGAACAGACCCCCGACCAAAGGTAAATCGCCGAATCCCGGAAGCTTGCGCTCGACTTTGCTGTCCTTCTGGAATAAAATACCACCGAGCAAAAGTGTCTGCTTGTTCTCCACTATCATATTAGTCGTGGTGTTCATCTTGCTCCTGACGGGCTGGTTGTTCACAAGGTCTGTAGTAAGCGAGGAAATATTGACATTGACAACCATATCGACTTTATCCTCGGGGGTAATACTCGGTCGGGCCCGCAGCTCCATACCTACCTTCTCGAAGGTAATATCCTGCGAGCCGCCTCCGACTGTTTGTAATGTTACGCTGCCCAGGAATGCAACTTCACTGCCCTTGAAGAAACTTGCTTCTTTGTTGTCCTTCGTCCAGAGTGTCTGCTGATTCAGAATCTTGGCATCGGTTGTCTTGACGAGGAAATCAATCAAGGCGTAAATATCTGTTCCAACACCGAGCACTGTTCCTGAATCTGTGGCTCCAAACAGGTTAGCCCCTCCCACACGACTGGGCGATATTATACCGGAGGCTGAGCCGTGGGTTGCAATATGTGTAAGATTGCCCAGCACGGTAAGTGCATTTTCGTTCAGTGAGCCGAACGCAGCAGGGTTCGTTGCCAGCTGGATACCGAGAGAAGTTACTTTGCTGTGCTCAATCTCCACAATAATCGCCTCTATCATCACCTGCTTGCCCGGCACGTCCAGTTGTGCAATCAATCCTTCAATCTCGTCAATGAACTCCGGCGGAGCGAGGGTCATAATCGACTTGGTATGTGGTTCAGGGACGAAGCGAATCCTGCCGATAACATTGCTGATTGGCAGCTCTTCATTGATACTGCTTCGAGCGCCTTGGCCGGACCAAGGCGGCGTATAAGTGCTGCTGTCCGCCGACTGGCTGCTGTTCGAGCTCTGGCTGCTCTGATTGCTCTGGTTGCTCTGGGTGGCCGAAGAATCACTCATCTCCGACGATGTGCTCAGTCCTGTCGCGGTGAGTCGAATCCTGGCCGTTTGGCCCGCTTCCACGAACATCGCATTTAGACGTTCGCTCAGGTCTTCTGGGTCTGCATACTTGAGCTGTAAGACTTTGGGCACCTCGCCCATCTCCTCTCTGTCAAGGTCAAGTATCAAATCCTCAATGACATCGTATGCTTCGGGAATCTTGCTTATCACGATTATCTTCTTTGTTCCAGGCACATCTTCGAAGGTCAATTGGCCATAGAGCGGCCCGACAATCTTTTGCTTTTCCTCAGCACCACTGCCGAATAAGATATCGTAGATATTCAGCCTTTGGCCGCCTTCTTCGGTAAAAAGCGTCTTTAGCAGCTCGGCCATCTGCACCGGGTCGGAGTTATGCAGTGTGATTACCCTAGGTTTGACCTCATCCACGTTGATGGGGACATCCCATTCTGCTATTTGTTTTCGTATTTTTTCCATATTCTCAGCAGAAGCAATCACGGTCACCTGCTTGAGCGTAACATACGATATCACTTTCACTGTATCGGCCGACATTCCGGTACTTCCCCGACTACCATAGTTAAATACATAAGTATATCTGCTGCCGCTTCCCGTGCTGGACACGGCATAAAGTTCCTCCATTTTTTCTTTGATTTGGTCAGGGTCGGCGTATTTTAACTTGAAACGCTCCGTCTGGAATAGACCACTTGGAATATCTATTTCTGCAATAAGATTCTTAACCATTTCGCGCATATCCGCTCTGCCGAAGATAACGATTTGTCTTGCCTGCGCTAGCGGCTGCACAAGAACGCTGGACTGCAATTCTGAGCCAGGCATCTGCTGCAGCGCCTCGTTAAGACGGTCCGCCACTTCGCTGACATCGGCATACGTGATTGAAATTCTTTCGTATTCTGATTTGACCGGTTCCTCTTTGTCGAGCTTATCTATCCACTCGCCAATTCGTTTCATATCTTCAGCCGAGGCCCTTGCAATAATCCATTTGCGCTTCGGCTCCGGAATAAGCACAATGGGTTCTTGGCTTGGACCAATCAGAACTGATGATGTTGAGCCGGGCCTGGAACCACTTCTACTGCTCGTATAACCACGACTTGTCGAATAACTGCTCCGGCTGTAACTGCTGCTTCGGCCGGAACTGCCGGAACTGCCGTAACCGCTGCTTCGACCCAGACTCCTTGAGCTGGTACCAGCCTCACCGCTTATAAGCATCCTCAACAACTGAACAATCTCCGATGGGTCGCCGTTATGAACTTCAAATATCTCCGTAACGGTTTGCTCGGCCTCGGGCACATCAAACTGGGCGATAATCATCTCGACGCGCATCAGAGTTTCGACCGTATCAATCACCACCAGATTGCCCGTGGTTTCATCGGCGCTTACATAGCCGGTCTCACTAAGCAAAGGCCCGACAATCTGGCTCATCTGCGAAGGACTGTAGTTTTTTAACTTGAAGAACTTCTGAACTATCTGATTTTTATTTTCAATTTTCGCGAGCGGATAATCAACGAGCAGTGTAGGCACCGCCCTGTCAAGCCTCTCAATCCACTCGGCAATCTGCTTTACATCTTTAGCCGTTGCTTTTGCAATAATCCAGTTGTACTTCGGCTCCGCGATAAGCACGGCCGGAGTCCGGCTGGTTCCAACCGTAACCGATGTCGCCGTCCCACCTGATTTACCTCGAGATGATGAGCTGCCAGGTGAACCAGCACCTGGCATAGAGGGGCCACGGACTCGGCCAGCGCCTCTCATTATACTGCTGCTGCTACCGTCACCTAACAGTGTCTGCAGCAGTTCGACAATCGCCGTAGGGTCGCCGTTATGAATTTCGAATATCTCTGTGGTGATTTCCTCAACTTCGACCACATCAAACTGCTCGATAATCACGCTGATGCGCATCAGACTCCTAACCGTATCAATCACAAACAGGCTGCCGGTGCTTTCATCGGCGCTGACATAGCCGTACTCGCCAATCAACGGCTGAATAATCTGGCCCATCTGTGAGGGGCTGTAGTTTGCCAGCTTGAAGAACTTTTGGACTACCTGGTCTTTATTTTCGATTTTTGCAAGAGGATAATCATCTGTTATCGTAGGCACCTCACCAAGTTTTGCCTCCGTTATGGGCTGTAGATAAATCGTTCCGTCGGTTTGAACGGCAACGTAGCCCTTCATACGAAGTGCGCTGTAAATCTTCGCAAGAGCCTGGCTTCTCGGCAGCTTATCCGGTGCGTATATAGTTATTTTCTGTTTCAGTGACTCATCGGTGGGAATAATCACCTTGCCGGTCCATTTTGCGAGCTTCTCAATAATGGTTTTCATCTCCACATTCTTGAGGTTCAGAAATTCCATCGGCTCGTTCGGCTCAGCAGACCCATCCGCCTTGGCAGCGGCAACTATCCCTTCGGGCTCATTAGCATCAGCTAATGTTCGGGGTTCGTTAACGTCAGAGGCTACCTCAGGCTCGTTTGCGTCACTTGGCTTTTGAACGTCGGGAGGTTTCTCAGCTTCAGTAACTACTTTAGTTTCGGTTGGTTTTTCGGTTTGTTCGGGCACCGGGGGGTAAAAACCAATCCTCCAGATGATAAAAACCGATGCAATACCAACTACTATCGATATTATTAATTTTGACCGTTTCATTTTATTCACCTCAATCTAATTATTTTCTTGCTGTCTTCCGCCTTGTCGGCGTCTTCCGCCTTCTTCGCTCCCTGGGCCCCGGTTGCCGCCCTGTCCTATTCTGGGGGCGAAGCCGTATCTTTCAATCATTTGAGCTCTTGCCGCTTCCCTTTCCTCCTCAGACATTTCTTCCCATCGCTCCCTCAGCTTTTCCGTTTCCTCTCTCATTTTGGCCCTATCTTCTTCGGAGAGATTTTGAGCTCCGCCTTCTCGCCGTCTGCCGGCAAATCTTTCACGCATCTGAGCCCTGAACTGCTCCCTTTCCTCCTCAGACATGTTGTCAAGCCGCTCCCTCATATTCGCTCTTCCCTCTCCAAATCCGGCTCTGTCTTCGGGAGAAAGGTTGCGAGGCCCCTCGGCGCCTTCGGGACCGGGCATAGGCCTTTTCTGGGCCAGCTCTTTTACAAGCTGATCTGTTGCGCTCGGGGGCTGAACCTCACTGTTTACCTGTGGCTCAGTAACTGCTTGGGATGCAACCCTGGCATGCTTGAACCTGACTTCTCTGATGCAAACGCCGGTTACATAAGAAGCGAAAAGCGCTGAGGCCCACACTATTACGAATATTTTTGTTGTTCCTGAATGTTTCATTTTATTTACCTCACTTTAATCCTTTTATTGTTATCTACCACCTCGTCGTCCGCTATCTTGGCCCCGTCCGCCACCTGGGCCGCGTCCGCCAAAACTTTCGCGCATTTCGGCTCTAAACCTTTCCCTTTCTGCTTCGGACATATTCATGTATCTTTCTCTTCTTTGCTGCATTTCGGTCCTGAATCTGTCCCTGTCAGCCTCAGACATATTCTGGAATCTTTCCCTCATTCCTCCCCCTCCAAATCCCCCAAATTCTCCTACGCCTCCAGGTCTGCCCACTGGTTGCGAGCCGACTGCTACCATTTGTGCGCTTCCTCCTCCGGGCTCACCTGCCCTAACTGCTGCTCCTGAGTCCTTCGGGCCGCCTGGCTGCGAAGAAT
>JBAQFY010000224.1:0-1575 GCA_049287505.1 Sedimentisphaerales bacterium | reverse complement strand
TTTCAAATAGTTTTCCAGCCATTGCCTTTGCTCTTTTCCTAATAAACCCGGCACCTCATTAACGTAGAAGAGTGAATCCAAAATAATCAAACGAACGGGTGGTCTTTCGACAACTGTGATGAGTTTGTTTTTGACAGGTTGTTTTTCCCAGGGAACTTCATCAAAGACCTTAACAAAGTTTTCCCTGTTATCATGATTGCCGAGTGCCATAAAGACCGTCCTTCTTTCGGCAACCGGATTTAACAGTTTTTTAAGATTGGCATAATCGTCCAATTCGCCCGTTAGCCGGGCCAAATCACCGGCAATAACCACTCCGTCCGGCGAGACAGAGATAATGTCGGGAATGACTCTTTGTAAATTTTGATAGGGAAAGAATCCTCGATAATTGTTGTTAACATCCGCCGGTATATGCGTGTCGGCTAAAAGTGCCCATCGAGCAGGCTTTTTTTCACTTTTCCTTAAGCCAGGACTACAACCTGTACCGATAGCAGTTAGGGCCCCAACAGCAGCTAAACCGGTTTTAATGAAACTTCTTCTATTCATCGACTTATTGAAAGTCTCTGCCATGACATGAATAAAGGCAAGTTGAGTTTTTTAGAGCAGCTCATCGATTGCGGTGGCGAGGTTCTTTTTGCTGGTTAAGCCGACCCATTTTTTTTGCACCTGGCTGTCCTTGAATAGAATGAGGGTTGGTATCGCGCTTATGCCGAACTCCATGGCACTGTCGCGAGCGTCATCGACGTTGAGCCTGCAGATTTTGACTTTGTCCCCGTACTCATCTGCGATTTCTTTTAAGATAGGAGCTATCATAATACAAGGCCCACACCAGGGTGCCCAGAAATCAACCAGCACCGGCGCATCAGAATTGTGAATAGTCTGGTCAAAAGTAGCGTCAGTCAACTCAATTACACTGTCAGCCATTACTTTGTCCTTTCAGTCAAGATTTCGCAAAAAACTACTGCCCGGCTATATTGCCGGGTTGCCCGGTGGCAATAATACCTGAATAGCCGGCCCACGTCAACCAAGAAGCTAAAAAAGTAATAGCAAAAATTATTGCTATGCTGTTTTTGGAGGTTGGCTTGCCGATTTTACCTGTAGTTTGCTCTGAAGGCGGAACCGGGTAGTTTTTGAGTCCGGCTTTTTTTAATTTTACCATCCGCCGGGCCCAAGCAGGTCGCTGACCGGCTCATCCCACCATTTCGGGTCTCTGAAATACTGCTTGAGCATCATAGCGGCGACGACGCCGTCGCCGACGGCTGTGGCCAATTGCATAGCCGCCCCGATTCTGCAATCACCGGCCACGAAGACGCCCGGCACACTTGTGCGAAGATATGCGCAGTCGCACTTGATGAATCCTTTGTCGGTCAGCTCTACAAAGCCTTTCAAAAAGCCGGTATTCGGCACCATACCGATAAAGATAAATACGCCATCGCAGGGATAGTCTTCTTCTTTATTGGTTTTGACGTTTTTGAGTTTGACCGACTGGACCTTGCCTTGCCCTCCGATGGCGGTTGCTATCGTACTGTATTTGATAATCAAGTTTGAATTCGGCTCGTTGGCTTTGGCCAGAAGCTC
>JBAQFY010000223.1:0-6231 GCA_049287505.1 Sedimentisphaerales bacterium | reverse complement strand
GTACGTGTTTAGCCAGACAACTGAATCAGCAGTTTCCTGATGTGGCACGGGCTTCCCTGCTGCGACGAGCGTAGCACGGCGAGCAGCCCGTGATAACACGGCCAAGATGGCCGTGCCACCAAAAAATCAACAGCGGCTAAACACGTACAAAGGGGTGATACTTCCAAGGGGCGACAAGGTGTTAAGATTATCTTCTATACATGAGCTAAAAGAATTGCGGAGAGTGCTTTTTGATGCCAGTGACGAAAAAAAGCCGCGCATAGTTATTTGCGCAGGAACAGCCTGTCAGGCAAGCGGCTCGAACGATATTATTCGAGTCGCAAAAAGATACATTATTGAAAAACGCCTGGTTGGCAAAATGTCCCTTCGTATTACCGGATGCCACGGTTTCTGCGAAATGGGGCCTTTCATTCTCACTGAACCACAGCAGGCATTTTACGCGCAGGTAAAGTTTGACGACATTCCGAGGATTATCGAAGCATTACTTTCGGATGAATATGTCGAAGACTTGCTGTATCAAGACCCCCATACGGGCCAAAGGTACTACAAGCGGGAGGATATCCCATTCTTTAAAAACCAGCAACGTAGTATCCTGGGTCTGAATCAGAAGATAGACCCGATTCGGATATATGACTACATCACCCAAGAGGGTTATATTGCTCTCGAAAAGGTCTTATCGAAACAAAACGCAGCGTGGGTAGTAGAGCAGGTCAAGCGTTCCGGATTGCGAGGCCGAGGCGGGGGCGGCTTTCCCACAGGGTTGAAATGGGAGCTGCTGGCAAAACAGCCGGGCAGCCGTGGCAAGTTCCTTGTGTGCAATGCTGATGAGGGTGACCCCGGTGCTTATATGGACCGAAGCGTGCTCGAAGGAAATCCGCACAGCATCATCGAAGGAATGATAATTGGTGCCTATGGGACCGGGGCGACAGAAGGTATAGTCTATGTACGCAATGAATATCCGGTGGCTGTCAAGCATTTGAATATCGCCCTAAAACAAGCAAGGCAGCTTGGCCTTTTGGGAGAGAATATTCTCGGAACCGGCTTTTCATTTGATATCAAGCTGGTCAAGGGAGCCGGCGCATTTGTGTGCGGTGAAGAGACTGCGCTGATGCGCTCTATCGAAGGGAAGATGGGTGAGCCGCGCCAGCGGCCGCCGTTCCCCGTACAGAAGGGTATTGACGGCAAACCTACAGCAATTAACAACGTTGAGACCTGGGCGAACATCCCGCTTATCTTCAAACTTGGAGCTAAGAAGTTTGCGAATATAGGTACCCGGGGCAACAGCGGCACAAAGATATTCAGTCTGGTTGGCAAAATCAAGAATACAGGCCTTGTCGAAGTACCGATGGGAATGACTATCAAGAAAATTGTCTATGATATCGGCGGCGGCCCGGTAGGCAAGGCCAGGATAAAGGCGGTTCAGACGGGTGGACCCTCCGGGGGATGTATTCCTTCCGATATGTTTGATTTGCATGTCGATTACGAAAGCCTGGCCGAGGCCGGCTCGATTATGGGTTCGGGCGGCATGATTGTAATGGATGACAATACCTGTATGGTGGATGTCGCCAAATATTTTATGAATTTCCTGAAGGATGAATCCTGCGGCAAGTGTTTCACCTGCCGAAAAGGCACACAACGAATGTACGAGATTCTCGACGATATCTCAAAAGGCAAAGGGACACTTGAACAATTAGACCTTCTGAAAGAATTAGCGGAGGTGGTAAAGGATACGACGATGTGCGGCCTGGGGCAGACGGCCTCGAATCCTGTTTTAAGCACCCTGCGTTACTTCCGCGATGAATATCTTCGGCACGTGATTGATAAAAAGTGCAATGCTTTCGTGTGCAGAGATTTGGTGGGTGCGCCCTGCCAGGCCGCCTGCCCCCTGGACACCGAGGTTTGGAGGTATGTTGCGCTAATCGAAAAGGGTGAATACGAAGAAGCCTACAAAATTATCCGGCATTCCAATCCATTCCCATCGGTCTGTGCTCGGGTTTGCGGTCGAAAGTGCGAAAACAGGTGTAACATTGCTGTCAGCGGGGGGCAAGCCATTGCTATCAGGGCAATGAAGCGATTTATAACAGACCGTGTTGCCCCATCGGTTTATAAACCTATCAGAACCGCTCGCCGGGGCAGGGATGTTCACAGAATAGCAATCGTGGGTGCAGGTCCTGCCGGCCTCTCGGCCGCTCATTATCTTTCTCTTCTTGGCTACAAAGTGACCATCGTCGATGCAGCAGAAGTGCCGGGCGGAATGCTTATTAGCTGCATACCGGCTTATCGTCTCCCTCCGGATGTTACGCGTAAGGAGATAAAAACGCTCCTTGATGAAAATATTACCCTCAGGTGCGGAACCATCCTGGGTCGGGACATAACCATCGACGAATTGTTCAGGGACGGCTTCGAGGCTGTTTTCCTGGCAATAGGGGCGGACAAAAGCTGGCGGCTGGGGCTTGAAGGGGAAGACACCATAGGGGTTTATCCGTCAATGCAATTCCTTAAGGCCTTTAATCTGAGGGGCGAGGAAATGGCTAAAGGCCACGTGGGTATCGTTGGCGGCGGTAATTCCGCCGTGGATGCTGCAAGAGTGGCTATTCGCCAGAAAAAAGTTAAAAGTGTAACGCTGCTCTACCGCCGGACCGCCCAGGAGATGCCCGCTTATGCCGAAGAGGTCGAAGCGGCTCTAGAAGAGGGTATAAGGCTCGAAACGCTGGTCTCGCCTACAAGTATACGTTACATAAGGGCTGCTGAAGCGGAGGGAGTCAGAGTAGAAACATTTGTCGAGCCGGTAAGAATAGATGCGAAAGATGGACGCCTGGCCGATATCCGGTGCATCAGAAACAAGCTCGGTGATGTTGACTCAAGCGGCCGACGCAGACCTGTTCCCATACCCGGTACCGAGTTCACTATTGTCCTGGATACTCTGATAGTAGCTATCGGCGAGCGCCCGGATAGCGATTGCCTTGCTTCTATGGGTTTGGAGCTTGATAAAGGCGGCAGATTACGGGTTGATGCGAAAACTCTTCAAACCAACCGTAAAGGTGTGTTCGCCGGGGGCGACCTGGTGACGGGTCCGAATACTGTTGTTAATGCCATTGCTGCAGGAAAAAAGGCGGCGGGAGTTATAGAACGCTATATTCATGGCGAAGAGCTTGTTGAGCCGCCCAAGGTAAAACTGCCTTCGGTTTTCATAGAACGCGCTGTGGTCAGTGACGAAGAGCTTGAAGATGCCCAAAGAGTAGAACCCGCGACACTCAATGCCAAATCGAGGAAGAAGAGCTTTGCGGAAGTGGAGATGTCATTGTCTGTTGAACAGGCGGTCCGAGAAGCCCGCAGGTGTCTGAGGTGCGATTTGGAGTTTACACAGCGAACAGAAAATGATGAGGCCGAATGCGTAGTCCCGCACCAAAATCGACAAAAGAGCGATTCGGAACCGAGCAATAAACAAACGGTCCTGCACAACGGGGATTTTGGTGCGGGAGAGGAAAAATCGGCATGATTACATTGAAAATAAACGGTTTGAATGTTTCGGTCGAGAAAGGCACCACCCTGCTGGAGGCCGCAAGATTTCTGGGTTTTCCTATTCCGACCCTATGCTATATGGATGGTTTGTCACCCTATGGTGCCTGCCGTCTGTGCGTGGTGGAGATTGGAGAGGGACCCAAGGCAAAATTGGTCTCCTCGTGCACCTACCCGGCCGAGGAAGGTCTCACCGTGCGCACAGCATCGGAACGGGTGCTAAAGGCGCGTAGAATGATATTGGAGCTGCTGCTCGCATCCTGTCCCCAGTCCAAGATAGTCCAGGACCTTGCTTCTGCGCACGGCATACGCCGGCAGCGTTTTAAGCAAGAATACGAAGATTGTATCCTCTGTGGCTTATGTGTACGAATGTGTGAGGAGCAGATGATGGCCAAGGCCATCGGTTTTAGAGGGCGCGGTGAGAGAAGAAGCATCGGCACTCCGTTTGATATCAAGTCGGATGTTTGCCGGTTATGTGGCGGCTGCATTTATGTGTGCCCGGCCTGCCAGCTTCGCTGTACATATAACGAGCCGGAAAAGGCAATTTGCGGAGGCTGCGCAAATCTTACTCCGCCCTGCATCGAGAAAGAACAATTTGGTGATATGATGTGCTACATGAGCCCGTGCGTAGCTTGCGAGATAGAAGTCAGAGAACAGAAGACAGAGGACAGAGGACAGAGAACAGAGGACAGAGAACAGAAGACAGAGGACAGATAACAGAGGACAGAAGACAGATAATCTGACATCTGACATCTGACTTCTGATATCTGACATCTGATTTCTGACTTCCGACTTCTGTTTTCATAGAAAGGAGCCAGATAAAACTTAAAGAAGATGAATCCCGCCCGTCGAAGATGGGACGGGATGAAGCTGGTTTGTTGTTGTCGAAGCTGGTATCTCCACAGGATGCCTTACGGCAGAAACTGGAGGCTGGAAGGAGCGAGATTCGAGTTTCCAGGGCGAGCCCGCCAATCAGCGTGGCGGGCGAGCATCGATACTCCACAGGATGCCTTGCGGCAGAGCATCGACAACGTTAAACGTAAGACTAAAAAAGTAAAGGAGCCAGATAATATGTCACTTACGCTTTCAAAGATAAATGCTTCAGCCGCAACGCTAACAAAGAACAGGACCGAAGGTTCGGTTGTGCCGGCTTCGGGTATGTGTGTTACCTGTGTGGACGGCTGTATCGGTATGTGTGAGATAGGCAAGAGTGCTTACCGCGGCCACGAGGTTATTTATCCCCAGCCTTTTGGTGTGGTAACCACCGCCGCTGAGAAGACCTATCCGGTGGACTATTCGCACTTCAATATTATGGGAACTGCCGTTGGTGCTTATGGTATAGAGGCCGACAGCGACAAGGCCATCTTCCCTGCCGTCAATCTGGAGGTTTCTTTTGGTCATGATAACGGTATAAAGTTCCGCTATCCGTGGCAGATTGCAGGTGTCGGTTCGACAAACGTTGCCAGGAACAACTGGGAAGGTCTGGCTATCGGTTCGGCTCTGGCGGGGACAGGCCTTACCATCGGTGAGAACGTTGTTGGGATGGACCTCGAATCTGTCATCAAGAACGGCCGGGTGGTCGATACGGCCGACCTCAAACGCCGTGTGAAGCTCTACCAGGACCATCAAAGAGATGGCTACGGTGCTATCATCGTGCAGGCAAACGTTGAGGATACACGATTAGGGACACAGGAATATGCCATTGAGAAGCTCGGGGTTGAATGCGTGGAGCTAAAGTGGGGCCAGGGTGCAAAGGATATCGGCGGGGAAGTGAAAATAACGGAGCTCAAAAAGGCCCAGCTGTTGTATGAGCGTGGTTATGTGGTCCTGCCGGACCCGACCGACCCGATTGTTATCAAGGCTTTTGAACAGGGGGCGTTCAAAGAGTTTGAGAGACACTCGAGGGTGGGGATGGTAACCGAGGAATCCTTTGCCGGGCGGGTGGAGGAGCTGCGTAATGCCGGTGCCAAATACATCTTTCTCAAAACCGGGGCCTATCGGCCGGCAGACCTGGCGAGAGCTGTTTTATTTGCTTCGCGGTACAAAATCGACCTCCTGACTGTCGATGGTGCGGGCGGCGGAACAGGGATGAGCCCCTGGCGGATGATGAATGAGTGGGGCATTCCTCCTGTGCATTTGCACTCGCTATTATATCAGTATGCCAAACGTATTGCCGACAAGGGCGGGTATCTGCCCGCGCTGGCTTTAGCCGGAGGATTTGCTTTTGAGGACCAAATCTTCAAAGGGCTTGCCCTTGGCGCACCGTTTGTGAAGCTGATTGGCATGGCTCGAGCCCCAATAGCCGCTGCGATGGTGGGTAAAACAATCGGACGCACAATTGATGAGCATCAAATTCCAGTGTACATAGAACGTTTCGGCAGCTCGAAAGACGAAATATTTGTGACCGCGAGCACCCTCCGCGCCGAATTAGGTGACGGGGAATTCGAAAAGCTCCCGACCGGTGCCCTGGGGCTTTACACCTACTACGAGCGACTTGCCCAGGGTTTACGCCAGCTAATGGCTGGTAGCCGCAAGTTCACTCTAAAACATATAGCCAGGGACGATATAGCAGCCTTGACGCAGGAGGCTAAAGAAATCAGTGGAATTCAGTATGTGATGGACGTGGACCAGGGAAAGGTTGAAAGAATCCTTGACAGTTGAAGTCAAATAGACTTGTGCATTTCTGCTCCAATCTCTGTGCCGTAAGGCATC
>JBAQFY010000222.1:0-4860 GCA_049287505.1 Sedimentisphaerales bacterium | reverse complement strand
ATTATCGATGATTCGACCTGCCTTGTGAACATGGCGCACTTCGGCATACCGCACTTCGCCACGGCCTGGCCGGATAGGTACAAGCAGGACTGGAAAAAATTACCGCGTGAGATACCCGATTCGTTCGTCCGCAAGTTCGGCCAGTGGTGCCGTGAGCACGGCGTAAAGGGCAAATACACCATCATTCCGTACCCGGCCTGCGTCGGCTGGCTGGACCGCTGCCTTCCCGGCTGGTCGCAAAAGGAGCTGGATGACAGCCTTAAGCTCGTCCGCGAACTCATGCTGCCCGACTGGGACATACATCCGGAAATGATAAGCCACACCTGGGTCATCAATATCAAGACCGGCCGGCCATATCCGGAGCGAACAGGCTACTACATCGAGAACGCGGGCTGGAGCCAGGACAAATCGGCCGATGAGCTTGCCGACTATATGGCCTACGCCCTGCGAATCCTGAAGAACGTCGGGCTGCCGTGCGAAGGCATCACGACGCCCGGCGGTTTCGGCAATCAAAACCGCGATAACCTGGCCAAGGCGACGCTCCAGTCGTGCCGGGATGTATTCAATGCCGAGATTCCACACTACTTCCGTGACCTCTTTACTGATGACCACAGCGTTGCTCCTCTTGTTCAATTCGCATCCGGCCTTGAGGGTGATAATCCGAAATGCGTTGTGTCCATAATCGGCTGTACGGGCGACTGGTTCGGCGGCTGGGACGGACTGGTCCCCGGCTCGGTCGATAGGTTCATTACCGAAGACCTCAAGGGCGGGCGGCTGCCGCAGGTCATCGACAAAGGCGAGCCGACGATACTTGTCTGCCACTGGCCCGGTGTATATTTCAACGGAGAAGAAATCGGCTTCAACATTTTTAAAGAAGTTGTTCGGCGGATGCACGCCCGGTATGACAACCTGCTTTGGATGAAACAGAGTGAGATCGCCCGATATTGGGCTGCTAAAGAGCTGACAAAGATTGAAATGCAGGGCGGCCGTATAACCTTCAACGCCCCGTTTGCCACAACACGATTTACTGTCCGAATCAAAACGAACTCGACAACCGCTCCTAAGCTGATGATAGACGGACAGCCCATTCTACTGAGTCGTGCAAATGGACTGTTGCAGTTACAAAGCCAAACATGGTACGCCGATGGCCAGGACATTACGGTCTGCTTTGACTTACCCAAAGGCAAATCAACCCTTGACCTTTGATGAGCAAAAAATGTCTGCCGCTGCTTTGGGATAGGCCCCCTTAGAGTATAAAGCACTCTAATCAAGGGGGTAAAAAATTGGCTTTGATTGGGTTTGATAGGCATTGAAATTGGCTTTAATTGGGTTTGATTGGGTTTGTTTTCACCAAGTGTCCAATTGCGTTTATTTTCATAAGTCATTTTTATATAAGCACTTAGATTCATTTGCAATCCGCCTACGGCGGACAAGATTGGGTTTGTTTTGCATAAAAAGGGCTGATTTGTAGAGGATTCTCGACAGATGTAGTGCCTTATAGGCACGTAAATATAGGGCCTTATAGGCACGCAAATAACTGCTGCCTTATAGGCAGGTAAGTTAGTGAAGAGTGAGCTAAAGTGCCTAAAGTGAGCTAAAGTTGGATTCTCGATTCTCATGATTGGTAATTCTTCTAAGGGTTTTCCGTTTCGCTCCAATATTGACTCCCGAGGTGTCGGGGTCTTCGATATTTACGTACGATGCTTTTTGGCGTGTATCTGCTGATACGAAAACGTGCGGTTCTCCGCTATATCTGTCGCCTGCTGGCGGTTTATGTTTGCCTGCTGGCTAACATACGGGTATTTTAACATTTTTCAAACAATAGTCAACAAAAAAATGGCCAAAAATAAACTTTTTTTGACCATATTCGCAAAGGCGAGTAGCGGGGGAATTGTACCTGATATTTTACCTATCTTAACGGCCAATAAGACTCAGGACGCAAGACTTAAGACAAAAGACATGTTTCTAACGGGGTGAACTTTTTTCTTGAAAATCCCGCTTCAATAGTATAATTATTGTTTAGAGATTAACGAGCGAGTGCATCTTTGATTTGTGGTTCTTAATAATGGCTTTGGTACAGTGCACAGAAAAGGGTGAAGGTGCTTAATCATCCCTGATTACTTCTTCATAACTCAAGTATATCAAATGGATTAACTACGGACATATAATATTTCACATTGAATATCAGGCTACAACCATGTAGAATACATAATTATGAAGAACAAAGGATTGTCAACATTACACTACTGTAAGCCGATTCAACTGCTTGAACAGATAGATTTTTATCGTATTGATGCTTCACGGAAACTGGATGCTTACCAAAAAAGCAGTCTGGGTCAGTTTATGACTCCTGCCGCGGTTGCAAATTTCATGGCCTCATTATTCAACATAAAAAAAATAGACAATATCAGGCTACTTGATCCTGGAGCAGGGATAGGGTCTCTGACAGCCGCCTTTGTTGAAGAATTTTGCAACAGGCCCAGCAAACCAGATAAAATCGCGGTTTATACCTTTGAAATAGATACTCTTCTTTTTGATTATCTTAATTCTACCTTATCGGAATGCGAAAAATTCGCATCTGCTAATGGAGTTAAATTCGGATACGATATGCTACGTCAGGACTTCATCGCCTATGGTTACCATAAATTACAAAATCAGCTTTTCAACAAAGAGCATAAGGAACTATATACGCATGTTATTATGAACCCCCCGTATCGAAAAATAAAGAGCGATTCAAGACATAGGTCAATGCTCAACTCCGTAGGTATCGTAACAAGCAATCTCTATACAGGCTTTTTAGCTCTTGCCATAAAATTAATTCAGCCTGGTGGTGAACTGGTTGCCATAACTCCACGAAGCTTTTGCAATGGACCTTATTTCAAGTCATTTCGAAAGCTCCTGCTTAACGAAATGTTTTTTCAGGACATTCATATCTTTGAAGCCCGTGATCGTGCATTCAGTGAGGAGAATGTATTGCAGGAAAATATTATTTTCCACGCGGTTAAAAAGGAAAGCCCAAAAATGGTCTGTATATCAAAAAGTATTGGGCCTGATTTCGAACACCGGTCAATACGAAAGGTCCGGCATAACCAAATCGTTAATCCAAAAGACCCCGACTTATTCATTCATATATCAACCAATGAACTGGATCAGTATGTTATTGACCGGATCAACTGTTTTACGCATAGACTCGATGACTTCGGTATCAGTGTATCAACTGGCAGAGTTGTAGATTTTCGGGCTGAAGAATATCTGCGCAAGCATCCTGAAAATAATACTGTGCCTCTGATCTATCCGGCACATTTTGAAGATGATTTCATTCGCTGGCCGAAAGAGGACATTCGCAAATCCAATGCTTTTGTTCATAATCAGCAAACACAAAATTTCCTTTTACCGGAAGGTTATTATGTAACTGTAAAAAGATTTTCTCCAAAGGAGGAGTACCACAGGATTTCACCTGCATTGTATGATCCTACGAGAATCAAATCTCCTTACGTTGCGTTCGAAAATCATCTTAATGTATTTCACTGCCATAATCAGGGTTTGCCTAAGAGCATTGCGAAGGGCCTTATCGTATATCTTAACTCATCCCTCCTGGATATTTATTTCAGGCACTTCAATGGACATACGCAGGTTAACGCCACGGATTTGAGGATGATCCAGTATCCGAGCCGGCAAATTCTTGAAAAATGGGGACGCAAATTTTTGGGTTCCTTTCCTAAGCAAGATAAAATTGACGAATTGATCGAAAATGAGGTACATAGAATGGCAAAAATTAATTCACCCGATCCCGTGAAGGCAAAAAAGAAAATCGGTCAAACTTTGAAAATATTGAAGGCTCTCGGATTCCCACGTGGTCAGCAGAATGAACGTTCTGCTTTGACTTTACTGGCACTTGTCAATCTGAAACCGGAAACCCAATGGTCAAAAGCTCAAGCTCATCTTATTGGCATCACACCGATTATGGATTTCTGCAAGGAATATTATGGTCGCGATTACGCACCGAACACACGGGAGACTTTTCGAAGACAGACTATGCATCAGTTCGTAGCCGCTGGGCTTGCAATTGAGAATCCGGACGAACCAGATCGACCCATCAATAGCCCCAGATGGTGTTATCAGATTGAGCCAACAGCTCTTGCTCTTATCAAAACCTTTGGCAAGAAAAAATGGTCTGACAATCTGAAGGAATATCTCAAAAATGTTGACACGCTTAAGAAAAGATATGCACGCGAACGAAAGATGGAAATGATTCCGGTAACTTTTTCTGATAGCAAAAAGATATCGCTCACACCTGGCAAACATAATGAACTAATCCGCGATATTATTGATGAATTCGCTCCTCGCTTTGCCCCTGGCAGCAAAGTTATCTACGTTGGCGATACCGGTGATAAATGGGGTTATTTTAATAACGAAGAACTGAAAGAATTGGGAGTAGAAGTCGATAGTCATGGTAAAATGCCGGACGTTGTCATTTATTATCCTAAAAAGGATTGGATTATACTTATCGAAGCAGTTACAAGCCATGGGCCTGTAGACGGGAAACGCCGAGAAGAACTGGCCAATTTGTTCAGTAGCGTGAAAGGAAAGCTCGTCTATATCACTGCGTTTCCCAATCGCTCGGTAATGGCATCATATCTCAGTGTGATATCCTGGGAAACCGAGGTCTGGGTTGCAGAAGCTCCCACCCATCTGATTCACTTCAACGGCATACGTTTCCTCGGTCCATATGATTCATGAAATCATATGATGATATGGAGACAAGATAAACAACTAAAAAAAGGCAACTGCCGACAAACAATTCATGGCTCGTATCTCGTGAAGAGTCAAGTCAAAGTGGTGCGAAATATCGCACCCTAC
>JBAQFY010000221.1:0-15608 GCA_049287505.1 Sedimentisphaerales bacterium | reverse complement strand
CTATAGTTGTATTTGACAGCAAATCTATAAGGATATTGCCACCGGCCACTGAGGTATCCGCATTAAGAGCGGTTGAGGCAGCTACATCGAGGATGGTTCCGGTTCCTATGGCACTGGCAATGAGATTCACTGTCGCACCGCTTACATCAGCTGTGCTGTCATCTGTATCAGCATCTATGTTATACCCTGTAGCGTCCAGGGTTACATCTCCCGTGCCGGCCTTGACATCGTCTATAGTTGTATTTGACAGCAAATCTATAAGGATATTGCCACCGGCCACTGAGGTATCCGCATTAAGAGCGGTTGAGGCAGCTACATCGAGGATGGTTGCGGTTCCTATGGCAGCGGCAGTAAGATTCACTGTCGCACCGCTTACGTCGGCTGTGCTGTCATCTGTCACACCGTTTATTGCTCCGTTAGCAGTAACATCAATATTGCCTGCAGTAGCCTGGGCTATCTTGATGATATTCAAACCATCTGTTTCATCTATCTTAATATCACCAGAGGTCGAGTTGTCTATGTCAACCGATGCCACCGTTGTCTCAATATCGTCTGCACTACCTACACCGGTTGCTGCATCTATCACTAATCGACCATTGGCTGCCACAACATCAACATCTGTATCACCGCCGTCCACAACAGCGGCATTAGTCGTTATTGTTATAGCGTCGGTTGCATTACTCGTTGTCAGAAGACCGCCAAGCGTTATGTTACCACCGCCGGCATCCATATCTATCTTGCCATCGCCTGCGTTGATTAGCGCTCCATCATCCATTGTTATCACACCATGGTGGGCGTTTAGGGTAACCAGATGCCCGTTCCCTGTCCCGCCGCTTGTTATAATAGTCGCATCATCTACCAGCAGAATATCTCCGCTGGTCCCGCCAACTGTCCCAGCTGTTATTGTAATGTCGCTGCCAGCCGCTGTAGTTTGCAGGCTGCCCGTATTGCTACTGCTATGGTCCACAGTAACACTGCCGGAACCATCCGTTCCAGCAGTGACGGTTATCAAATTGTCGGCTGTTACTGTGTTATTGATTGTAACATCATTATTAGATGTAATGCTTACAGTGGTAGGATCGACTACTCCATTTGTGGTCACAGTTCCTGTTCCTGTAATAGAAACTGCGCCATCAGAGTCAACCTTGTCGCTACTATCATTTCCTACGTTTATAATACCGCCGTTAAGCGTAACCCCACCGTTTGCTGTAACGTTTTCATCCAGGTTCAGCGTGCCGTTTCCGGTATTCACCGACAGGCTGCTATCGGTACCTGTATCAGTTACAGTATTAAGAGTAAGAGCGCCATTATTTTGTGTGTAAAGAGCGAGGTTAGCATTCACCAAGTCCGCTGTGCCGTCGATTTCAGAAGCCACACTCCCATTTCCTGTGAAGTTGACACTGGCAAACTGCTTATTGATAGTTAAGTTTTCTGTGTAAACGCCTTGAATGATGTTGATAGTATCGCCTGCCAAGGCAAGGTCAACGGCATCCTGGATGGAGTCATCCGTACCCCACGTCCAAGGCAAACTGTGAGTAGGGTCACCAACATAATCGCCACCCCACCACGGGCTATAGTCAACATTCCGGCCACCGGGTGTAGTAATTGGGTCACCGGAGCCAGGACCTATCCCGCTGGGGCCATCTGCAGAACCCCAGTAGTTCTGTGTCGCCACAACATCCTCCGAGTTATGCTCATTAGCCAAGGCCGTTGTATTGCCAGAGAAGCTATTGTTTTGAATTATGAAGTTGCTGGCCAAAACGTTCGCCCCGTCGCCTATCCTCAAACCAATCTTGTTGCCGGTCAGTGTATTTTCGGTGATAGTAACAGTCGTCATATCGCCGTTCGTGCTTGGGCTATACTGGTAGAATCGAATACCGTTGCTGCTGTCGCTAATCTCGTTGCCGCTGATACTCAGGCCGCTCGTACCCGTACCATTATGGATGACGATACCCATGCAGTAATCGTCTATAATGTTATCTTGGATGGCCGAGGTGCCGGTTACGCCGGCAAACTGCACAGCGTAGCCGCTGGCAGCCTGAACCGCCGGACCCGTAAAGGTATTGTTAGTTACTGATACGTCAACCATATCTGGACCCCAAATGGAGCCATCGCCGAGGTCCCCAGCCGTGAATGTGTTGTTATTAATGTTCAATCCTGACGCCCCAGCGGCGCCCACCGAGATACCCATTGAGGCATTACCCGTTGTATCGAGTTCGTTCCAGGAAACCTCAACATTTTGTGGGCCGTTTGCAAGCTGGACCAGGAAACTCGTGCCAGCCTGGCTATTGATTGTAAAGCCTTTGCCATCTGTACCACCCAGAGTGAAATAATCTCCACCGCCAAGTATGTCAACAACTACCCCATTGTTAGCCGTTAGAATTGTGCCCGTAGTTGACGTTGACTGCAGGGTAAGGTTTGCCTTATTAACCGTCAAATTCTCGTTGTAAGTACCAGGTTCAACCGTAACGGTGCTACCGGAAACCAGATTGATACCTTCCTGAACGCGCCCAACAGACCCAACCTGTGGACTGTCGTCATCAACATGTAAATTCGAAAAGTCTCCCTGGAAACCAGGATCACCACTCACATCGGTACCACTATCCAACCACGGCGTATAGTCAACATTTGCACTTACCTCAGCGGCTACGCCAGCCGCCGTATTAGTCCCATACCAGTTGCCCGATGCATCAAGGGTATTGCCTGTATCCATGTTTTCCACGCCATAAGTAGTGTTTCCGCTTATGGCATTGTTGTTTACAACAACTCCATCCGCGGAAGAGCGAACCTGTACACCAGTGGTGTTGTTCGTTACCGTGTTCTCCTGAACGGTGATATTTGTCAACGTCTGGCCGGTCGTCCCAATTCGAATACCCTGTGCGAAGCCCTCGCCTGCCCCAACGCCACTGATAGTGTTGTTGCTGATAATAACATCCTGCTGGTTCCCGAGAGCCCCATCTCGTACCAGAATACCTTGGAATGCCTCGCCTACGCTATCGGCATCGTCCGCCAACAGCGTTGTGTTAATCGTGTTGCCACTAATTGTCACGTTAGACCGCTCTGTTGTGATGCCGCGAATCAGTGGCCCGTTGAAAGTGTTATCTGCTATCGTCACCGCCCCCGTCGGCGTCGGGTCTGTTGTCACTCGGTTGATATAGATTGCCTCATAACCGGCTGTACCGTCCCCCAGAGCGTCAAATTCGTTATCATGAATATTCAAACCTGAAAGGTCTGTACCGGCGGGGTTGACACCGCCATAGTAGGTTTGGATACCCTGTGAAATATCGTCCCATGTATCGGCGTTTGTAACCAGGAATTTGTTGTCATAGACCTCGACATTTAGCCCACCAATGACCATGCCACTTGCATATTTACCGGCTACAGGGTCAGGACCCTCTATTGTGAAGCCATGAATTGTAACATCATCGCCAAGGATTTCTATATTAGGCGCAGCCAGTGGAAATAGGCCAGAGTCAACATTAGCCACGCCCTTGATGGTTACATCATCGGCATCGCCTGTGGCAGATGTCAACTCCAAGCCATCTGTAGTAATAGTCAAATCCTCAGTATAAGGAGAACCACTTGTCGCGATGCTGACGGTCGCGTTAGTCGCCGCAACGTCAATACCATTTTGAATTAGTCCTGTTGAAGCGACATTTATCGTAGTACCATCGCCGGTCAGAGTCTGATTGTCACCGAGTATTATCTTATCGTTGAGGTTGATGGTCAGGTCGTTGTTGGCGTTGTCGTCTTTAAAGTTCAATGTATGGTCATTCGTCTGTACGCTGGAATCAATCTCGCCATTCAGGTTGATTGTTACATTTGCTGCAACGTCCACCGTCGCTGTGCCTATAAGTGAGACTTCTATTGCATCTGCTGCGTCTTGGTCAATATCAAGAATGTCTATCGGGTCAAAAAGAATGTACCCATCAATGCCTGCGGCTGTAACCACTCCGTCAAGTTCAAGGTTATCAGCGTAAATTAGAACCTCGCCTCCATCTCCTGCTCCTGTTGCGTCAGCGTGAATAACGCTGTCAGCGGTAAGTGTAACGTTACCGCCATCAATAGTTATTGACCCGCCATTATCGCCGGAGGCCTCGATTGTGCCGGTATTGGTAACTTGTCCACCATCGGCGGTAAGTTTTATCTGTCCGGCTTCGCCGGTCTCAACCGAAGCTGACAATGAGCCTGTATTTGAGATTGCCTGTGAGTAAATATCCCCCGCAGCGAGCACTATTTTGCCGCCGGCAGCATCGACCGTGCCCTCGTTGAGAACGCCTGAACCTTCAATCGTCTCAGCCGGCCCGGGCAAAGATGGCGTATCCACCTCCAGCATGACATCAGTGCCGGGTTCGCCAAGGAATACTCTGTCTCCGGATGCCATTACGATATACCCGGCCGGACAGCTTATGCTGCCGGAGTTGGCCACCTGCCGGCCAATCAGATAAACTTTTTCTGCGGAAATATCCCCGCTGTTTATAACGGCCCCGTCACCTCCGACAAAATTGTATTGTCCGTTTATAAAATCGGAGTTTGTTATATTCAGGCCTGATGCAACTAACTGGTTAACACAAACTCTGGCCCCGGCACCGATATAGACACCTGCAGGATTAACGAAGAAAACCCTGCCGTTAGCCAGCAGAGTTCCGTTAATGTTCGTTGGATTTGCCGAGAGTATCCTATTTAGCACGGAAGCACTGCTGCCGGGTTGAATAAACTGAACAATCTCCGGGCGCGCAATATCAAAACCGCTGTAGTTGATGATTGATTTGTCAGAGGCGGTTATAGCGGTATTGTAACCGCTTTGCTGGAATGAAACCTGACCGTTAACGACCTGTGCTCCCTCGGGCCCCGCAAGTGCTATCGGAAGTGACGTGTTGAAGAGCATACAGTACGTCAGAAAGTAAACGATAACGATAGCGCTCTTAAAATAACATCTTTTTGAAAATTTTCTTGAGAGTTCCATAGTTCCTCCTCATTTATTTTTGAGCAGTTAAATTACACATAGTATATTTATCCCGCTTACGATTACGGGACTGAACGCTTTAAATTAAAATCGGTATATAAAGCTAAAGTTCAATCGGCCGTCGCCGCTATTCGTCTGGTCGGTTCCCCGAAGGGGCCAGCCGTAATATATGCCTGCACTAAAATTATCTCCGAGCTCAGCTATCGTACCCACGCCTATTGAGCAGAGCTCCCGAGTTCCCTGCTCACCCACGATGGGACTTTTTATTTTAGCTTGGCCAAAATCAATAAAGGCTAATGGTGCCAGTTTCCTTAACCATGGTTTGGTATCCAGCGTTTCCTCTGACGTAGCTTCTGATTTCGCTACAGGTTTCTCTAAGGATTCTCTGTGCTTCACCAGGTCAAACTCGTATTGACCCGACATAAGGAGACCGCCATCGGCAACAATTTCATCTTCATCATAACCTCTGACGGAGTAGAATCCTCCAAAGGTCGTCATTTTTGCAGGGACCAGTCTTTCATTGGATGTTATCAATCGGAAAGAGGCACTGACTCGATTAACTTTGCTGGTCTCGAGATACTGACTATGGATAGCGCCCAAGTTGTAAATAGCAAAATCAGGGTCTGCATCCTGCCGGGCGTTGTTAAACTCATCTCTACTGGAACCACCCATACTCTGAATCCTGTTAAATGTCAGGGATGTATTTGACATATCATCTGAACGGTGGATATTAACCCCAACCCCCCACAAATCCATTTTAACATCGCTTGCTAATCCCAGCGCAGGTGTGACCTTGCTGTTTTCCTGGCTTAGCGAACCGGTAACGTCAACAAACCAGTTATCCATCTGGAATACATTGTAGCTCAATACGCTTCCATAGAATGAGCCTCTACCAAGGAAATTAAATGGACCGCCCTGCGGGGTCACGTTAAACTCGCTGTGCCCGCCATAGAAGTTTAAACGAAGCCGAGGCGTCAGAAGGGGAAAATCATAGCTTCCAAAAAATGCGTAGTTTTCATTTATACCTGAGTCCCACGGAGCTTGATACATTGCAGAAAATCTATCGTCCATGCCTGTAAAATTAGTATTAGTTACACCTATTCTCGGACTCCATTGTCTGTCCTTTGTGCCGGAATTATCTACCTGCAGGTACCAGTGCCAGGGATTCGCTTCATAAACGTCATACGTTAAATTTAAAGCGTTCGGCTCAGCGCTTCTTGAGATAACGGCTGAAACATATCTGTCAGGATTAAGATTGAGCAGCTTGACAAAATCATCCACTTTGTCCTTTTGGATTACCTCGCCTTCCTTTACCGGCGACCAGGATTTAAGTGCGGATTCTTTCAAAAATCCTTTTTCCATCTCCTCGAGGTTAAAATTATATCTCTCCACCGCAATCTCTGCTATCTTGCCTTCCAAAACTTCTACAGGTAGCACATTATCTACTAAAGCAGTTCCCTGAACCGCTGCGTTTGGAATATACACGTAGATGCCGGCATAACCTTCCTCCTGATATACTGACAGGACATACTTGGTGAAGCCCTGTATGGTTTTCAGTGAAACTTCATGTTCCTGGCCCGGTTCTAAAATTACATCATGTAAGACTCGGAAGTCATAGACTTGCTCGACGGTCTTGTCATTTATCTGTTCAGAAGTTTTATAAGCAAAAGGTAGCTCTTTCAGCAGCTCTGCTGTTGAGATTAGGTCGTTGCCGCTTATCCGCAGCTCCTTGACCAAAAACTGTTGACTTGTATCCTCGGGAAAAGTCAACCCAGCCGAAGATGTTTTGTCTTCTGCCTTTTTTCGTAGTTTTTCTAAAACCCGTTCTAACTCAGCTTTTCTTTCTTGTTGTATGGGTGTTTGAGCAAGACAGGGTATCACCAGGAACAAAAATAACGTTATTGTCATTGTCAAGGTCGTTGTCCTTCTCGATAAACTCATGTGTATCCTCCTTAAATCCATAATAATTCAAATCTTTGTCGAAGAGAGAGAAAGAAAGAACTCCTGCCTTTCGTAGCTAAGCCTCCTTCCCTCCGGAAAGAAACTATATTTTCTCCCCTCGTTTTCACTCCATTACAGGCTTGACATAAACCAAATTCATATAAGAGATGTTACACTATAATTATTCTTTTCCCACGTAAAATGCTATTTAATTTGCTCTCTTTATTAGAACGTATATTATCCCAAAAAAGGTGTAAAATGTAAAGAAAAAACAGAAAAAAATAATTTTTTTCGATTGCTGCTTTTATACCCTTAATATTGTTGCTGTAAGACCTTAATTGCGGTAAACAGCCGGAGCTTATTTCCCTGCAAACTGCCTCGTGCTTATAAGTTCTATCTAACAAATAAGTTGTGCGCAGCATTGATATGAATTTAATACGATAGCTTATGGGGGGAACATCAAAGTGGGAGAAACTTCTTAGAGACTACGTGACTGCCAGCGGGAATTTATCGGACGTTTGGTTGAACAGCTATGCGGTTCATAACAGTATTATGGACGCGACAAAATAAACCACGGCAACAACTTTTGAAAAACGCATCGTCTCAACTGCTGCCGGAAAAACCGTCAATCAAGTTAAATCCGTCACGGAATTAGCCGATATACCAAACGGTTGGAATATCATTTTTATCTTAGAGCGACAACATTATCTCGGGAGGAGTTCAAATAAGCAATACTACCCGCTAATTCTGTAGATGAGCAATATTGAGTACGGACAATGTTCGGGATAAAACCAGTATAGAATCCCGTGGGTTTATGTAATTACGGGTGTCGTGATTTGCCGAATCCGGTGGGCATGCTTTTTTGGAGGAGTGTGCAAAATGCCAAGCGAGCTAATACACATGATTAGGGCTTTAGTCAGAAATCCACACATCTGCGCAGATTTGACTTTTGATAAGTGCCCGGCTTGTAACGCTCAGGGTATTATTTGGGACAAAAGAAAACAGCATTGTTTCAAGTGTGGTTTCAATCTGCAAAAATATATAAAACAACGAAAGCTGAATTAATCTGCAGACTATTAGGTGTATTTTTGTGGCATGGTAAAGAACATTATTATTCTGTATGTGTTTGTCTGCAATTTTAGCTGATTACTTTACCATCTGGGATTACGTCTCAAAGGACGTCCACCGGCTTTCAATTTAAAGCGCCTCACGACACAAAACTTACCAGCTTCAATGGTACAAGCATGGACATTGAGCTCGGCTCCATAACATTGCAGGATAGGGGAATTCAGCGTTTGTTTTTACGCTGGTCGAGGCGCTCGCCGAGGGGGCGGCGTATAGAGATGTCCAGCCCACCGCCGGCCTCGAGCTCATCGAAGAGCTGTTTTCTCATTGCTTCTATACGCTCGCTGTAAGCGGGCACGTTAATCAGGTTGTGTCGCTCGTGTGGATCGGTCTGCAGGTCGTAGAATCCGTCGTGGTCCCACAAACCGTGATAGAAGATGTACTTGTCCCGTTCGGTGCGAATGGCAAACACCGTCGGCGTGGCGGGAAAGTTCCACTCCCAGTAGTACTCGTAAAGGATGTGGTCGCGCCAGGGTATCGACTTGCCTTGCAGCAGCGGCAGAAAGGATTGCCCGTCCATTTTCGCCGCCTTTGGCGGCTGCACGCCGGCCGCGCCCAGCAGCATCGGGGCGATATCGATGTTCTGTACCATCTGCGTGACCTTCGTGCCCGGCTCAATCATCCCTGGGGCGTACGCGAGCATCGGCACGCGGATTGACTCCTCGAATGCATCCCGCTTGTCGTAGAAGCCGTGCTCTCCGAGTGCAAAGCCATTATCGCTCATGTAAACCACCAGCGTTGACTTGCTCAGGCCCGTCTCGTCCAGGTATTTCAGCACGCGCCCGAGGTTCTCGTCCAGCCCGTGCACGGTCTCGCAATACCGCAGGTACAGCTCGTCGAACGACGGCACGGGGTCATTGTCGTACTGTCCGGTTTCCATATGGTCAACACCGTGAATACTATAGCGCCGCTCACGGACCCAATGCGGCTGCGTCTGATAGTTCTCTTCGGTGTTGGCCATCGTTTCCGGGCGTTTGACCTTGGCTTTTTCGTAGCGGCCTTGGTGGCGTGTGGCAGGCTGGAAGGGGTAGTGAACGGCCTTGAACGACAGATAGAGAAAGAACGGCCGTTTGGTGTCTCGAACGTCCTTGAGCCACATCAAGGCCTGGTCGGTCAGAATATCGGTTGTGTATCCCTCGAACTTCTGGCGCTTGTTGTTGATGTTGAGCGTTGGGTCGAAGTAGGTGCCCTGGCCCTTGAAGCTTGCCCAGTAGTCGAAGCCGGGTCTTGGTGAGTCGTCCTCGTGACCCATGTGCCACTTGCCGATAAAGGCTGTCTGATAGCCGGCTTTCTGCAAGTACTGCGGGAAGAACACCGTTCCCTTTGGCGCCGGCCTTTGGTTGTCAACGATGTGATGGTTGTGCATGTATTGTCCGGTGAGTATCGACGCCCGGCTCGGCGAGCACAGCGAGGTGCTGACGAACGCATTGACCAGATGCGCTCCTTGCTGCGCCATTCGGTCCATGTTCGGCGTCTCCAGGAATGTCGGCGTCTCTTTCATAAACCCCATAAAGTCGTAGCGGTGGTCGTCACTGAGCACCAGGACAATATTACTCCTCGTTGTCTTTTCGTTCCGAGCGGCCAGTAGATATTGCCCCGCGGTTTCAAAGAAGGCAAACGCGACCGTACTACGGCCCGCCAGCTTCAGGAAGTCACGCCGGCTGCTCTGAGACCGTCGTATATTGTTTTGAACCGTCATCTTTATTTCCTGTTACTTAAATCTGTCCACCACTACTTCCCAGATAAGCACACAACACTTCCATCCAGCAGGCAAGCGAGGAGGTGACCACCTGCTGCGAGCATACCATCGAACACGGGGGGATACTCAAGGGCTGTTTCAAACAGTTTTTTCCCATCCCTGGCTGAAACCGCCACGAGCTTTGCTCCTTTACGTGCTTCGAAGGCGGCGTAGGGGTCTTTCGAGTCAAAAACATCCGGAGGGCCGGCCACGAACAAAGTATCGCCTGCTTTTACCATGGCGCGGATTCGCACCGGCAGCCACTGAATCCAGAGAGGCGGTTCAGCTCGCGTATAGCCTATCATTTTGTCCAGTCCGAAGGCCTTGCTTTCCAGCTTTCGTGTCTCGTCGCTGCGTGCGCGCGAAAAGTCGGATTGAGGCAGCCATTTGACCGGCTCACGCGCCCCTTGCTCACCGACAATCTGCGGCTCGTTCGTATTGAGGTCGGCAAACAGCAGGTAACCTTCCTTGCCCGGGAAGAACATCAGACTGTGCACGTTCCGACGATAGAACACGCGGACTGCGTAAGTCTTCTCGTCATCAACCACAAGAAGCTGTCCGGTCTTCGGGGCCTGGTTCGCTAACTGAAAGCCTGGCCAACGCTTCGAGTACATCCAGAACGTACGGTTGTACCAGGAGCCGTCTAACAGACTGGCTGTTGAGAAGATATGCAGGCCAACGTCTTGAGCGCCTTTGCTCGACAGGACATCCACTTTGACCTCCTCCAGTTCTGGTGTCATTTTCTTCTGGCGCATATAGAGATACCCGCCTTCGCTGACGAGCACGTCCGAATTAGCTCCAAGTATAAAGAAGGCGACGTCACGCCGACCCTCTTTGAAAGGATTCGGTCCCTCCAGAATACCTTTGTGGAGAATTTTTCCTGTTGCCGGTTCAAGCCCATAAGCTCGGATTCCGCCATCCAGATATGTGGAGCGTCCTGCCGTGAAGTACGCCGTAGCTTGTCCTGAGCCGCTCGAAGGATTGTCCACGAGAATACTTCCGTGGACCGGCCAGGCTGACTCGACCTGGTCGAAATAGGCAATTCGCCTGTCGGTCGGTGCCGCCAGGAACCGCCACACGAGTTCACCGTCCGATGCGCGCAGGCAGTAAACATATCCATCCTTAGAACCCACGAGTACCATCCCTCGATATATCGTCGGAGGCGAGTCAATGCGCCCGTTTGCGGTAAACTGCCACATTACTTTACCACTTGCCATTTCCAACGCATATAGGGTGTGCGCGTCCGGCTTGGCGACAAACACCTTGCCGCCGGCAGCTACTGGAGCTGTCAGCGTGCCGGCCAGCATAACCTTCCAATCAATCATCACATTGGAAGGGACATACGTGCGGGTCGTACCGCTGCGAGATGCATCGTGACGATACGTCGGCCAGTCACTCTCGGAGGCGGATTCTGTATCAGTAACTGTTCCGTAAGCAGGGCCTTTCTCAATACGCTTTTCATCTGCGACAGCTTCGAGTGCAACATCCGGCCCGGCCGTCACTGCTGCATATCCTAAAAACTTCGAGCCGGGCTGACAGAAACACTGGTCAGGCGGGACATACAGCATGCCGTTGAACGGCGTCATTCCGTACTTGCATGCACCACGAAGCCAGTTGTTCTGGGAATGGTTGTCTGCCTGGAAATCGAGGAACTCAGCACCTTCGTAAGAGCTGATTAGATACCGGATGGTTGCCTTATTGCGATAGCAACGATGGTGGTGTTCCGGGCTTCGCAGGTTCTTGACGAGGATACGTTTCTTCTCCTCGCCCGAGCGAAGGTCCCAGCCGATGACCAGTGCATTTGGGCTTTTTTGTACCGGCTTGCCGTTGTCGTCCACACTGAGTATCCCGCGCCAAACCAGTCCATCGACTACGAACAGGTCATCCCCTTCGCCCCCGGCTATCGGCGGTACGGTTTTTCCCCAAAGGGACCTGCCGTCCGTCGCATCGTATGCGGCGACAAACTTTCCACCCTGCATGACGATAACATCGTTGACGGTAAGCAAAGTCTTCGGTGTTGTCTGCTTCGGTTGGACTCTCCACAACTCACGGCCATTGTTCAAGTCGAGCGAGACAAGGTCTTTCCCGCTCAGATAGATGATGCGTCCGTTGTCAATCGCCAATGCCAGAGGGCGTATTGGGGTGATTTGTTTATCCCAGAGCACCTTTCCCGTCCGACCGTGGACAGCAATCAATGCAGCTCCAGCTACATCCTTAGCTCCTCTGCGTTTAGCGACGCCTTCCGGTACTTGTCGAGTATAGACGAGAACGATGCCGTTACTGACAATAATCTCACTCGTGCAACGTGTCTCTTCAATCGTAGTAATGACATCACCTGTGGTTGCATTTAGTATCGACATTGGAGCCCGGTATGCGAGTGTTGTGTAGAGCCGGTCACCATCAACCACAATTCGACGCTGGTTCTCGTCGGGCACATCGGTTCGCGCAGCACGCAACGTTGTCCAGTCTTTTCCTTGGTATCGTTCCAGACTCCACTCGCGCCAGCCCCAGGCCTCGAGCGGCCGCTTCCAAAGCAGCTTGCCATTGAAAGCGTCCCGGCAAGCAAGCGACCAACGGTCTGGCAGACGCTCGTCAGTGATGCCGATAAGCCCTTCGTCGAAGAAATAGAACAGTCGGCCGCCGGCCGAGACGGGCGACTGAATCCCCGACGGTGTTTCATGACTTCGAAGCCACAGCGGCGGCGCAACCCACTGGAGACTTCGAGGTGGCCCAACAACAGAATCGTTGGCAACCGCGTTGTTGCTTGCGTCATGTAAGAAATGAGTCCATTGGTCAATATTGTCGGGCCAGGCTTTGACGGTCTTTCTCAATTTGCCATTGTGATAAACGCAAACCACTCCTCCGGGAGCCAGGACTCGCATCATCTCGTCCCTGGAGACCTTACCCGCATCCGCCGAAAGGCGTCCCCAAGTGGACTGCACAACAATCAGGTTAATTAGATTGTCTGTGTATGGAAGTACAGAACCCGAAAATCGCTCAACAGAGACGGGCCCGTAGATACCCTTCGCCTGGATATGGTTTCTCGCCTTCGTAACCTTGGCCGGGTCTGCTTCAAGTCCATGAACCGTATAGCTGTCACTCACGCGCAGGGCCGCCGTCAACTTCCCATCACCACAGCCAAGGTGGACCACGATGCCACCTTGCACGCCGGTTATATCGAGAATCTCTTTGGCCCGCGTCATCACATCGTTCTCGTTTGCTTCTGCTGCGCCGGCCAGCAGGTAAATTGCCAGCAGCATCGGTAACCACGATTCTATTGTAGGATAGCGTTTTATTTTGCAAGACCCCTTTCTGTCCAAATTATTCATGCGGACTGTATAATGATACGACATTGTAACACTATTGCTTGGAATCTCAAGCCTTGTAGTCAATTCGTAATCATTATGACTGCTATCGTCAACACGATGATTTCTTTGAAAACCTTGTAGGCTTGGTTTCTCGCAGAAGATTATACCAGAGACTTATAGACCTGGCGGACGGCGTCAATGATATAGTCGTTGATTCGCTGGGTGTATTTCGCGCCGACGCGGACCTGGACGAAACGGTCGAATATTTCCAGCGTTTGCCGGCAGCTGTCTGGGCCATATTTGATTTTCTTCCCTTCCGGGCTGTTAAATGACGGCCAGTCGGGATGCCGGGTTCGTTTGTTCATCACGGATTCTTCGATGGGCAGCAGAACCGAACCTGTTAGCGTGGACGCCGGAACCCTTCGTTTCCTCAGCTCCCGAATGCAGCGGTCGCGTTCTGCTTTGTCTTTCATCTCGAAATAGACGCCGTAACCAATGTCACCTTCCGGGTCTGGGCGGTGGCGCAGTTGAATGCCGGAGAGGTTTTTAATACCTTCATGGATGGCCTCTGCATTGCAGCGCAGTTGAGCGACCATTGAATCGAGCTTGGTCAGTTGCGCCCCAAGTACCGCTCCTGTAAACTCACTCATCCTGAAGTTCTCCCCGGCAAAAGTTTGCACCTGGCTGGGACCTGAACGGTCAAGGAAGACCCCGTGTATTAAGCCCATATGGTGGAAGCGCGCCGCGCGTTCGTAAATGACCGGGTCGCTCGTTACCAGAGCACCGCCCTCTCCTGAGGTAATAATTTTGTTTACCTGAAAACTATAAATGCTCACGTCACCAATGGCCCCCAGTTTCTTTCCGTGATAAGAGCCGCCGACACATTGCGCGCAATCCTCCAGGACCGCCACCCCGCGTTTACGGGCGGTCTCCATAATGGGGTCAATATCACAAGGCCCGCCGAGCAAATGGACGGCAATGACTGCTTTGGTGCGGGGAGTAATCTTTCGTTCGAAATCCTTGGGGTCGAGATTAAATGTGCGGTCAATGTCGGCAAAGACCGGCAGGGCCCCCGCGTGGACCACACAAGTATAGTCCGACCACCAGGTGTAAGCCGGAACAATCACCTCATCGCCCGGCCCAATACCGAGACCTGCCACCGCGCAGTCCAAAGCCGCCGTGCCCGAGGTCACGCCCAGCGCAAAGCGCGTGCCCATATATTGTGCAAAATTTTCTTCAAAGCGCAGCACCTTTGTCGGTTTCCCCTGCCCCCAAAAACGGAAAGGAGAACGGGATTCCAATACCTCTAACAGTGCCTGCTCTTCACGTTCATCGAAGAATTGAGGTCCGACAAATCCCGGTTCGATGTTCGGCACCGTTATTGGTTTTGTGCTTTCTTCACCCCGTCCCGTCTTCGACAGGCGTGGTTCACCCAGGAGCCTTTGCGCCCCTAAGCCGATTCCCGCGCCGGACAAAACCATACAACCTGTCGTTAAAAATTTTCGGCGCGTGAGATTTTGGTTTTTTGCATTCCTTCGGCTACGTTCAGGGCAGGCTTTGGTGATATTTTGAGTGGTCATTTTCAGACTCCTTATTCAAATCGTTTTGACAGCTAACCGCTGTTAATAACTCTGTTCCCGATTGGGCCGTTCTTAAGCTATCAGAAGCATATCATAAATGTACCTTCAAGTCCAGTAATTCACAACGGTCGTTCTATATCAAGGGCAGGGTAATGAAGAATGCCCGCTGTACAGGCAAGCCCGCTCTCGAAAAATCATTATTTCTCAGCATTGCCGATTTCCGGGTAGAGTGGTATAAGTAAGGTGTTTTTTGTACAAAACTTATGTGAAACGTTTAGTCCTCGGGACCCCTTTCGGAGAAACCGGTATCCAAAAATCAGGAGAGCTTTTGCCGTATGTCGGAATTGGAACACACAGTTGTCACGAAGTCAAAAGGTTATACGAGTCTCAAATGGCGCAAGCCATCCTGTGGAGTGCTGTTCGAGTCAATTTTGGCCTCCGGACTAATATTGTTATCTTCGTGTGCGCATTACAGATGTGACCCGGCTTATATTGGTCCAGGCAAGAGAAGTGCGGAGATGCTGAAGTATTACAGCTACCCCAGGCGTACTATCGAAGCTAAAGTTGAGAAAATTGATGAAAGGAAACGGTACGTTATCGAGAGAGTGGAGTTTCCTTCGGCACTAAATGTCTTCGGAACAGAGAATATAAAAATTGACTACTACATGCAGAAGAAGCACGGAAAATTTCCTACTGTGCTTATTCTTCCGATATCCGGTGGAGTAGATTTTTCTGTTAAGGGTTTTGCCCGCCATTTCGCATCCAATGGTTTTAATTGTGCTGTTGTACATAACAGGGAGGTCGATTTAGAAGATACCGAGAGTGCGGAAGAGGTTGAAGATTACTTTAGACAAACAGTTTTGGATAATAGACAAGCGCTGGACTACTTGGTCGGAAGAAAAGAAGTTGATGAAAATAGACTCGGCTGTTTAGGTTTAAGCCTCGGCGGC
>JBAQFY010000220.1:0-2563 GCA_049287505.1 Sedimentisphaerales bacterium | reverse complement strand
CTGACAGTCCTTGGGTGGGTCCTGTCTGGAGCTTTACGACGGCCAACTTCCTTATCGTGGACGATTTTGAGGACTACGATGTTGGCAATAACGAAATATGGTGGGCATGGAAAGATGGGCTTGGCTATGCCGCTCATGGTAATGAACCTGCCTATGCCGGTAACGGCACCGGCTCAATGGTTGGCGACGAAACCACCGGTTCTTATTGTGAGGAAACTATCGTTCACGGAGGCAGCCAATCGGTGCCTTTATTCTATGACAACAGCGTCCTCAGGTATTCAGAGGCACAGAAGACGCTGACTTATCCGCGTGACTGGACTGAAAATGGTGTCAGCACATTAACAATTTGGTTCAGGGGCAATTCGGACAACGCTGCCGAGACATTGTATGTTGCTCTCAATGGCAGCGCGGTGGTCAATCACGATAATCCGAATGCAGCGCAGATAGATGAATGGACCCGGTGGAATATCGACCTGCAGGCGTTTGCAGACCAGGGCGTGAACCTGGCCAATGTCAATACGATTGCCCTTGGTCTTGGTAACAAGAAGAATCCGGTCGCTGGTGGCTCAGGCACAATGTACTTCGATGATATTCGGCTGTATCCTCCGCCGCCGGAGCCGGCACCATAAGCAGAGATTTGGCTGTTAAGTAAACTGTGAGGTTGTTTATAGCAGATTCGCGTTAATTCGGGGCCTGTACCAATTTTGTATAGGCTCCTTTAGAGATAATAAATTTTAGCTTATCATTTTCGGGATTGCACTGCTCTGCGAAGTCGCTTCGTCCTTCGCAGCAGATTTGCTATGGAGAACGGAGTTACGAAGAAAAAATTGTTTGGAAACTCGGGTTTCCGTTTTCACCGGGACGAGTTTACCCTTGCAAAAGCAGGAGGCTTTGTGCTTAAAGTGTGTTGTAACGCTTGATGTTTTTTGAATCCCGCCCGTCGTCCGCGGTCCCGAAAGGGACGCCTTGCGGCGGATGCCTTGCGGCAAAGACGGGACGGGGTGAAGGAAGGAGGTAGTATCGAGTCGTAAAAAATTGTCCTGGGCAGACATAGATTAAATGTAACGAGTGTAAAAATTATTATCGGTCGTTTTGGTTGAGTTTGTTTGTTGAAAACAACGGGTGTTTTGGTGTGTGGCCAAAACATAATTCGTACTTGTTTTAACTCTTTTTGAAGGAGGATTATTATGTCTAAAAAATTGATTTATTTGGTTGTAGTAATGATGTTGGGTTTAGCCCCAATGAATCTGGTCTATGGTTATGATCCGGATCTTATAGCTTGGTGGACGTGTGATGAAGGGGCAGGTACCGTTGTGGGTGATGCTTCCGGCAACGGCCACGACGGGACCTTCGTATATGGTAATCCGTCCTGGGTTGAGGGTAACCGCGGCAGCGCCGTGCAACTGACCGGGCCAACTTTGATTGAAATCCCCCCTCTGGATGTTGTGCTAACGGAAGCCACGATGGCGGGATGGATCAAGACGAACGGTTCGCAGCCTGACTGGTCCTCGTTCATTATGACCCGCACACCTGGTCTTGCAACCGGCTTCAACGTACTCGGTTTTCAGTTGGCCTATCACTGGAATGATACTTCAACGTCGTGGGACTACCGTGGAGGCGACATGATCCCTGACAACGAATGGACCTTTTGCGCCGTGACGGTTGAGCCCGACAAGGCAACGTTCTATGTCAATGGTGTGGCAGGGTCCGTCAATGAGATTAATCATGGCCCTTGCACGTGGAACAGCAACATCTACCTGGGTGGTGATGGCAATGATGAATGGATCGCGCGCAGAATGAATGGCGCCCTGGATGATATTTCGCTTTTTAGCCGAGCACTGACGGCGGACGAAATTCTGGCTCTCATGGAAGGTATCGGCGCATATCCAACTGCCTCGAGTCCCACTCCGGCTGACGGTACCATACTTTTGGATACGTGGGTTAACCTTGCCTGGGGGGCGGGAGATTTTGCGGTCTCGCATGATGTGTACTTGGGTGAGAATTTTGACGATGTGAACGACGGTGCCGCCGATACATTCCAGGGCAACCAGGCCGCAATGTTTTTTGTTGCCGGTTTTCCCGGATTTGCATATCCGGATGGTCTTATTCCCGGCACGACTTACTATTGGCGGATTGATGAAGTCAATGACACCGAGCCGAACAGTCCGTGGAAAGGCAAGGTCTGGAGCTTTACAATTCCACCCAGGACTGCATACAATCCCGGCCCGGCTGATGCTGCCGAGCTTGTAGCCCCTGATGTGAAGCTTAGCTGGACGGCAGGTTTCGGTGCGAAACTGCACTATGTCTATTTCGGCAATAATTTTGACGATGTGAACAACGCCACTGTGGGTAAGCCCCTTGGAAGTACATCTTATACCCCCGGCCCACTTAAATTGGCTAAGACTTACTACTGGCGGGTCGATGAGTTTGACGCCATCGCCACATATAAAGGCGAGGTCTGGAGCTTTACTACTCAGGGCGCCATCGGGAGCCCGGACCCATCTAATGGTGCTGTGGATGTAAAGCAGATACCGATTCTTACATGGTCGCCGGGAGTCTATGC
>JBAQFY010000219.1:0-9346 GCA_049287505.1 Sedimentisphaerales bacterium | reverse complement strand
GGCTAGTAGATTTCAGGGGATTTTTTGGTTATCAATCCAGGAAAATTTTTAATTTCGAACACCGTAAGTATCGAATCATTGATTATTGTACGATAAGTATATGGATTTAGCTGCTCTAATGATTTCGGTTTTTCCACTTCCCAACATATGATTAGAGCAGTTTGTTTGGGATTATGCATGTGCCGAATAAAATTTTCGTAAGTTGCTTCGAACTCAACTGGCTCCATGATTCGCAGTTGACTCACGTCTGACACCTGAAAAGTTGCGATAACATCAATTCCTTGATTCCCTGTATGTTCAAGAGAACTAAATTTCTCAAATGGCAAAAGGCCAGCTCCTTCAAGCTTCCAGAAAAGCGCTAGCGTATCTTGCTCGTTTTTTGGCACACGGTGCAAAACGCGTATATCTCCGCTGATCTCTTGGACGCAGACAAATTCTTGGTCTGCCGATGAGAGTGATTTTTGTCTTTGAATAAGGAAACCCGCCTTTGACACCTCGTCTTCTCTACGCCTACGTTCCGTATAAGTCCTATATTCCGGAGATTCAGAAAAGTGATCGAACGCTTTCATGACCGCTTTACGAAAGGCCTTTACTATAGGATCGTCCCCGAACTGATTGCTAATGCTGCTACGATCCATATTCAATTTTGATTCTATCGCATCACATTCAACAACGAAACTGCACAAGTCTTTATACTGCTGGAACTTTTCTCCCTTATATGAATAGAAATCTAATTGAAAATATGGGATGCCCTTAACCGATAAGCGCAATCCTGTATTCCGCTTATGTGGGCTTAATCTAAATAGCCCAGTATCAAGTGTGAAGCCCCCCTTCAGGACGATCGTTACTTCTTCTCCAGTTTCTGCTTTTTCAGAAATACAAATAGGAGGATTAATTACTACGGTTCGCCACGACTTCTCAGTGCTCGACTCATACTGGGGTTTAATCCATTGGAATCCCACTCTGATTTCTTCTTCTAAGGGTCCGACTTTAAGACGAACTTTTGGCAGTACTTCACGAAGCTTTGTAAGTCCGACAAATGTATTAAGATACAAGTATTGCTTAATTTCTGGAAAGCTATATTCTTTTTGGCCCCCATCATATCCATAAACAGTAATTTGCGTTCCTTTTTGGTCTGTTGCATCAGGTTCGCGTCTTGTTAAATAAAATTTGGGCATTTTGGGGACATCTTGTAACAGATATCCACGGGGTTCATTAACTCTTAGCTCAAAAACCTGAGAGCTTGTGTTTCCAATCCAAGTTATGACCTCCAATTTTCTACAATTGAGCATAAGCTTTGTTCCCAACCCTTTCCACCCATAGAGATCACTGGTTAGCCCGGCAGCCTTTGAGTACCCAAGTCCCACAAATCTGTTAAGGCGCCCCGGATTCTCTTCGTCCTCAGAATATTCCATTCCGCAGCCGTTATCCCTAAAACGAAAAGCGGCTCCAAGCTCGGGATCAGAATAATGCTGGATAACAATTTCGGATGCGGCAACTTCTGGAGCAGACATATTACTAATTGCCTCCCGGACCATATCTAGTGGATGGCTTCTACTCTCCATAACCTGTTTGATCATGCTTGGCTTCTGGATTTCGACCTCGATTTCGATGGGCTTATGAATTTCCACTTTTATTACCTCCTGATCCCTTTTAGCTAACTGCTGCTCAACGTGACTCTTCGTCAGAATCCTGCGGGCGGTCGTTTGTTAGTCTTAAAAGGAATTAAGTAATCCCTATTGAGGGTTGCGAAACGCCAAATCACAAGGTCTATCACTGAAAGTCTCTCGCCCGTGCTAGAGGCAATAAGTTCGCACATTTCCTGTGGTGAGTCATATTTCGTTGCCCTCGCGATGCGCACCAGATGTCTGTCCGGCTTCACGACATCGATGCCCAAATTTTTTGCCAGGTGAAATGATGTTGCCGATCCCATGTAAGGGAGACGCCTGACGTATTCTAAGCCCTCACGCTGGATACCTAGCTTAACGTTTGAGAATCCGATATCGTCGACCAGCGATGCAATCTTCAGAATGGCGTCAATTTTCCTCTCATGATGAAATACCTGAAGTGCGTTTATTCTGCATAAAACCTTTCCTTTAATGATTTTATTCGCACTTGCCCAGTTGAAGAAGACCTTTGATATTTGGGGAAATCTGCAGCGCACAACTAATTCGCTTATTCCAGAGGCCAAGATTACCCATGCTGCCTCACGGAGGAAGGCGCACTCTGTGATGTCTGATAGCCTCCGCTCTTCTTGCCAGTCGATTTCGGCCGCATAGCCAGCGGCTATTACATAATCCTTTACGTCAAGATATGCCGATATAAGACTATCGAATTTACTGGTGCTTTGCATTATCGGCCTGTTTTTCTTCTGTTTTATTGTTAGTTTTTAGAAACGCCCAAATCCCCTGCACGCGAAAGCGAAACTTTATCAAAAGTGCCGGTACCTTTGGATTCTTGCTAATCTCTTCGCTTACGAGCCGCTTGAAAAGACAGTAGCCCTTTAGTTTATTGAAAAGTCGGTCTGGTATTGGAGACAGGATTTCCATAGTGAGTGCATATTCCCTGCCAAGTTGCTCGCTTGGAAGTGCCCCAGTCTTCTGCCGGGATGCATAATCAGTCCGATATTTTCCCTTAAGACATGCCAGTCTGTCAGCTGCATCTTCATGCCTCTTGGATAGTCCAGCCCAATTAACTTTATATTCAACAAGAGCAATAACCAATAGCAATACAGAAATAACGCCAATTGCAATTCGCGCATGCCCAGGAGCTATGCCCAATAATCGGAAGACATCTTCTCCCGCGAAGACAAATGTATTAAGTGCAACTGCACTAACCAAGAGCATAATGTTTATGAACAACGCCCTGCGACTATATCGATCTCTCAACCGTGCGTGCATCGTCAACATTTGGTCGAGGACACGGTATTGTCGCTCGTTCTCTTCTTCAATCGAACACACGCATCTACTCCGTCAAAAAAACCGCTCCCAACGCTCAACGGAACGTGCCCCATCTGCATTTTTCATGATCCGTGCAATCCGACCCAAAGCATCCGCGACAATTCGCCGCCTAACGCTATTGGGATCGCCAAAATATTCGTCCACGTATTGGGACTGACCTGTGACATCTTGGATTCGATGGAGTACCTTGGTGGGAACAGAATCAAAAAAGTGTTGAAGCATGGCTTTGGGAGTCAGAGTCCCAGTGTATCCTTCAAATACTCTTAGCGCCAGCGCCTCTGTATGATAGCCTTGCAGACGACGTTGCTCAGGTAACGAATCTATGATTGCCTTTGCTAGTTTTATCGTAGGTACGAGGTTACCGTTCAGCCGCTGATTGGCCTGTGCCAGCACGCGAGCAAATGCTTTAGGCCGGATGCGCGACCAATCACTCGCATCTGAATTCGGAATTTTAACGCCACTGCCGCATCTAAGAGCCGGCAGAAGCTGAATTATGTGCTCCCCCCGACGCACAGTCACTGCAAGGGTCCCTTCTTGGACGGCAGCGTCGCCGTATCGCGCACGGACTATATCTGCGATTCTCTTTCGGAGCTGTGCGGGCGTCATTGTCTCCGCATCCTCCGGGCTCATAACTATCAGAGCATCGATATCGCTCAGTCCATCCACGTAAGTGTGTTTCGCGACCGACCCACCAAATATGAATTTTTCGGCACCCTCGATGCTTCTCCCAAGTTCTGCAAGGATCTCATCAAGGATGCGGCCTACCTCATTAGCATCTCGATTATTGTACTGAGACAGGGCTCGGCTTATTACCTCGCCAACCTTCGAGAGGTATTCTAGATCTTGGCGTTGAATTTCTGCATCGCGCAACCTGGCCCGCTGTTGCTCGGGGTTAAAACCCCGTGAAAAATAGCCGCCTGATCCACCCACTACGCACCTCCCCGGAGTCGTGAATTTAATGTATCCAAAGCATCCTTTAGGACTTTAGCATGTGGATCAAGTTTCTTAAAAGAGCCGGTGGAAGCAAACTCCTGCAATCTTAGCTGAAGCCCCTCCAACAGATAACAGTTTTCTGAGAGCATCCGTAGTTTACAATGGTCATCCTTAAAGTCAATTCCATACTTTGTGGCCGCAATGTTGTGTGTGTACAAGCATAATCCATCATTATAGCCATAGCGAATCCACGTCAAACCATCGAAAAGCTCTGCTCCGGCTAGAAAATAAAGGCATACGGATAAAGGATCTAGGGACCCAAAAATGTGCACAGGTGCCGATAGCCCTGCTTCGTCGAGGGCTTTCCTAAGCTTGGCTACATTAACCATACGGTCAAGCATGCTGGGTCCTAATTCCTTTTCAGTTAATCCAATAAAATCGAATCCGCTAAGTTCATCCACGGCTGCTAAAGCCCCTCGAAGGGATTTCTCGATAGTAAATTGGCTCTTCGTCTCTGGTTTGATTAAGAATGTAAGTAGTTGATTTCGTCCCTTGAAAAGGGATCTCGCTTCCTGTACTTGATCGAGAAAGGGTTTCCGGATCGTTGGCTGATCAAAACTCACGAATACTGCAGGAATTTCCGATGGCCAAGAATCAAGGACTGATTCGAGGTATTCTATTCTCCACTCTTTTGGGACCACCATTGGCCGCACAACAACAGAATAATCATAAGCATCGGAGACCTCATATCCTCCGCTGTCCAAGAATAACAAGTCCGGAAGAAATGGAAGGTTCCCTGGTTTTGGGATATAACCGTGATATATGTCATAGGCACTGATAAGATAGCACTGAGTAAGGAATTCACCCGCTGCTTGAAGAATCGTGGCGGCTTCTGATTTGCCATTTTTTGCAGTCTGGAAGCCCTTGCTCGAAAATGATGGGATAAGGACGGGAGTTCTAAGGCTTACTCCCGATGACCTATGCCGAATGGTCGTCGACCTACAAATCATAGAGAATCTCCAAATCTTTGCATGAATGGCATATGCCACAAGGCTGTTTTTTCCCTCGCTCGCAACTGTAGGTCAGTCCCATCGGGATGTGCTCCGCTTTACAATACTCCCATATTTCTTTTTTAGTCCATTTAAGAAACGGCACGCCGAGTTGGAGCTTTCCGTTAGCATATCCGTCAAGGATTTCTTGGCTTTTGCGCGCGAAGCCAACTGAACAGTCATAGTAAGTAGTTCCAGAGTGAAATCCTCCAGCAAGAATTCCTGGCCGATTGCCAATTTCAAGCAAGCCGCCAAAAATCAAGAATGCATTCCTTCCTAGAAGTTCACCTGATCCTTTCTTACTGCCGTTCCAACGAAAGCACGATAAGCTAATTTTGTAGTGCCGTGCAACATCATTCGCTGCGCGCCATTCGCGCAGAGCAGATTGTTGCCTATAGTCCACAAATATCGCTTGGAGCCTAGATCTATTCTTCTTATAAAAGTGTACACACGCGGTAGAGTCAATTCCGCCACTTAACAAAACCCACACTGATGTACTTGTCTTGTTCCTGCGCATTGGCTTGCCCAAATTCACCTTAAACCATTTCTGCTAACCACAAATTTCCAGGACATCTTTCATTCATCGACTGACCCTAAACTAACGCCTGCCATCTCGGATCATCAAGCGCAGCGTCGAGCTGACTTCCCAGCAAGCGTGCGTTACGGTCGTTTGGTGTTAATGTATCTAAGAACTCTCTTAGCTCTTCTAACAAAAACTCTGACCACTCAGGATATCCGCCCAGTTTCTCAAGGCATTTCTCTAGTCTTAGGGCTGTCGCCAAGTCTCTCTTCAACTGCCGGAAAAGGACGCGGTTCAAGTCTCCAACTTCCTCTTCAACACAAACAAGAAACCGCCCAAGCTCTTTCAGCAGCCTCAGTCTAGCGGCTTCAGCCTGAAGCCTCTTTCCCTTTTGCTCAATCTCCTGGGCGCGCGCAATCATGGCTTTTACATGCTTTCGAGCTACCCTGCTTGCTGCTTCTTGAGCTTTTAGCCAAATCTTTGGATCAGGATAGTTGCCATCCCAGGAGGCGAGTTTTTTCTCGAGTTCCTGGAAATTTTCACACTTTTGAACCGATTTGCCATGAATCCAACGAACTTCAGAGGAACGGAATCTACCTTCTAGGTACGATGCAACAACCAAAGGCAAATTTTCACCTGATCTGGACAAGCTCCCGACAACCCACTCAGAAATCTTCCCTGCAGGGTTCAATGGCAGCAATTTTGGATCTGCCTCAAGTGCCGAAATATCTAGAGAGCATCTAAAGCCGGACGAATCTGAGCCCTTTATCCTTAGGATCTTACCTGCCGTGTCTTGGACAACTTTAAAGCCAATTTCTTCACGCAAGTAGGTCAACGCGTTTTTGAGCTCCTCCTTGTTAAGTGGAGGAATAGGTTCGGGCTCCTGCAAAGCTGCCCGACTGCTTATGTAGGTCTCGTAAGCAAAGAAATCTTGCTCGGCTTCGGAGGCCTGTCCTTCCAAAGTATCCACATCAAATCCATCTTCCCCAAGCAATATCGCCCTTGCCTTGGACAATACGGGTTGCATAGCCCCCACAAAGTGTTCAAAAAGCCCGCACCTTTCTCGCAAAACCTTGTAAACACGCTCATCAATACTATCTTTTAAAAAGAAATTGATAATCTTGATTTTGTCGAGCTTTTGTCCTATTCGATCAATCCGGCCGATCCTCTGCTCAACTTTAGAAGGATTCCATGGAAGGTCGTAGTTGATCACTGCTCCTGCTGCCTGCAAGTTAAGCCCCTCGCTTGCGGCGTCAGTGCAAACCAACGCTTTTATTTCTCCCTGTTGAAGCTTATCCGTAATCAAGTCTTTGGTTACCCTTTTCCATTCCTTTCCGTCCCAGACCTGGCCGCCCTCACCGCTGTAGCACCCAAGAGAATGATCAAAGAAATCCCGAAGGTTATCACGGATGTATTCCATAGTATCCACATATTCCGAGAAAATCAGCACAGCTCGCCCATCATCGACTACACGCCTGATGACCTCATAAAATTGATCTCTCTTGCTATCGATACCATGGAGTAATTGAAGGTCATTGAGTAATCGTTGGACCTCTTCTGCTTCGGATTTGGCGATCCGCGGGTCGGTTGGAAGGGCAGCGGAAATTTTTTCCTCAGTTCGCCCAGCATCATCAAGATCGCGTGCGTTGATTTTCTCGTCCTCCCCAACTTCAGTATCGTAAGCTTTGCGTTCTATTACGCGTTTCAGCCCACTCAGACGCCGTTTAAGGCTCCTTTCGAGCGCCTGCGGGGAACTCGTGGCTCGTCGCCTATAGACAGTCATAACAAATCCTTTTCCGGAGTTTTCTGCTTCGAGCTCAGCAAACCTCTTGTCAATGTAACGTTTTATAGATTCGTAGACGCGGCGCTCGGCACCCTCCATATAATCAAATACTTTATCCTCAATGCTCCTGCCTGGCGGTGGAGCCTCGATCATACCTAGACGGAAATATTCTTGGAGAGTCTCGCGCGTATTCCTGTGCATCCTCCGCCCAAGAGGAGACGCACAACGCATCCATCTCACAATTTCATCGCGCTGTCTAATCGGAACCGTCTCTAGATTCCAGGCAAGAATTTTTGGATCAAGAGTCGGTCCTTTTTCTCCCGGTAATGCAGGAACATCCGGATCGGAAACTAGGAGCTCTGCTGCTTTTCGGGCAGAGCGATTATCGCATCGACCTTTACCCAAGGCAGCAATTACCCCATAATATTTCCTGATGTCATCAAACTCAGCGATCCAGGCGCCACCCTCACCCAATAATGTCAGGAGATCCCAGGGTTCCCAGGGATGAGTTTGCATGGGCGTAGCGCTAAGGAGCAAGAATCCTCGAGCCTTTCCTTTTAGCTGAAGCTGACGGAGCAAACTAAGAAGAAGAGTCCCACTATTAAACTCTCCCTCAACCTGCCTTTTTCGTCTGGCTGCATGTGATTCATCGAGAACCACAAGATCCCATGGCTCTGCGGCCAAGATGAACGGCAAATTGTTCTCTGTTCGCGCGGTTTCCCGGCTCATCAGCAAAACGTCTGTTTTTAGCGCCTCAGCAAGGTCCGCAACCCTCTCCACTCTGTCATCTGGCCAAACTAGCGAGGTTTGTGTTTCTAGTCGAGGAACGATTATCCCACCCTTTTCTCTAAGCTCTGATTGCCATTGCCTAACGATCGCGGCCGGCAATAGGAAGAGCGCTCTCCGCACTCCTCTGCCCGCAAGCAACCGCCGCAGAGCGCAAATAGCTTCGATGGTTTTTCCCATCCCGACCTCATCGCAGAGCAAGCGGCCGCCGGGCCATGCAGATGCCGTCTCTGACACGACCCGTTTCTGATGAGGCCAGAGATTCACTATAGCAGTGGCGTCGCAGGCCAAGTACCCTTTGTCAATGAATTGTGCTTCAGCGATATATCGCCAAACCATAGCAGCCTTTTGCCGAGCGACAGCATTGCTGGGTTCCGCGGTTGGCGCTTCAGGGGGAGCGAATTTAATAAGCCGCAAACGCATCGCCTCGGGCAAGCTTACTGTATGCACCTCAGGATGGGCATCTCTCCAAAGTAGCTCGAATTCTTCTGAATAGTGCTTATATCTATTAGGATCCTCCCAAGAGGTCGAAACCTCGAGATTCTCGTAGTTAGCCATAAGCCCAGATGCGGATTCGTTCCCGCTTCCACTAAACACTACGGAATCGCTTGCCCCATCGATGATCACCCCAAACTTACCATGGACAATCCCTTCTCCACGGCGCATAACACCCACTCTCACCGCCAGCAGGCCTTTCTTTACTAGCCAAGCCAACATGGAAAGCCGTTGCTTCTCCAGGATGTCTTTGGGAGTCTTGAATCTCTTTCTTAGCGCTTCTTCAAGAGCCTTGGTATCTCCTGACTCCAACATAGCATCAACGTCTTCTCTGGCAAGCACCTCATTAACAACCAATCTAACGGCAGGCTTCGGCGCATTCTCGCCTAAGGATTCCAACCGTTCTATGAGTCCAGCAAATCCCCTCGCCGCCACTGCAAGAACTGAGCTCGAGAAATAGGAGCAGCAGCGGTCGTATCTCAGGGCTTCTTTAAGGGCAGGAACGTATAGATCTTCAAGGAGTGACGTGTCCGGCCCTTTGAGGAAGCGTTCCCACGATCTCGATCTTAGTCCCACTGTATCGGCATGCACATCCTTATTCTGAGTTCTTTTTGCGCCCGCCATTTATCTTCCCCAAATCAACTTTCGGCCTCTTCCTCGGCGTCCTCCTCTTCATTGAGTTTTTCTTCAGTTTCTTCTTCAGTTTCCTCTTCAGTAAACAGCGCCGCTTGTGGTTCCGCTTTTTTCTTCCATTCCGGGGGCTTGATTTCAAACAGGGGTTCAAGAAGCGCATGCCACGCGCGGAATTCAGGGTATTCAA
>JBAQFY010000218.1:0-16036 GCA_049287505.1 Sedimentisphaerales bacterium | reverse complement strand
AGTATAATCACATTGTCGAAGTCTTTAACCAGCCCCGTGCAATTGGCCTCGGCAAAGTCCACGTAAGCCTCATCAATCAGCAATATTCCACTCAATTCATCTGCCAACGAAGCCATCTCCTCGATGCTTATAAAGCTGCCGTTAGGCGCATTCGGATTGCAAACAATGGTCAAAGCCGCATCGGTTTTTGTCAACTTGGCCGGCAGGTTGAATTCGTCATCGAATGGAACCTCAATTGCTTTACAATTTTGCAATTTAGCCAATACCGGATAAAGTGAATACGTCGGAACAGGATATGCAACAGGCCGATTCTCATCACAAAAAGCACGAAAAGCGATAGTCAACAGCTCATCTCCCCCGTTGCAGCACATAATATTTTCGGGCTGCACACCATCAACTTCCGCCGCAGCCTCCCGGAATTTATTTCCAATCGGGTCAGGGTATCGGCGAAGTTGCTCTGCGCTGATTTCAGCTAACACCTTCATTACCGCAGGCGTTGGCGGATACGGATTCTCATTGGTATTCAGCTTTATCACGTCCATTTCTTTTGGCTGAAATCCCGGCTCGTAACCTTTTACTTTTTCGATATTTGTCCGAAAATAACCCATTATCTGCCCCAAAACAAATGCAGCATCTGTTCCTTTTCGGGCTCTTCCGTGGCCAATTCTTTTCCTTTTTGACTTATGCTCTTGTGCACTTATAGCTTATGCACTTCTTTGAGATTATACGTATATTGGGCTCGAAGTGAAAGAGAAGATTTTGCGATTATTCTTGATGCTCTATTTGCCTGGCTCAGGAAAGGCTTAATTTGAGATTTGTTTCTCTAAGTCTTGTCCAAAGCCCACAGCGATTAGCAATTTGAATAGACAGGCCCGGCCGGGCATTAGCCTCCAGTATCAACGGGCCGTCTTCGGCATCCAGCAGAACATCCACCCCCACATATTTCAGACCAATCGCACAGCTAAGCTGCGTTGCTATTGTCAGCACATTTCTCCACCTCGGTATCATAACTCCGCCCAGAGAAGCTCCCGTATCGGGATGAACGTCAAACAAACGGTCGCGCCAAACCCCGCCGTATGTTATTCCTGTTTCAAGGTCTATGCCAACACCCGCAGCTCCCTGATGCAGGTTGGCCCGTCCCTTCGACAATTTTGTGGGCAGACGGAGCATACACATTATGGGTGTAGTTTTGTAGATTATTATGCGGATGTCCGGCGTGCCGGCAACCGTAAGCCCGTTAAACACAGGATGAGGTTCGATGAGTTTTTCTACCATTGCCTGGTCAGGCTGTCCGCTAAGCGAGTAAAGCCCGGATAGTATGGTCGAGATGTGATATCTTATCTGTTCCAGAGAGAACAGCTCTCCTTTGGTGTTTTTAAACTCTCTGCCTTTTCTATCGGCTATAACCATAATACCTCGACCTCCTGCTCCACGTGTTGGTTTGATGACAAAGCTTGATAGGCTGAATAGAAGGTCTATGCTTTTTTTTATATCTCCGAAACGCCGGATTAACGCGTAGGTCTCGGGTGCCGGTATATGCCGTGATTCACATAACTTTTTTGTCAGGGCTTTATTGTCAACCTGCGCGTAATTGGCACGGGGATTCGATGGAAATATGAGCTCGATGTTACGAGAGTTTATGCCCATAATTCTATTTTGCCTGAGCTCTGAAGGCCATGACCAAAAAGGGAATTTACCTGGGCGAACCATCCGGACCTCTCAACTAAAGGGTATTTTTGTTATATCACGAAACCGCCAAATTTCACTGAGCCGGTACCCTGAATAACGTCCTATCAGTAAAAGAACTGCTACGTTAAATAACTGCACCTCAGGAAATATCAAGGCCAGCCTGTTAATCAGCTCCACTTTCATTACCAGAAAACAACATACCGCCACTAATATAGTTGTAGCAAACATTTTTAAGGCATTTGGCAGACTATCTTCTTCTGCTATGATGTTGAATCGCTCAATCATCATTGTCAATATGACAATCGGCAACAATACGGCGCTGGCACTGGGCGTCAAACTCAGGTAGTCTAAAACTGATACCGCCAAAACCAAGCACAACACCGCCAGGGTAAGAATGATGCTAAGTCGAGCTACCATGAGAAGCTGCAGTTTGTTCAGGAGCCATCGTGCCGATATGCCGACACTCAGGACAATAAAGAACACCAGGGTGCCGGTACGCCAGTCGGCATGAATGAAGCTCAGCGCAATCAGGCTTGGTGTGAAGGTGCCAAAGGTTTGTATGCCGATGATATTTCGAAAGATTGTTGTTATAAGTGCTGCTATGGGCAAAAGAAGTATCAGGGATACTATTTCCTGCATACTCGGCGGTAATCTTGTCAAATCAATAATGTTCCATAACTGACTGTCTTGTGATGAAACGAAAGAATTAGGAGGAAGCAGTCGCCTTATAGAGTACCTGGATTGATAGATAAGAGTCTCGGGACCTCTGACGATGTCGATGCTGTCACGGCTTATAGGCAGAAAGGTAACCGGCAGTTGGGCGGAATAACCGTTCTCAGGGTCGTAAGACAGCCATTTTTTTTGGGAGAATGCTTCAACCCAATAGTGCACCTGGGCTTCTTGAGTATTTTCAAGAATGAATCCGGCTACCACCCGTGCGGGTATTTTGGATTCCCGGCACAGAGCTACCATTGCCCGTGCCCGGCCCAGCGTGTTTCCAATACCGTGCTCCAGAGTGTTCATAGCATCTTCGAATGTGCCTTTTTCTTTTTTGACGATATTTTCTGCACAGTAATCGAAGATACGGCTTAATAGTTCAGTTTTCGTCGTTTTCTGATTGGTGAGCTGATTCATAATATCCGAAAGCTTCGGACTGGTTATTTGAAAATCTTTTTCGGTACGCAGATAGTAAGCCCTGTTATCAGCCGGCATTTTTTCTTCGACGGGTGGCAACTTTGATTGCCGGTTGGGTTTCAGATGTATATCGAAGTGTGCAAGAAACCGCCCTTTTTTATTACCCGCCATCGATACAACCGACGCTTCGCGCCCCTGGGTTCTCTTGTTCTGCAGCAAATCCACCCAAATCCCCTGATGTGAAAAAGTCTCTCGGAAGAGGCGACTATATGGCGTACTGTCCGGAATGGCGATTTGGATTTTTCCCCCTGTTGCGGAGGAAAAGCTTATATCGTATGTCAAACGCCAGGCCCTGCTGCCCTGAGCCAAGACTGGTATCCACGTATGTTTTATCCGCAGCCACGCACACATAGCACACACGATTGTTAGTATTGCGGCTGTAAGTACTGCTGCACGATTACGGTTAATCATTTACATTCCGGACTCTTTTTAACGTTGTTCCAACTGTCAGATTTCGCTTTATAAACTGGAGCGTAAAAACCCGCTCTTTTTCCTCTTTCTCAGGAAAATATACTATGTAGAGAAATCGTTTAAAAGAATCAACAAAAAACAATGCTTGAACCGTGGTGTCATCTGATTTTTTCAGGCCGGCATATTGCGTGGGCTCAAAGCCCTTCGGCATTGGAATTCTGAAGAAGTACATCGGCGCTACTCTGCGAATTTCCTTGCCTTTTAATCGTTTCAAAATGCCTGCAGCCTCACTGCCGGGAAACATCCGGAGGAAATACTTTTCGGTTCTTGAGGTTGAGAGACGCTTCGTTGGTATTGTAATAGAAATCTTGTCCGGCTCAACAAATCCTGCTGAGACCGCCTTTATCCTCTGACTGTTCTGTAAGCCGTTATACAACCTCAGCTCCGGGTCGCCCCACAGATGGAAGGTATATGCCACCCTCTCAACTTTAGCATATTGTGTATGCCCGCGTGCTTTTTTGAGAGCGCTGACGCATAATAGATAGTTTTTAGCATCACGCAAGGCCTCTCCTGTGGTGTCGCTTTTGTACAGCAGACCGTCACAAAATGCCTTGATAAATGCGCTTCCAGAGGCACTGTGAACATTTGTCTTGCTGCCGACTATACCTACGACACCAGATGTCAATGTGTCCAAAAGCGTCTCGTCTAATGAGTGACAGCTTTGAATTAAAACCAGGGGAATTCCCTCCAGCTCACAAGGTGTGCTTTGCGAAATTTCGTCCGGTCGGCTATGAACATCCCTCTCGAACGGCTCAAAAGTTGAATCCCGCCCGTCGAAGACGGGTCGGGATGAATCTACCTGCTCGCTTTGTACTTGTTTATCTATGTCGTCACTATTCGAGCTGTCCTCGCCCTGCCCCTCCGAGGGGCTGGGCTCGCCACCGGACCCGTCGTCGTAATCATCTGTATGGTTGTCTGCGAAATCTGTGGTATCGGTGTAATCTTCAGATTGACCGTGCCCATATTCATGGGTGGACACGTACTCTTCGTCTTGATAGGTTGAGCGCTCTTCAAACAATGTAAAGTCGGATAAATGACCTTCGTATATTATTAATTGAGAGTTCCCAACAAGACCCCGTATGAGCTGGTCATTGCAAGATGTGTGATAAAACTCTTTTATTCGAATTCCAAAGTTCTTGAACTCGTTGGCAGTGGCCCGGCTAATGGTCTCACAAAGTGGCAACTCACTGTAATCCGGACTCGGATTGGCTATCATGAGGGCATTTGGCTGTTCCCGACCGAGAATATGCTCCCTGGCGACGCCGTATGCTATAAAAGTTGACGCAGCCCACAATTGTCGCAGTGGAATTCGGCCGACTCCCATCTCTGCAGCCTGACCTTGCGAAAGCCGGGAGCAAGGTTCTGACGATATTTCATAAGTGTTTGGCTCGTTTCCGATTGTTATTGTGATAAGGTCGATGGCTTCATAGTCCCCTAATATGGTTAGTGTTCGGGGCCTGAGTGAGTACCTCCTAATCACAGAACCTATCTTTGACTCGGCTGCCAAAGGGTCGGAAGAGTAACATGGCACCAGAGCCGCCCTGTGGATGAGGCTAAGGTAAGGCGCCAGCCAGGATACGGACTCTTCGTCGGAGGACTCATCTGGAACACGAAAGAGAATAATGTTTTGTATATTCGCGGGACCAAGTGTTTCAATTAATCGCCTTTGGGCCTCTTCGACGTTAATAATCTCTGTTTTCTGCGCCGGAAAACGAATCCCGGCATCAGCTAAACTGGCCTTTGAAGTTACATATATGATGTCCCCGACACCCAGAGAGCTCAGCTTTTCTGAAAGAACACTTAGCTGCTCTCCTGGGCTTATCACAACCAGTGGTGCATACAAATGTGAAGCCAAGGCGGAACCCAGGATAACAGCTTCAGGGTCGTCTCTGGATGCAACTACGACGGAATCAGCTTTTTGCCAGTAGTGGCCTGCAAGAAATAAGCTCATTTCTGCAGGTTCGGATTTTATCGTGATATTATATGTCGTCAGATTGTCCTGGGTTTGGCCAAGAGTGAAAGTACTATCCGATGATAGTATAGTGCAGAAGCCCGATACCTGAGCCAGCTGATTAAACAGTTTTGTCTGTCTCGGATTTTCTTCGGACGCACATTTCAACAGAATTGGCGTTTTATTTAGCTGGCGTATCTTTGCAGATGCCGGAGCCGCCGCCGCTACTAACCATTCATCCCGTCCCGTCTTCGACGGGCGGGATTCATCATCTCCCTGCACAACTATCAGTGTTACGGGTTTATCCTGCCTTGCTATGGCCGGTATAAGGAACGTCGGTTTTTGTATCTGCCCTGAATATTGTCCATTTGAGCAGTAACCGGATTGAGTTTTGATGGTAGTGCATACTAATAAAATCAGCGTCAGCAGCGCTAATAAACATTTTTGCAGGGTACTTTTAAACATTTGAATTCTCACAAAAAAAATGGGTTCGAAAGTATGAAAAACTATTTTTGGCAGTAGTCTATGAGGCGTGCGATTTCGCTGCGAAGGTCTTTGCGGTGCACAATCATATCTACAAAGCCATGCTCTAACATAAACTCAGCGGTCTGGAACCCTTCCGGCAGCTCGACCTTTATTGTTTCAGCAATCGTGCGGGGCCCGGCAAACCCGATAAGCGCCCCCGGCTCCGCTATTAAACAATCACCCAGCATTGCAAAGCTCGCCGTAACCCCGCCGGTCGTCGGGTCGGTCAAAACACAGATATAAAGTCCTCCGAACTCGTCGAATTTCGCCAACGCAGCAGAGGTCTTGGCCATCTGCCCTAATGACACTACGCCCTCGTGCATTCTTGCTCCGCCGGAGCTGCAAACCGCTACCAGAGGCAGTTTCTCGCTCATCGCCATATCAACCGCCGTACAGAGTTTTTCGCCAACTACAAAACCCATAGAGCCCATCAGGAAATTCGGCTCCATCACCGCTAAGATAACGCCTCTGCCTTTAATAAACGCCTTGCCGATTAGCATAGCTTCTTTTGCGCCGGATTTTTTCGCATCGTCTTTGATTCGCTGTTTATAAGTTGTTCCCCTGAACTTAAAGCCTAACGGGTCTTCGCTCGTCAAATCGCTAAGAGCCTCCTGAAAAGAATCTTCATCAACCAGGTACTTAATCCGGGTCGCCGCCTCAATGCGAAAGTGATGATTGCATTCCGGACAGACGTTAAGGTTCTTTTCAACGGCACTTTTATATAGCATGTGCTCACAGCCCGGGCATCGCACCCACAGCCCTTCAGGCATTTCTTTACGCGGCTTCAACGAAAAACCGTTCCACTTGGATTTCACTTCTTGTCCCATAGCAACCTTTATTTAGCCCTGCGTTTCACCCAGCCCATCCGTCCACTTTGAGGGGCTGGGTTCACGCAGGATTTTCCCTCATCAGTACAAAAAAACAATCTAAAGATTCTACCAAGAAAGAATAGAAATGGCTATAAAAAATTACTCGCCCCGCCCGTCGAAGACGGGACGGGACTCGGCTGCCTCTCGAATGGCGTTTATCGCAGCAATACGGTCGGTTTTTGAAAATATTGCGTTGCCCGCAACAAGGGTATCAGCACCATAGGAAACCACTATTGGCGTGGTTTGAGGGTCGATTCCGCCATCGACTTCAATGCGTATATCAGAGCCGACAATTTCTCTTACCTGGGCGATTTTTTTCGCCGCATCCGGCATAAATTCCTGTCCCCCAAAACCAGGCCGCACCGTCATCACCAGAACCATATCGCAAAGCGGCGCAATACCCTCTATCGCTTCAACCGGAGTCTCCGGATTCAGACATATCCCGGCACTGCATCCTAAATTGTGTAATTTGTCGATAAGTCTCTGGGGCTCATCAGCTACTTCGATATGAAATGTTATATGGTCGGCGCCGGCCTCGACAAAACGCTCGGCATATTCGTCAGGCTCAGCTATCATTAAATGAGCATCGAAAACAAGACTGCTGCACTTGCGAAGCTTGGCAATCACCGGCGGCCCAATCGTAATATTCGGAACGAAGTGCCCGTCCATAACATCAAGATGCACAATACTCACACCAGCCGACTCAATCACAGCTATCTCTTCAGCCAGCCGAGCAAAATCAGCGCTCAGTATCGACGGCACAATCTCAATTGTCCCTGCTTTGGGCAAACGCATTGTAATTGATTATTTACTATTGATTATTGACTATTTTTAACCACAAATTTCGTTGAATTATTTTTTCGTTTCTTGCTTAGGCTTATTTTTAGACAAACAGGATTATCTTTGGAAAAATTCCTGCGCCATTCCCAGATTAGTTCTGATGAAATCAGATTTTCCTCAAGTTGCAGCGCCTTTTTCCAGGACAGATTCTTAAGCCACTGCTTCTTCTGTTGCTCCGCCTTTTCAAACCTTTTCTTATTCAGTAAACCTTTGTTATCTTTCAATGTTTTTGTGTCCTGAAAATCATCAGGCTTATAAGTATTACTGCTGCCGCAGCATCAATTATATCATCTGCATTCATCAGTGCCCAATTCCGCGTCAGTCGGTGTTCTTCTCGTCAAGGATTTCGAGGCACTTGAATTGTTTACCTTCCAGAAATTCAAGTGAAGCGCCTCCGCCTGTGGAAATATGGCTTATTTTATCTTCCAGACCAAGCTTCTCTACCGCGCTCGCACTGTCGCCGCCGCCGATTATGCTGCGGGCTCCTTTGTCCGTAGCCTCGGCAACAGCCAAAGCGACAGCTTTCGTTCCTTCATCGAAAGGAGGTATTTCAAAGACACCCATCGGCCCATTCCAAAAAATGGTCTTGGCATCGGCAATCTTCTCTGCAAACGTCTCGGCCGCAATCGGCCCGATATCGACGGCCTGATAACCAGGGTCAATGTCACCCACGGCTGTGCGGTGCGGTGCGCCGGGCTTCAGCTTGCGGACTACATGGTGGTCCACAGGCAAGACTACCTCACAGCCCAAATCAGCCGCCCGTTCTAACAGTTTTTGGCCTTTGTCAATGAAATCGTCCTCGCATAGGCTCGTACCAATGCTCTTACCCCGGCCTTTTAGAAACGTATATGCCATAGCCCCGCCAATAATGATGCGATCGACCTTGTCGATTAGATTCTCAATCACACCTATCTTGTCCGAAACTTTCGCTCCGCCTAATATTGCAACGAACGGCCTTTCCGGATTACTGAGGGTTTCACCCAAAAATTTCAGCTCTTTTTCGATAAGGAAACCGATGACCCGCGGTTTGCCTTCCATCAGGCTCGGCACCGTGTACATAGAAGCGTTGTCTCTGTGCGCTGTGCCGAAGGCATCGTCAACGTAGATGTCCGCCAAATCGGCAAGCTGCTTTGCAAAATCGTCTTTGGCCTGCCGCAGTTGCGCATCTTCCTTCGCCGCCTTGTCCTTTATCGTTTCTTCTTTGTGAAAACGAAGGTTCTCAAGCAGCATGCACTGGCCGTCAGTTAGCGCCTGGGCCTTTGCCTTTGTCTCGGGACCGATGCAATCCTCAGCAAAAACGACATCCTGGCCTAAAAGTTCCGAAAGTCTTTTGGCAACAGGCGCCAGAGACATCTTATCGTCTCTCTGTCCCTTGGGTCTGCCGAGATGACTCATCAGAATCACCGCGCCACCTTCATCTAATACTTTCTTTATTGTTGGCAGAGCTTTAACGATTCGGTCGTCGCTGGTGATATTACAGTCATCGTCCAGCGGCACATTAAAATCGCACCGCATAAGGACCCTCTTACCCTTCACATTTATATCAGCAACAGTCTTCTTAGCCATTTCCTTTACCTGATTTTTTATGTCATTCCAATTCTTTATGTCATTCCCGTGCAAGTGGGAATCCATATTTAGCCCCACGTTTTACGCGGGATTGTAACTTCGTAATTGTAAATTCCTTGTTCGATATTCGATATTCAAACTACATCTTCGCCATTCTTTCCATAATATCGACACTGCGGTTCGAGTAGCCCCACTCATTGTCGTACCAGCTAACCACCTTAACGGTCCTGCCGATGACCATTGTGCAGAGGGAGTCAAAGATGCTTGAAGCGGGATTCTTTACAACGTCACTGCTGACTATCGGCTCATCGCAATAGACCAGAATACCCTTCATCTGTCCTTTGGCCGCCCTTTTCATTGCTGCGTTCACGCCATCGACCGTAACGTCCTTTTTGACATTAACCACAAGGTCAACGATACTGCCGACCGGAACAGGGACCCGAAGCGCGAAGCCGTCGAGCTTGCCGTCAAGCTCGGGAATAACTTGACCGATAGCTTTCGCGGCACCGGTGGTGGTAGGGATAATGTTCGCCGCCGCCGCACGCGCACGACGCAGGTCACTATGTATCATATCAGCTACTCGCTGGTCGTTGGTGTAAGCGTGAATCGTAGTCATAAGCCCCTGCTCGATACCAAACGTATCGTTAAGGACCTTGGCCAGAGGCGCAAGGCAGTTGGTCGTACAGCTTGCATTCGAGACACACTTAACGTCACTGGTCAGCTTCTCATCGTTAACTCCTAATACAATCGTCGCCTCAATATCATCCTTTGCTGGAACACTTAGCATAACCTTGCTTGCACCGGCCTTGAGGTGGTCTGCGTAACCGCCCTTCGGCGATTCGGCTTTGCGAAAGATGCCCGTCGATTCCAGGACAACCTTCACGTCCATATCCTTCCAGGGCAGTTCCGCAGGATTCTTGATGGCCAGGACCTTGATGGCTTTGCCGTTGATGACTAATTCATCTTTTTTCGCCTCGATTGTTCCGCCCCATTTGCCCATCACCGTGTCGTATTTGAACAGATGCGCAAGGCTCTTGGCGTCCGTGAGGTCATTGATAGCGACCAGGTCCAAATCACCGTCTCTTTCCATAATAATTCGTGTTACAGCCCTGCCGATTCGGCCGAACCCGTTAATTGCCACCTTTGTTGCCATTTGTACTTCTCCTTCCGCCTGCAGACGGACTAAAAACGCCATTTTTACTGGTTTAATCCCCCGCCAAACACTGCCTCGGGGTAAACGAGAGAGCTACTTTACGTATTACCCGCCCCTTTGTCAAGAATTTATTAAACGATTTGAGATTCTACAAAACACAGCCGCGACTTCCCGAAACAGAGCCGCCCCCGCTTTTGCTTTCGCAAGAAAACGCGGGGGTAAAAGAGCGGTAATTGGTTTACTATTGACCTCAAAATGGCCCTTTTTCAGAACATTAGCGGTTCTTTCTATTTTTCTTCCTTTTCCGTGAGCTAATAGTTGTGGAAGTTTTCCGCTCTCTCTTGGCTTCCGGGTCATACCTGATAATTCTACCTGATTCCTTTGGATAATACAATTGTGCATATAGAGATTGTCCTTGACGGGAAAGAACCTAATTTGGTATAAATAAAATTAGTGAGGCTGGAACAGCATATAGAGTATGCCCTGAGCAAAGATGGAGCAGCCCGCCTTGAGCATAGTCGAAGGGCCGAATGGGTAGGTACTTGCTGATTCCGGCGCTCTGAGGAAGTTGATTTTTGTGCGTTTTTTAGCAGAGGAGGAGTTATTGAGTATTATGCGAAGCGCAGAGTTGGAGTGGAGACTTTGTACTTTGCAGTGAAGATATTTTTACATTTCAATTAACAACCTACATTTATTTTTGAAGGAGGACTATTATGTGCAAAAAATTGATTTATCTGGTTTCTTTTGTTCTGGCGGCAGGTCTGGTCGGCGGCGTGGCAAACGCAGACCCGCTCCATCAGGACCCCGGTCCGGACGGAATTGTGTCGGTGGAAGCTGAACACTTTGATGAAAATGTTCCTCTAAGTGGCGCTGAATGGGTAGAGGTCGGGCCAACGGATGGCTTTACCGGCACCGCCGGTATGCAGGTCTTGGGTCCCTCCTTTTACGACCCCGGCTATGCCGCCACGAGTCCGCGGTTGGAATATGAGATTAACTTTGTCAAGACCGGCACGCACTATGTGTGGATCCTGGCCTGGGCTGCCAGCGGCAGCGATGATTCCTGCCACGCCGGTCTGGACGGCGAGGAAACACCCCTTTCTAGCAATTGGTCCGGCGGGGGCAACACTTGGTCCAACGGCAGGTATCCAGAGACGGGGCGGGCGCAGTTCGAGGTAACCTCGACCGGCATCCACGTCCTGGACATCTGGGTGCGTGAGGACGGACTTATTGTCGACAAGATAGTCCTGACTACTAACCCCGATTATACCCCGACAGGCAACGGCCCCCCTGAAAGCCATCGCGGTCCCGTCTTGAATGCTTTTAATCCCTCCCCGGCAGAAGGCAAGACATATCTGGACACCTGGGCGAGTCTTGCCTGGTCCGCAGGAGCGACTGCGGCCTCCCATGATGTGTACTTCGGCGACAATTTTGACGATGTGAACAACGGCACCCCCGACTCGTCGGGGTTCCAGGGCAACCAGCCCTCGACATTTCTTGTCGTTGGCTTCCCGGGATTTGCTTATCCGGACGGTCTTGTTCCGGGTACGACCTACTACTGGCGGGTCGATGAAATTGAAGCTGACGGCACTACAATACACAAGGGCATTGTATGGAGCTTTTGGATTCCACCCAAGAAGGCTTATGACCCTGACCCGGCTGATGGGACCCCATTCATAGACCCGAATGCGAGCCTAAGCTGGACGGCTGGTTTCGGTACGAAGCTGCACCATTTATATTTCAGTAATAATTTTGACGATGTGAACAGCGGCATTGCGGGTCTTCCGCAAGGCACTACAAGCTATACTCCCCGTCCCCTCGAATACAACAAGGTTTACTACTGGCGGGTTGATGAGTTTGACGGCATCAACACATACAAAGGCGATGTCTGGAGCTTTAAGACCGCAAAGGCCGGCGGAGGTATGCGAGGTGATTACTACAGAGGTATGAATTTCGTGAATCTCGTAATGACCCGAATAGACCCTCGAATCGACTTCAATTGGGGTGACCCCGGCTCACCGGACGCATCGGTCGGCGATGATAACTTCTCGGCAAGATGGAGCGGTGAGGTAGAGGCGGCGTTTACTGAGACCTATACCTTCTACACCAATAGCGACGATGGTGTGCGTTTATGGGTGGATGGCCAACAGCTCGTTGACAACTGGACCGACCATTCAGCCACCGAGAACAGCGGAACAATTGACCTTCTCGCCGGGAATGTGTACAGCCTTTCGATGGAGTACTATGAAAATAGCGGCGGTGCAGTGGCAGAGCTGCGGTGGTCAAGTCCGTCCACGTCGAAGCAGCTCATACCGCAGGCTGCATTGTCGCCGCCTGTAAGGGCCGGCAGCCCGAACCCACCTAACAGCGCCGCAGATGTAAAAATGATGCCTATTCTTAAATGGAGGCCGGGAGATTATGCCGCTTCACACGATGTCTATTTCGGCACTGACGAAGAAGCCGTAAAGAACGCCAACACAAGCTCACCTGAGTACAAAGGAACCAAAAACCTTGGCTCCCAAAGCTATGAACCCGAAAAACTCACCTGGTACACTACTTACTACTGGCGTATCGACGAGGTCAATAACGTCAATCCCGCCAGTCCGTGGACAGGAAACGTCTGGAGCTTTACCACAGGTGATTTCCTTGTCGTGGACGATTTTGAAGACTACGACATTGGTAACTACGAGATATGGTGGGCATGGAAAGATGGGGTCGGCTATGCCTCGCATCCTACTTTACCGCCCTATGCCGGTAATGGAACCGGCTCTATGGTCGGCGACGAAACCACGAGCTCTTACACTGAGGAAACTATCGTTCATGGAGGCAGGCAGGCAATGCCGTTCTTCTACGACAACAACATGCAGGGCAAGCTCAAGTATTCAGAGGTAGAGCTGACATTGGACACTATGCGTGACTGGATGGAGGAAGGCGTAACGGAGTTGGTGCTGTGGTTCCATGGCGATGGGGCTAATGCCCCTGAGCAGATGTATGTGAAGCTCAACGGCTCGAAGGTGGTATATGACGGTGATGCGGCTGACATAACGCGACCACAATGGAAGCAGTGGAGCATCGACCTTGCATCGTTTGGTGTGAACCTGCAGAATGTCACGAAGTTTAGCATTGGCTTTGGTAACGATACGAATCCGACACCCGGCGGTTCAGGTATGGTTCTCTTTGATGACATTCGGCTGTATCGGACGGCCCCTGAGGTTGTGGTTCCTTCGGAAGAAATATGGTTCGAAGCAGAGGATGCTGATACGATAACCGCACCCTTGCTGGTCTATACGGATGTGGCCCGTGCCTCCGGCGGCAAGTACATCGGCACAACTGACGATGTCGGTGACAGCAGCAGTAATCCGCCGGCCCCTGACGGTACTGCAACTTACACCTTTACGGTAGCGGGTGGAACCTACATGATGAGCTGTCGCATAATTATTCCTGCCGGCGACTCCTTCTGGTTCCGCATCCAGGGCGCTACAACCCAGACGGTTAACCACAGCAGCGGCTGGATAAGGTGGAGCGACCCTCCGGACTCGGACGTCTGGTACTGGCACGATGTCTTCAGCGCCGAAGATAACGGCGAAACGGTGCTCTTCACTATGGCTCCCGGGACATATACTCTAGAGGTCGCCTACAGGGAGGACGCTGCATTTATGGATGCTATCTTGATTTCTAAGATTGACTAAACAACTTTGTGGGTTGTTTTTTGTGAAGCCCCCTTTCAAAGGCTTTGCAATAACAGGCGATAGTGCTATAGATTTACATCAATTCGGGGCCTGTACTGATTGATTCGGTATAGGCCTCTCTTTTATTGATTATCCTCCAAGGTCCTCAATTGGAGTCGAGAATACACTTTGCAGTAACGGCAAAAAACACTTGCATTGTATGCTGTCTTCGCGCAGACTTTCCATGTAAAACTGTTAGTCTGTCAAAATTGATTTGGCATCTTGGAAGAGTGGCAGCCTCAAGCGCAGCTTGGGGATGGCTTCTCTTTCATTCACCATCCCCAAAGCCTTCGGCTTTGAGGCTGCCACCCAACCGTAGGAAGACAGCTTGCCCGCCATGTCGCGGATACAACGCAACAGGCAGATTCAAGTTTAACAGACTACTACGCAGGGAGGCTCAAATTATGGACGATAAATGTTTTTTCTTTGCCGGCGGGGGGACAGGGGGACACATATATCCCGCTGTCGCCGTGGCAGAGCAGCTCGTCAAAATCCAGCCGACAGCAAAAATACATTTCTTCTGCAGCACCCGCAGTATTGATGAACAAATCCTTGGTAAAACCGGTTTCGACTATACCCGGCTTCCAGCCAAAGGTTTTTCCATTCGGCCGGGCAAATTTATCGACTTTTGCAGCTCGTTTTTAGCCAGCTACAACATTGCAAAAGAAGCAATCGCTAAAAGTAAAGAGGCGGTGGTGATAGGGGCCGGCGGATTTGTGTCTGGGCCGGTCTGCCTGGCTGCGCATAAACGTAAAGTCCCCATTGGGCTTTTGAATGTGGATATTTTGCCCGGACGCGCAAATAAGATAATTTCTCGCTGGGCGGATGAGATTTTCGTGCAGTTCGAAGATACGGCGAATTATTTTGCGAACAAGAACACGAAAGTCAATGTTGTCGGCTGCCCGTTGCGAAGCGGTTTTGAAAACCCGCAGCCAAATAAAGCGATAGAGCAATTAGGCCTTGATAAAGGAAAAAAAACTTTGCTTATAACAGGCGCATCAAGCGGCTCGGAGAACATTAACACAGCCGTGTGCTCACTGTTAAGAAAGTTGGACGCTTTTGCCGATAGCTGGCAGATAGTTCATCTTACGGGGGTCCGTAATTACGAAAAAGTTAAAAGCAAATATGGCAATGCCAAAATCGGACATAAGGTTTTAGGATATTTTGATGATATGCCGAATCTGCTAACTGCTGCGGATTTGGTCATCGGCAGAAGTGGTGCAGTAAGCGTGGCTGAATTCGCAGCGTCCGGGACGCCAAGTATTTGTATGCCCTATCCATATCACAGAGATAGGCATCAGTATCTGAATGCGGGCAAATTAGTTGAGGCCGGTGCGGCGATTATAATAGATGACCTGCCGAATGAAAAAGACAGGGCGGAATGGCTGTTGGAAGAGCTGCAAGAGCTGATGAAAGATGAAAAGAAACGTCAAGAAATGAAAAGGAGCTGCGAAGCAATTGCAAAGAAGGATGCCGGCTTAAAAATTGCGGAAAAGCTGGTTAAAATCGGCGGATAGTCCAGCACCAAAACGGCATGAGCCCCATTAGAAATCGGCGCTGAAAGCCTGACAGTCCACTATGGGAAGTGATTTCTAACGGGGTGAGCCGAAGCTCTTTCATGCCGGATGCCTGATTTTTTTCAAAAACCGCTTGACAGCAAAAGGCTCAATTGATAAAAGTAATGCTTTAGTCATTAGTGAGGATGGGCTAAGATATTGATGCGAATGCTCTTAAGAAAATATCGCAGAGCAAATTGCTGCATTAGCGCAGGAAACATTTGGAAGAGAGAGAACTATGAACACAATCATTAACACACGCCGTGATTTTCTTAAAAAGTCGATGTATTTTGGCGCCTCATTGACGGCAGCCGGGCCGTTGAGTAAAGTGTTGGCGGCGAGTCCGGCCGGACCCGGCTCCAAAATGAAGTTCGGGCTGGTTACCTATCTCTGGGGCCAGGACTGGGACCTGCCGACGCTGATAGCAAATTGCGAAAAGACCGGAGTGCTTGGTGTCGAGCTGCGGACCGAGCACGCCCATAAGGTCGAATCCGACC
>JBAQFY010000217.1:0-17706 GCA_049287505.1 Sedimentisphaerales bacterium | reverse complement strand
CCCGGTCACGGTATCGGCCTCCAAGCATCTGATAGACAGGGACACCATACGCCTTGCCTGCCAAGTCCCACAAGGCCATCTCCACCCCCGAGACGCCGCCTCCCTGCCGACCGTGATGTCCGAACTGTTTAATCTGCTTGAATATCCGCTCCACGTTGCAGGGATTCTGGCGCAGAAGCCTGCTCTTGAGCATCAGGGCATAGCGCTCACTGGCGCCGTCGCGCACCTCTCCGTAACCACAGATATCCTGATTAGTATCTATACGAATCAGAGGGCAGCGAAAAGGTGCTCTGGTAACAACCGCTATGCGCAGGTCTGTAATTCTCAACTGCGAGGGACTGGAGCTGCGTTTTACGTTCTGCGTCGCATAGGCTATCTGCTCTTCGATAGGAGCACCTATGGTGCCCGCGAGACTCAGACCCGCAAAGCCCGCACCGGCACCTTTGAGCAGAGAACGCCTGGAGCACGCTGTCTGCTTTTGAAGCTCTTTTTTCAGGCTCTTCATAGTCTCTCTCCTTTTCGTGAGTTGTCTATATTCTCACGAAACACACGTAAATAATAATATTTCATTTACCAGTTCCTTGTTTTTGGATTCAGGATTCCTTCAATTACATCCCTCGGCACAGGCAGCTCGTCAATGTTCTGTTTCAACCAGCTGCGAAAGTCATTCTGGATTTCGGGTGACCATCTACCGTCGATCTGTCCGGGTGTGTATTTGCCTTCCTTCAGGCGTTGGTGCCCGAACATATCCCGCAGCATCATAGCCTCGGATTCCGTAACAACTTTTTCGGCAAGATGGGCGGGGATGAAGACTATGCCTTCGCGCTTGGCCAGCACAACGTCACCGGGGCACGCTATAGCTCTGCCGATACGGATTGGGACATTTATGCTGGTCAGCATTACTTCACGAAGAAAGCTCGGGTCGGCGCCTTTGTGCCAAGCGTTAAATCCTTTTATTGCTTCAAGGCCTTCCAGGTCACGGACACCGGCATCGAAGATGACGCCGTTGCCGGAGTTGGCATAGATGGCGTTACCCAGGTTATCGCCGATAAGGGTCCCGTCGAGGACCTTGCCGAAGCAGTCTGCGACATACACATCACCTTTTTTCAACATGTCAATCGGCCATGAATTGGAGTTTCCTATCCGGCCTTCGGCACGTCCCTGGCTCATAATCGCTCGATTGAAGTCGGGGTGAGAGGGCATGTATTGAGCAGTCAGCACACGACCGACAATCGCCTCATCAGGATACATGATTACCCAGCCAGCGGCATTTTCGTAACAGTTATTGTAGCCGGCACCCCTGACAACACTCCAGGCCATTGTGACCGAGACGTTTTTCATTCTCTCCAGAATGCTGTCCGGGACATACGGTCGGCCGTCTTCCATACGCGGGCCGGTCCAGGCCGGCGTGCAGCGCAATACCGATTCCCATCCGGATACCACAGGCGGTTCAACCCCCTGCTCCTCTGCCTGTATGCGGATATTGCGCCAACGCACCTGGTAGGGGATGGCATCTTTTCCCACACCGTGGACCTGCAGACCAATGATGCCGCGGCTTGTCATACCGTCCCTCAAATCGACACAAGGGATATTGTTTATCCATGTCCTGATTCTGTCGCCTTTGCATTCTATGCGGAACTTGTTCCATTGACCGTCTTTGAACGCCTTGCTGGCAGCAGGGTCTGATGTTGTGCTCGCGAGCATGAAAGCGCGGCGAGCCTCGTCGTAAATGCTTCCGGATGAACCTATTTTCTCGGTCGCAATTTCCACCTGATAACCATAGACACGATCCGGCGGCACCACTCGCTTCTGAGGCGTGCCGTCGCGCCCACTAAATACGAACACCTTCTCTTTTTCGGCGATATTGCTGCGTATTTGCACGCCGGAGTTCAGCCTGGGGTCCAGGTGGACTTCGAACTCCAATATGAAATCTCCATATTCTCGGTCGGTGCAGAGAAATGTGTTGGGACTGCCCTTGACTGTAGTGCCGACAATGGCACCGTCCTCGACATGGTATTTAGCAAAACCACTATGGACAGACCATCCGTTTAAGGTCTTGCCGTCGAATAGAGATGCCCATTCGTCCTTCTGTCGCTCCCCGGCCCCCTTCTTGCTTTCGCCAGAAAGCTGGGGGCTGAAGCTTGCCAAAACAACCAGCAAAGCGAGCAACCAGTGAACCCCGCCCCTCGAAGAGGGGTCGGGGTGAATCTGCCGACAGGTTCCGACTTGTCGGGACGGACTGATGTAGTTCATAAGATGCTCCTTTCGTTCCCGTCCTTCGCAGTAGCCTTGCTACGGAGGGTGGAAATTAAGATGTTATGTAACTGTATCTCACACCCGTCCTCCGCAGTAGCCTTGCTACGGAGGGCGGATAGCTCTCGTTTGTATCCCAAATCAGTAGAATTGACCGCTTGGTCACGCCATTGGGAAGTTAGGCGATTTGTCGAAATTATATCATACTCAAAAAATATGACAAGCGACAACAAAAACTCTATTTCCCTCAGCATTCCACCCCGACAAGTCGGGGCCTATCGGCGGAACAAGAACGAGTTAATGCAATGTTGGTGGATTGACCCATTCCGGCAAACGCCAAAGTGTTTGTGTCCAATAAATATCAGATGTGTCCCAACTTATCGGGATGGCTGGCTTCGTCCCGCCCCTCGGAGGGGCTGGCTTCGTGGTTCTCCGACAGGAGTCCTTAGGACTACGCCGAGCAAGTGACGCACGAAGAAGTCCATGCGACGTCGGCTCACGTAGGGAATTTCACCTACGCCGTGGCCACGGCCCGGCACAACCAGCAGGTCGAAATCTTTATCTGCTTTGATGAGCGCATCCACTACCTGCATCGTTGAGGCTGGGTCCACGTTCTTGTCGAGCTCACCGACGGTGAGTAACAGCTTGCCCTGTAGTTTATGAGCTTGTGTTACATTCGATTGTTCCTCGTAATGTGGCCCAACAGGCCAGCCCATCCACAGCTCGTTCCACCAAATCTTGTCCATTCGGTTATCGTGACACCCGCAGTCGGCAACTGCAACTTTATAAAAATTGCCGTAAGCCAAAAGTGCACGCAGGGCGCTCTGCCCACCGGCAGAGCCGCCGTAGATGCCAACTCGTGTAATATCCATGTAGGGATACCTTGCCGCGGCGGCCTTCATCCAGAGAATACGGTCGGGAAAGCCCGAGTCTCCGAGATTCTTCCAGCAAACATTGTGAAATGCCTTCGAGCGGTACGAAGTGCCCATACCGTCAATTTGCACAACAATGAAACCAAGCTCGGCGATAGCGTGCTGGTGAACCTGCAGTCCGAAGGACTTTGGCACAAAGGCCCCCTGCGGACCGGCATAAATCTGTTCGATGACTGGGTATTTGTGGTTCGGGTCGAAATTGCTTGGTCGTATGATAATACCGTAAATATCTGTATTACCGTCGCGCCCCTTTTCGACGAAGTGCTCTGGCGGTTGCCAGCCCGTTTCCAACAGCGCACCCCAGTCGGCACATTCCAATTCGCAGATGAGATTCCCATCTTTAGAATTGCGAAGCTCGATGATTGGAGGCTTATCAACTCGGGACCACTTGTCAAGAAAGAACCGGCGGTCCGGTGAAAACTTGATTTCGTGCGTGCCATCGCCCTCGGTCAGCACAACGAGACCTGAGCCATCGAAGCTTATACGACAGAAATGTATGTAATAAGGATCCTGCCCCGGTCGGATGCCGCCTTCTCGAAACCAGATTTGCTTTTTGGCCTCGTCTATGCGCTCAATGCTGCGTACGACCCACTCGCCTTTGGTAATCTGATTCTTTACCTGACCGGTTTCTGCATCATAAAGGTAAAGGTGGTTCCAGCCGTCGCGCTCGGACATCCAGATAATCTCGTTGGTCTCGTCGAGGTGATGACAGAAATACTTGCCTTCATAGTCGATGAAGGTCTCGCTTTGCTCATTGATGATAATTCGTGCCTCGCCCGTCGCAGCGTTCACGCTTATAATCCGGAGCACCTGGTGACCTCGCTGGTTATAGAGGAAAGTGAAGTGGTCTGAATCCGGCGCCCAATGAATCATTGAGATACTCCACGGGTTGGGGCAAAGCTCATTAGAGATAGGGATGTGACTTTCCCGGACCACGTTGAATAAATGCGGATTGGCGATATCGATACGGTCGCCCGGTTTGGCGTAAGAAAGTGTATGGAGCTTCGGCTGCAATTGTTCCTTAGGAGCCGATTCGATAAGATGAATCTTTCTGTCCTCGCCTTTTCTTATCTGAACGGCTGCTAACTTTTCTGAGTCAGGCGACCACCAAATACGCTCAGAATACGCATTTTCTTCTGTTCCGTCACTGCTCAGGGCAATCTCTTCACCCGTCTCAATTTTTCGCACATAAAGGTTATAATCTTTGACAAAAGCGAACCAATTTCCATCTGGCGACTCACCCCGTGTTTTCACCGCTGTGGGTTTTCTTTTAACCGTGTCTTCATGAGTACCCGTATCATTGATTACGGCATCTCCTGCTTCCTCATCGGCAACAAACACAGCTAAGGTCTTTCCACCTTCGTCTGTTACTAACCAAACGTGTTTTGCGTAAGTGTGCTGACGATACTGCTGGTCCGCGCGGACTGTGGCGTAGTAACGTCGTTCTCCTTCAGAATCAATCCAATAAACCTGCACGTCCGCGTTGGTGCGGTTGATGAAAGTAATCGAAGTCTCGTTACCGCCGCTAATGCTGGGGCGTATTCTGGTATGTGCCGGAAGCGAAGACACATCTTGTTCGGCTTCTGGCAGCTCCTGCAGCTCGTAGCTGTGCAAATCGCATTTCCACCATTTGTCATGGCTCTTGAACTTGAGCTCTGTCAATTCTTCGTCAAATGTCAGGTTCTCGATTGGAAGCCGATTGGCCTGTATTTCTTCCCCGATAACTTCTGTAAGCTCCTTGGCAAGTCGCTCGTGGTCAAACGCTTCTTGGCGTACGCCTGTTTCTGCATTCACGAGGATATACTCGCGCACCCCATCTGCCAGGTCGTTGCGATACCAAAACTGAACGTTATCCGACAGCCAATGCGGAGTAACACTCTGTTTGAAAACTTTATTGGCAGTGATTTTATGCAGATTTAATGCCCGCTCATAGTCGGAACGCGTGCCTTGGGCGAGGACGTCTCGAGCAGTAATAAACAATGCCATCAGTATGGTGGCTTGGATGACGGTTTTTAGTTGAACCCCGCCCCTCGAAGAGGGGTCGGGGTAAAAGGGAGCTCTCATAGTTTCAATCTACCTCTTATATTTTATTGAGAAAAAACTTTTCAACGATTCGGGATTTGCGTGAGGATGTAGGCCCGGCGGTCGCGGACGAACTGTTTGATTCCATCTCTTCGACCGTCGCCAAGCCCTTCAGCTATCAAGGCGTCGGCGGATGCGTCGAGGAACCGGTCGAAGGCGGTCGGCGGATTTCGCGTTCCATACGACGTCTGCCACGGGCCGTTCACCAGTTCCGCCAAGGCATTTAGGTACATTTGCCGGTATTTGGGATATTTCATAAACTGATCGACCTCCGGAAACTGCCCGGCGTTCACCGAGAACAGGTTTGTACTGGCCCCATCGCCCGACCCGAGCGTAAAGTCGATGTCCCAGGGTAGGAGGTACCATTTGCCCTCAGGCAGGGTATAGTAGAAATAGTTATTCTTTCCGCGCTGGTACCCGTAGCTGTCCCAGTCGCCGACTGCGTGGCGAAGCGCCAAGACCCGGGCGAAATGTTCGGGATGGATGACTGACTCGATGGTCTCTTCATACGTCGGGCTGGTCGATGGCGTGTTCAGCGCAACGGCAAGGTCGAAGAAATGGTCCCAGTTGTCATCCTCACGATTCGACCGCTTCTCAAATCCCCACCGATAGGTCTCTTTGAGCAGCGGGTGTCTGGAGTCAAACTTCAGCCCCTCGTCGAGGTTCGTGAATCCCGTGCCGTCGGCCGTGTACTCGAAGTAGTCGTCGATTTTATGAATATAGCCATCGGTATCGTATGGAAACCACCCACGAATATAGTCGCCGTCGATATTCTGGACGTCCTCGTAGATGGAGTGGCTGTTCCCGTTGATGACCACGCGCACGTACTCTTGTTTCGAGAACTGCAGTCCCATTTGCGAATAGAACCAGTACGATGCTCGTTCCTGGAGTGGGCCGCGGTCGCTCCCCTCGGTGTTGTCAAGATTCATCTCCTCACGATTTCGGAATTTCTGGTCCGGATTGAAGTCTATCCGGTAGGCGTAGCGATTGCGTGGGTCTCGGCCGGAGCCGCTTCGGATGAACGGGCTGCCGCGATAGCGTATCCCGCAATTGTAGAAGACCTCGGTGTCGTTGTAAACGAAGGTGCAGTCCATCAGCTCGTTCGAGAGATTCGGGCGCGAGCGAAATGTGTTAAGAACGTCATCGGAAAGCCAAACGCGGTAGGTCGCGAATTGGGTATTCAACAGCGTATCGCCAACGCGAACCAGGCAGGTTCGGTCGGGCACATCGGCTGATGGTTCCTCCGTAAGGAGTCCTGCGGACAGCTGTGTGGGGAACCGTGTCGATGCCGAGCCGTCGGAGGCCTCGATGTAGAACGCCCGCATTGTGCCGCCGGGGGCACCGGGGATAGTGGCTGTGAAGATGCCGTCTCCGTCAATTAGGTCGCTGCCCGAACCGTCGTCGACCATTGGCGTGCCTATCAATCTGCCGGCCCCTTCGGTTCGATAGTAGAGCGTAACTTGGGCCGCGCCGTCGTTATCGGCCACGCGAGCGGTTACGGCAATCGGCTCAGAAGCAGCGGGCAGGACGGGCGCGTGCTGCACCTCGAGGATGTCAGGCCCGCGGTTTGGCACGAACGCTGTATTCTGCAAACCGGGTGTCCCCAAATTCAGCGGCATATAGAGTTCAAATGCATGTGCCGGTCGTGGCGGTTGAACAGGCGCTCGTTCCCGACTTGTTCGCAAGAGCAGGAATCGGCTTCCCCGCAGCCATCGGGCCCAACCGCGGAATGTCACTGTGTCTGCGGTTATACCTGCAATGGATTGGTTGATACGATTGGCTCCCGGGTCACCATGACCGGTTGCAATCAGGTGCAGCGACCTGGACCCGGAGTAACTATCCGCCGTGGTCACGAACGACCGAACGTGATTGCCGAGTATTCGCCAGTCCGACTTACCGTTCTCAAAGCCGCTGTTGCTGAGGCGGTTCGTGCGGCCGATGTTCACTCTCATCTCGAGGTCGTCGAGGAGCACCTCGCCCCGGTTGAGCAGTATAAGCTCGAATACCGTAACCTGGTCGTGGGTGTATCTGGAATCATCGCCGTCGATGGTGAACGAGAATTGCTCCCATGTAGTCTTGCCGCTCTCGTCACTGTCGGCCCAGGCATCAGGCGTGTCGTTGTTGCTGCGTGGGTCGCGCAGCTCCAGGCTGGCTCCCTGGCCGTCGGCCCAGCTCGGCCATCGGCCGCCGTCGTAATAGGTTATCTCGTCTGCCGTGACCATTGAGACTTCAAGAATACCGGTCTGCTCATTTAAGTTCTCTAATGGATATGACAAACGGATTCGCTCACTGTGGTCGTTCAGACTACCCGAATATGGCCCAAACAGATTCGACCCTACAACCAAATTGTCATACACGCCTGCGAGGAAGTCCGGGTCCTTGGCCACGACCAGATACGAGCCAGGCAGCATCTTGGTGTCCTTGCTGAATTCGTAGCTAATACCATCGGTGAAGGCCCACCCGCTCAGCGAGACAGTTTCCGTACCTCGATTGTACAACTCGACATACTCATATCGCTCATCATGAGTTCCGTGGTGGTACATTATTTCGTTGATTACGATGTTGCTAATCAGCGGCTGGGCGTTTGGACCTTTAAAAGTAGCCGAAGTTAGAAAGCCGAAAGAGTCTGACCCGTCCGGGAACCGGCCGAAGGTTACATCCGGTTCTGTGCACCCGTAACGCACCGCGTCCAGGACGCGGACCGGCTCCGGCACCTGGTCCTTTGTGGCTGCTGTTACATAAATAGTTTCGCCGGAGAAGTTCAGCCCAAAGGGAAACCCATCTGGCGGTGTGCCTTCTTGTACAGTCCAAAATTCGCCTGGCCGCAGCAAGGTCCCTTCCGGGATTTTGTATTTAAGCAGGTTTTGCCGGTCGTCGCTAAGATAGACGTTGCTCAGATTTACCGTAGTGGGGCCCGGATTGTACAGTTCGAGCCAATCGGTGCCCGGAGGCGCATCGCTATTGGCCAGAAGTTCGTTGATTACTACGCGTGAACGTGGGTCGTCAGCACCGGCAGAGGACTCCATAATCGCCCGGAGGACGGGGCTTGCGATGCAGTCCGAGCTGCCGGAGAGACTCGCATTATGGGCCTGGATAGCCAGGACGTTTGTGCCGGGAACCAGCAGGTTTATCCTGTCGGTCAGGTCCACGTTGGCGACCGGTGGTTCCGTAGCCGGGCCCCCGCTTTGGTCGAAAGGGGGTGGGTCGCCAAGGATTTGCCCGGAGTCTGCCACTCGCGTACCATTAAGGTATAGCACGAAGCCGTCGTCATAGTGGACTTCGGCCAGCAACTGGGAGAATGAGGTGATTTGCTCTGCCGTAAGAGTGAACCGGAGCCGGGCGTACACGGAGATATAGTTTCCATTCATGTCGTTGAGCTGGGTCCGGATGAACTGGAGCTCGCTGGGGTCGTTGCTGTAACCGTACCCGCTTGGCCCTTCAAGCCATGCGGTCGTGCCGGGGTCGTCGTTGAACTGAATTTGCGTCCAGATTGTCGTGTTTTTCTTGCCACGTGCCGGCGATGGTTCCTCGGTCCCCTTAAAATACCGCCCTAAGTGTCCCACGTCCACGAGCGTTACCAGCGTCGGGTTTTCGGGCCCAACCTGGACATCATCCGGCCCGCCCGGCGTGCCACCGATAAACGTGCTGGGCGACCAGCTTGACGCCTCCTCTGGGTCCCCACTAAGCTTCGAAAGAATCAGCGAGTGTCCTGCACCATCGGCTGAGGCCGGCCAGGGCCTTCCGTCGTTGTATTGGAACGAGATGACAATCTCTCCGTTGCCGTTGGACAGTTCGATGCGCTCACCGTCGTTGTCGAGCCGACCCGTGAAAGGACCATGCACGCTACTAATCTCATACGCCGCCTCCAGGGCAGCAGGGTCGCATGCTACCACCAGGTACTCCTTGGGCCCAACGATAGTTCCAGGCTCGAACATGTATTCAATGCCGTTTGTAAATGCATACCCTGTGAGGTCTTCGAAAACGGCCCGGTTATTGTACAGCTCAATGAATTCGAACATTCCTCCCCCCTCGGCCGGGTGGTACATCACCTCACTCACAACGAGTCCCATACCAAGCCTCGTGGCCCATAAGACGACCACACAGGTCATCGCCAACAGACTCCACCGATGCCGCATCTGGTTTTTTATGAGTGTCTGCTCCTTTCTACAATGATGGTAGTAGGCCCTCCCGACTGACCGCATACGGCCTCTCCTCACACCCAGTCCGTTCTCCGTAGTACTACGAAGGATGAATGTGAACCGGAATTCCACGGTTAAATCACTTTAGTAACATTTCCAAAACCGTACAATACACTATTCTACCAAATTCACCCCGCAACTTCTACTGTTTTTGCTCCTTTTCTTTAACTTTTCGCAGCCATACCCGGCCGCAACACAAGAATCAACCGACGAAAACCGTGGGCGTCTTGTTGTCCGGGCGTACCTCTATCCTTACCCACGAATACGTTTTTCCAGCAGGTCAGCTAACCCTTAAAGCTTGTTATTTGGCTCTAACAGTCAGGAAAAGGGTGACAATAATTTGTATATGGACTTATTCTTTTGTTGACTTAGTGGGATTTTGCTATTTTTGCTCCTCAAGGATGCCCATTCCGCTGCGGTCCGGGTAGGGCGGCCGTTTGGCCGGCACATAGGGATTTCTTTTAAGCTCATCCAGCATATATTGTATGGCGGCATCAAGCTGCGGGTCACCCCCCTCAACCATTAACGCGGGGTCATCGATAACTTCAATATCCGGGTCCACACCATGACCTTCCATAGTGAGCGTACCATCGGTTTCGTAGAAAGTAATAAACGGCACAGTCAATCGAGCGCCATCGATTAGCGGTGGATTCTTGTAAATGCCAATCACACCGCCCCAGGTTCGCATGCCGATGAGTTTTCCCAGCCCGGCTTTGCGAAACAGATAGGGAAAGATATCCCCGCCGGAGCCTGCCTCGCCATTAATCATCATGCACTTGGGGCCCTGGTGGCTTAAAGTCGGAACGCGCCAGTCGTTTTCATAACGCTCAAAAATATGCATGTAAATGGGACGATTCAAAAGCTCAATAAATCGGTCTGCAATATTACCGCCTCCGTTCCATCGCTCGTCAATGATGAGCGCTCCCTTGTTCATCTGGCCGTAGAACTGGCGGAAGAGCTCGCTTTGTCCCCGGTTCCCTGTATCGGGTACGTATATATACCCTACCTGGCCGCCGGATTCTTTTTCAACGTACCGGCGATTGCTCTCAACCCAATGCCGATAACGCACCTCATATTCGGAACCCAGCAGTTTCACAACCACATCGTTCACTTCTTCTGGGTTGGGCTTAGCCCCGACGGTCAGCGTTACGGTTTGACCTGCCAGGCCTTCAAACGCCGCCCAGGGTGCCTTGGATGTATCGACCGGAATGCTGTTGACTTTGAACAGATACTTAAACTGCTCGCGTTCTTTCTCATCCAGCTCGTGCAGAGCAGAGCGGGCGTCGGTGTCCCAGATACCGCCCTCATAAACCTTCGCAATGCGGTAGTATCCCTGGTCAAGCTCGAAGTCCACACCAAGATAGCCGATTGATTCTCGTGGGCCGGAGTCCAGGTCACCACCGCCGTAGTAGGTATGACCTGCGTTGACTTCGCTAATCATCTCTGCGATGACATACCCGACATCGCGACGGGACACACAGTCGTCCAACATGGCCTCGTACTGTTTACGTATCGCGGGCCAATCGACCTTGTGCATGTGGGGGTCATAGAAGTAGTCACGCATGAATCGCCATGCGTCATTGAAGATTTGCCGCCACTCCTCACGGGGCTGAATCACCACGTTCATCGGCTTGGTTACGACCAGGTTCTCGAGCTTTTGGTCGGGCTTGGCGTCGATGATGCCGGTCTTACCCTCACTACGAACCAAAAGCTTTTTGCCGTCCGGCGTCATCTGCACGAAATTTACCTTTTTGAGAATCGTTTTCTCCTCGCGCTTTTCATCATTGGGGTCGAAGTACTGGAGTGTGCTCTCCTCACCACGGCGCAAATAAATCAAATGGTTCTTATCGTTGACCCCGAGGTAGGAAAACTGTCCTCGCTTAATGGGCACACGGTAGCATCGCATTTCCATATTCTCAAGCTCGATTTCGACCGGTTTGATTTCTTTCTCATCTCTATCTTTTTTCTCATCTGCCTTTTCGTCGTCGTCATCATCTGTGGACTCGGACGATTCTTTCTTTTCGGGCTCTTTCTCGGATTCCTTACTAACAGAATCATTAGGGTCTTCACACTTAGACTTTTCGTCGCTCTTGCCGTCTTTCTCCTCGTCCTTCTTGTCCTTCTTGTCCTTCTTTTCTTTCTCTTTCTCTTCTTCATCACTCTTAGCTTTGAAGGGATTCGAGACAACCTTGCGCAGAGGGATCGCATGCAGTACGGCAGTGTCGTCGTAAATAAAAGTCAGACCGGCATCAGCATATTTGGGTTGCGAAATTTCTCGCTCACCGAAGAAGTACAAAAAGTCTCCTTTTCGGTCAAACGTAGGTAGATAATCCACGAACATACCTTTAGTAATCTGGTGGAGTTCGTCTTTCTGAACATTGTAAAGCATGACAATGTTCATATTATCCATGTTAGGCTTGGTGTAGGTCAGCCATTGTGAGTCGGATGACCAACGGAACTCTCCGGGAACTCCCCAGCGCCACCCACTGATGTTTTCACGGTCGAAATAATGGACTTTGCGCTGCTCGAGATTGAAAACGTAAAACTTACTTTCATGGTCAGTCAATACCATCCCCTTGGAATCAGGCGACCAGACTGGTTGATAACGGTAGCCGGGTCCCATGGACGTAATGGTTTCCGGTTTGCCTGTTCCATCGGCTGAGCGAATAACAAGCTCGTTCTCGCCGGATTCATCTGAAAAGTAGGTAATCCATTTTCCATCCGGACTCCAGGAAGGCTCGCGTTCGGCGATACCGCTCGTGCGGGTAAGGTTGCGAGGGGTGCCGTTCTTGGCGGGCAGTGACCAGATATCGCCGCGACTTTGGACCAGGACACGTTTGGCTTTGGGAGAGAGATGCCAGTCTGATAGTCCCTCACTTACGTCTTTGCGAATAGGACGAAGCTTCGGACGAGCGCCGGGAATCGTTATGTTAACCGGGCTCGCTTGCTCGCTGGCTAAATTCAGCAGGTAGAGCTGGGCATTGTATTCAAAGATTATCTCGCCTTCGCCGTTCGGGCCCGGACCGTTCGAAGGCCACTTTACGTCATAATCCTTGAAGTGGGTAATCTGCCTTCTTTCTTTTGTTTCCAGACTGTAGCACCAAATGTTAAGACGATGATTCGCTCCGGCATCCGAAAGATAATATATCTTTCTGCCTTGCCACATAGGTATTGTATCGGTGCCTTCCCAATCGGTGATTTTTTGCGAGGTATGTTCGCTAAGGTGGAAAAGCCAGATGTCCGAAGCCCAGCCTCCGCGGTAACGCTTCCATGTCCTGAAGTCGCGATTTCGCGGCGTGTATGCGAGCCACTGGCCATCACCTGAAATGACTCCGTACCCGCCGTAAGGCACCGGCAGTCGATCCGGCAGACCGCCGGCTCTCTGCACGGTAAATAATTGGACCTGCCGTCCCAGTCCGCCCAGTCCGTTCATCGCGAAAAGCAGTCTGTTGTCAAAAGACCAGTCACAAAGACGCTCACCATTGGAATGATAAGTTACCCGTTGCGGGATTCCTCCTTCCACGGCTACCGTGTAAATATCGTCGTTCCCGTCATAGTTCCCGTTGAACGCAATAGTGCGCCCATCCGGACTGAATCGCGGAAACGCTTCTCCGCCGGGAGGACTTGCCAATGGGGACGCTACGCCGCCCACTCGCGGCACCACCCAGATATCGTCTGCATAAACAAACACGATATGAGTCGAGCTGACGTCCGGGTAACGCATCATACCACCGTGGGGCTGCACTTCAGCACCGGCAGCAGAAACATGGAAAAACGACAGCATCAAGAAGAAATAAAACAGCGGAAGTTTAGAAAAAGCTCTCATGATAATGGTCCTCCATTTTAAAAAACCTCAACTTCGAAGCATAAAGTTCTTGTTTGAATCCCGCCCGTCGTCCGCAGGATGCCTTACGGCAGAGACGGGACGGGATGAAATCCAGAACCTCACTCACCTATCGAAAAAAGACTATAGCAATTTTGCCTGCCGGAAACCCAAACTCCACAGACTTGTCAATATTATTTGTACCAAATTAGCCGCTTTCTCGTCAAGCATTATCTCTGGAATTATGCATATCTTTTCAATACCCTCGAATATAATCAGCAATTGTAAAACAAAACCGCCATTTACCATTACGATTTATCAATGAAAAAGGGGCCTATACCAAATCGGTATAAGCCCCGAATTGATGTAAGTCTGATATCATTAAGCGGTGTTTACTCGTCAGCAAGATTTCTGGGACGATATAGCCGAATATCGTCAAAGTACATCGTACCCGAACCACCGGCCTGCGGGTTTTTCTTATTGCCTAATCCAAGGGCAATCGTATTGACATTGGCAAGGTTCACACCCTGGTCGGCAAACGCCTGCAGGTCGATATTCCATTCCGTCCAGATACCTACCTGTGCGGCAGCAGGATTATCATTAGTAACGAGCGCATTGCCGTTGAGAGCAACATATAAAGTATCGGCAGCGTTAGCCGAATCGCCTCTGAACCAAATTGTTAATGTGCTAACACCATTTTCGGTCCAGTCACGAGGATAGCTCAACGTTTTCTCTACCTCTGAATACTTGAAGGCGCCCTGCTTGTTGTTGTCATATGAGAACGGCATTGACTTGCCGCCTCCGTGAACGATAGTCTCCTCCATATAAGAACCGGTGGTTTCATCGCCGACCATAGAGCCGGTTCCATTACCGGGATAGGCCGGTTCATTACCATGCGCTGCATAGCCAAGCCCATCTTTCCATGCCCACCATATCTCGTTATTGCCAATATCGTAATCCTCAAAGTCGTCCACGATAAAATAATCGGCTACCGTAAAGGTCCAGATTCTACCTTTGCTAATAGTCCCGTCAGTATTGTATTCATCGATACGCCAGTAGTATGGCCCGCCGCCCCATTCAACGCCTTCAGGTGGGGTGAAGCTGGTAACGCCCTGTCGGCCCCGATATATGCCTGTCGTATCGGATGTATCAGCATTATCCACAGTGTCTTTATCGGTGCCGAAGTAAACATCGTGTTGAGATGCCTTATCTCCCTGCGACCAGCTAAGGGGTGTCGCTCCATGAATATCCGGTGTTGACCTATTAAGCGGAATGGGACCCCAGGCGAGCAAGGGGTCACCTCGCATAGTCTCCTTAACCTCTGCCTGCGACAGCGTGTAGTCGTAGATGCGGAAATCATCCAAAGAACCTCTAAAGTATGCATCAGCCGTGTACTGTGACCTACCAAGCCAATTGTTGGTGGTGTTACCGAGGTCGCTTGGAGTCAGAGTGGCAGCAGTTCTTCTCGCGACGACCTCGCTGTCGAGGTATAGAGTGATGGTGCGAGTATTTGAATTGAACGTCACGGCAACATGATGCCATCCACTGGTCAAAGTGTCGGATGCGGTCGCCTGCTCCTCGGCGCCTGAACCTCCGGTCGTAATGGCGAAACGCATTTGGCCGTCCATGCCTATGCGCGGCGTAAGAAACATATTGACCGTGGTGCTGCTGCCGAAATCAAAGATACGCTGCCACGACCCACCAGCGTTGGAAAAGTTCACCCACATCGTGAAGGTCGAGTTTTTCAGTGCACTGATAGCCGAGCCGATAGGCAGTGATACATAGTCGTCGGCGCCGTCGAATTCCAGCGCTTCGCCGTCATACCCAGCCACCCACTGCGGATTACCCATGACGGCGCTATGGTTGTTGTGGCCGGACCAATCAAGAGCGTTAGTGCCGGAGCCTTCATCGAATTTCCACCAGCTTACAAGATTAGGGTCCGTAATAGTTATTATTGGTATTGTTCTGAAGCTCCAGACATCACCTTTATATGTGGAGACGGCATCAAACTCATCAACCCGCCAGTAGTAAGTTTTGTTTAACTCAAGGGAGCTGGGAGTATAGCTTTTAGTTCCCTGTGGGAGTCCACCGGCGGCATTGTTCACATCGTCAAAATTGTCGCCGAAGTACACAGTGTGCAATTTGGTACCGAAACCAGCCGTCCAGTTAAGAATCACATCGGTGTTTATAAACTTGGCGCCATCGGCCGGGATGGGGTTGTAAGCTTTTCTGGGTGGAACGGTAAAGCTACAGACGTCCCCTTTATGTACCGTAGTACCGTCAGCCTCAATCTCATCTATCCGCCAGTAGTAGGTCGTGCCTGGAACTAAACCGGCCGGATAAGGAAATCCGGGAAAGCCAACAACAAAAAAGGTCGATGGCTGATTACCCTGGAATGTGCCTTCAGCGCCGTTGTTCACATTGTCAAAATTCTCGCCGAAATATACATCGTGCGAGACCGCAAAATCTCCTGGTGACCAGCTAAGGTTCACCCATGTTTCAAGATGTATGGTACCTTCAGCAGGGATGGGAGAAAAGGCCTTTGTAAACTCGGGAGGGATACCGTTAAATAAGTCCATTATCTGGGCTGGCACGAGAGCCCGGTTGTAGATGCTGAAATCGTCAACACGACCGTCAAAGTATGCGTCGGCCCCGTACTGCGACCTGCCAAGCCAGTTTTGAGTAGTCTCGCCGAGAGTGCTCGGCGTATATCTGGAAGCGGTGTTCTCAGCTACAAGCTCCCCGTCGAGGTACAATGAGTGGATGTTTTTATCTGCATTTATCGTTAGAGTTACTTGATGCCAACCGCTCGGTAAAGTCGCTGGTGCTGTTGTCTGATCCTCGTTAGCCCAGCCATTTTCTGTAATGGCGAAACGCATCGGGCCGGTTGTGTCGGTACGCGGCGTGAGGAACATGTTGATTGCCTCGCCGCTGCCGAAGTCGAAGATGCGCTGCCAGCCACCGCCCTCATTGGAAAAGTCCACCCATATAGCGAAAGTGGAATTAGTCAGCGAACTAAGGAGTGGGCCGATAGGTAACTCTACGTAGTCGTTGGTTCCATCAAGTTCCAGGGCACCGCCTATCTGTCCGGCCACCCACTGTGGCCCACCATGCAGGGTGCCGTCATAACCATTGACGGAGCTGTCTTGGGCAATTGTGCCGGAACCGTCATCGAATGTCCAGTGAGCCACCAAATTAGCTGAGGCATTACCTGCTACGCACAGCGCTAAAATAAAAGGAAATAAATAAATTAATTTTCTACACATAATAATCCTCCTTCAAAAAGAGCAATAACAATTATGACTTATGCTTTGGCCACATGCCAGAACAACCGTTGCTTTTAACAAACAACTTCAAATAAGACGAACGATAATAATTATACTCTTGCTACATTTTGTTTATGTCTGCTCAGGATAATTTTTATGGCTTGATACTACCTCCTTCCTTCAAAAACCTAATTTGAGCCGCTAATTAGTTCCTGTTGCTGATAGAGTATTTGTCATTTCCGCGAAAGGGCCTGTGGAAAAAGTCCGAGAGCAACGTTTTGAGATTGCCGCGCAATTCTTCGATTCGCTCGCAAAGACCTGAGAATGCATTTTGTGTCATTGCGAGGAGCGTAGCGATGAAGCAATCTCGACTTTTTCAACAAGCCCGGAAGCAGGAATCCAGCTTTTTCGCTCTGGACTCCTGCTTTCGCAGGGGTGACATCATTGTTTTTGTTTTTCGCAACAAATACTAATTAAAAAGTTAAAATCTGAAATAGGCTGTATAAATTTCGCTTGTTGCAAGGCTGAAAGTCCACGGATGTTGATAAATTTACTTATATCAGATTAGCTGCCTTCCCGTCAAGGAAAATCTCTGGTTCTTTATTAGCTTTCAATTTAAAATGCCTTATAGGCCACCTATGAAGAGCTCGTCTTGAGGGGTATCTAACGTCCTGTATTGCCCTAAAACAAAGGGGCCTATACCGTTTGATTTGGTATAAGCCCCGAATTAACACAAATTTGCTATATCAACCACGCAATTTTAACTACCAGTCAAATCTCGGCTTACGGTACCGGTGGATATAGACGAATATCGTCAAAGTACATCGTACCTGAACCACCGGCTACCGGATTCTTCTTGTTACCAAGACCAAGGGCAATCGTATTGACGTTGGCAAGGTTCACGCCCTGGTCGGCAAACTCTTGCAGGTTGATATTCCATTGTGTCCACTTATTTATCTGTGCTGCGTTAGGATTATCATGAGAGACGACCGCACTGCCATTGAGAGCAAAGTACAACGTCTCGGCAGCGTTAGCCGAAATGCCTCTGAACCAAATTGTCAGCATGTTGACACCATTTTCGGTCCAGTCACGCGGATAACTTAACGTCTTCTGGGCCTCTGAATACTTTAAGACGCTGTTGTCATAGAAGA
>JBAQFY010000216.1:0-8305 GCA_049287505.1 Sedimentisphaerales bacterium | reverse complement strand
CGACATGGGTAACAACGAGATATGGTGGGCATGGAAAGATGGGCTTGGCTATGCCGCGCATGGTACTGCACCGGCCTATGCCGGTAACGGGACCGGCTCTATGGTAGGCGACGAAAGCACCGGTTCTTATTGTGAGGAAACTATCGTTCACGGAGGCAGCCAATCAATGCCTTTATTCTATGACAACAGCGTCCTCAAGTATTCAGAGGTGGAGAAGACGCTGACTTATCCGCGTGACTGGACCGAAAACGGTGTCAACACGCTGACAATTTGGTTCAGAGGCAATCCTGCAGGCTTTGTCGAGGACCCGAGCGGCACTATCACAATGAGCGCTTCCGGCGCAGATATTTGGGGTCAGGCCGACGAGTTCCGCTATGCCTGGAAGCAATTATCCGGCGCTGGTTCGATTTCGGCGCAGGTGCTAAGCGTAGAGAACACAGACGGCTGGGCCAAGGCCGGCTTGATGATTCGTGAGTCGCTGGCCCCCGGCTCAAAGTTTGCCTTTGTGTTTGTTTCACCCGCTAACGGATGCAGATTCCAGGCCAGGGTCACTACAGGTGCTGACGCCATGAGCGATGACAGCGTTACGACGCTTCAGGCCATCGAGGCGCCGCACTGGATAAAACTTGAGCGTAACGCCGCTGGTGACTTTAATGCCTATAACTCCGACGATGGTGTTACCTGGTCTCCACTCGCATGGAATCCGCGGAGAGTATTAATGTCTCCGAATGTCTATATAGGTATAGCGCTGACCAGCCATAACTCTGGTGTGACATGCACAGCCGAGTTTTCCAATGTCCAAACCACCGGCACAGTTACTCCGACGATGTGGACTCACGAAGCCATCGGTGCAACTATGCTCAGTAACGACGCTGAGCCGATGTATGTTGCTCTTAACGGTAATGCGGTGGTCGTTCATGATAATCCGAACGCATCGTTGATAAATGATTGGACCGAATGGCCTATCGACCTGCAGGCCTTTGCCGACCAGGGTGTAAACCTGGCCAATATCAATACTATTGCCCTTGGTCTTGGCAACAAGAAGAATCCGGTAGCTGGTGGTTCAGGTACAATGTACTTCGATGATATTTGTTTGTATCTTCCGCCGCCGGAGCCGGCACCATAAGCCGAGTGATTTAGTTAGCAATTAGAATTGCGTGGCCAATATAGCAGATTTGCATCAATTCGGGGCCTATACCGAGTGATTCGGTATAGGCCCCTTTTTCATTGGCTCCGCCAAAAGACGGCGGAGCTGCAATATTGACTATTTTTCGAGATTACCGCGTTAGAAGTCAGCAGCTCACTTGGTGAGGGGGGAAGGAAAATTGATAGAGTGGTAAACCCGCAGGCATATTTAACCGATACCTCAAAGAGGTTTGTCTCCGGCAGGGAGCCGAGGGTCCTATAAAAAGGAGGTAAGGTCGAACCACAATTTGCCCTTATGGCTGGGGCCGAAAGGCCTTTCGGCCGGGCGGGAGTGAGCTATAGCATTTGATGTCACCATAAAGGAATATCTAAAAGAGATAGACGAGGCTTCGCTGCTGAACGCAGAAGAGGAACGCTCGTTAGGCAGACTGGTTGCCCAGGAAAACGACCAGTGGGCCAGGGAACAACTGGTGCGAAGTAATCTCAGGCTGGTCGTTAATATCGCAAAGAAATACGCCGGCCGGGGGATGAGTCTCGGCGACCTGATTGAAGAGGGCAATCTCGGCCTCATAAAAGCCGTCGATTACTTTGACGCTGACCGCGGGGTTCGCTTCAGCACCTATGCAGCGTGGTGGATAAAACAAAGCATCAAACGTGCGCTGCTGGAGAATGCTCAGCCGGTACATATTCCAACCTATATGGTTGCATTAATAAATCAGTGGCGGCACACTACGGCCGAGCTGGAAAGCGAGCTCGGCAGGTCATTGAGTGTTGAAGAGATGGCCGATATTATGCAGCTACCGTTGCGCAAGGCAAAGGTCATACATCGTATAGTCGAGGTTCTTAGCTCTGTTAGTGAATCTTATAGCGGCGATGTGTCGGACGAAGACCAGATGCTCGAGGCGATTTTGGAGGACCCAAATGCCTGCAAACCGGAGGATATATTATCTGCGATTGAAGAAAAAGCAAAGGCTTTGAGATTGCTGAATGAAATCGACCCGAGAGAAGCAAACATCCTGCGCTTGCATTACGGTCTTGACGGAAACAAGCCGATGCCGCTGAAAGAAATCGCTAAGAAATTGGGCCTGACACGAGAGAGGATTCGGCAGATTCGGTGCGATGCCCTTACCAAGCTTTACGAATATATGAACGAAGAGCCCTGAATAACATCCCAATAAAACTTGCATTTCTCTGGAAATATACTACTCTGTAACGTGTGATTTGCATAGTTGTCATTTGAGCTGTTACAGAGTACTGCTGATAATACTCAAACTGACCGATTCTCTATGTCATTCTCGCGCAGGCGGGAATCTACACTACCGAGACGGTTTTGGATTCCTGTTACCCGCTTTCGCAGGCACAAGCTTCATGGCGATGACGGTTTGCTGTTCGTTTAAGCAATTATAAAGTTGACAGATACCAGGGAAGGAAAACAAATGACAGGCGAAGGAATTGACCTGAAAAGACACATTCGCAGCATACCAGACTGGCCGAAGAAAGGGATTTTATTTCGTGATATCACACCATTATTAGCTGACCCGAAGGCATTTGCGGCAGCGGTGGATGCTTTGTGTGCCGGCTTTACGGGGGCGGGTATCGAATATGTTGCTGCTGTGGAGGCCAGAGGATTTATATTTGGTGGAGCGGTTGCACAAAAGCTCGGGGCCGGCTTTGTGCCTATCCGGAAAAAGGGCAAGCTGCCTTTTAAGACCGAAAGCATTAGCTACGACCTGGAATATGGAACCGACACTTTGGAAGTGCATAGTGATGCCATAAAAAGCCGACCCGTCTGGCCGCCGGACAGGGCGAAAGTTTTGATGGTTGACGATTTATTGGCTACGGGCGGGACAATGGCGTCGGCCTGCAAACTCATCGAAAAAATAGGGGGACAAGTTGCGGGCATCGTTTTTCTTATAGAGCTTGCCGACCTGCGAGGAAGAGAAAAGATAGCCGATTATCAGGTCAAATCAATCATTTCATACGAGTAGGTGCCTGTCACCGGCCACGCCGCGACGGGCAACCCGACGTGGTCGCCGATGCTCCATAGCTTTGGCGACGGAGCTTTGCCCTGGGCAGGCACATCAGCCTGCTCCTTCAGGCCTTTGCGTTTTCTGAACAAATACAAACTTCCGAGACCGAGAATAATAACCGGCGACGGCTCAGGAGTCACAAAACTTTCTGTTGTTAGGTAAAGGGTGCCGATGTTAGAGAAGATTCTTTCTCCTAAGTACAAAGCCGCGATGCTTGTTGGGTGATTGAATTCGATAAGGCCTCTATTTTCGAAATTCAGGCTGTCAAGCATTGCGTCCGATGCTGCTGATGGTATTATGTTGCTGCCGGGTATATAGACCATATAGATTAGCTGATTTCCTGCAAACAAGTCTTCGTCAAAAAACAATATCGCGATATTACTTATAGGATTATAGTAGGGAAGGTCGAAGCCTCCCAAAATCCGGCTGCTAAACATTGTATGAGATGTTGTTAGTATTATGCCGTCTTTATCGCGAAGGTAAACTATATTTAGGATGTCACTTACTGCAAATAAGTCTTTGTAATAGAACAATGTTGAGACATCTGGCATTGGATTGTACTCGGGAAAGCCTTTTTCTTCTAATATCAGGCCGCCGGGCATCGCAGCCGGTATGGTTGGCAGTATTAAATAGTCGTTATCGCGAAAATAAACTGTATCGGGGATATCATTTACTGCGGACAGGTCTTCGTCAAATGTTAGTACGGCGATGTCGATTATCGGATTATACTCAGCAAGGTCGCTGCCCTCCCAGGTCAGACCGCCAGATGACACATCAAGTATATTTGATAATATTATATCATTGTTATCATGAATATATACTGCGCCGAGAATCTCATTTCTTGTAAACAAGTCTTTGTTAGGGAATAATATTTCCGTCTCTGCTGCCAGGTCATACTCAGGTAGGCGGTTCGCCACCGTTGCGCTTAGCGTGCCGGGCGTCACTGTGTCCTTCGTTAATGCAACGGTGGTAGCTTTAGCCTGACAGGCAAAAACTGCTAAAAGCGCCATCACAGTATAAGATGTCGGTAATTTTTTCATCCAATACCCTTTCCATAGGATTTACAGAAATCCGTTTTTTGTTACTAAAGGTTTTGTACCACAGATATCTGCTATACTCCAGCTATAATTTTTCCATATCAAGTAATTTTTGTTTTTTTGCGATTGCGATACGGTCGTTATTGTGGAGGTCTTTTTCGATTTTTATTTCGGCGAAAGCGCCGGTTTGTTCGAGCAGCTCTTTGACTGCCCTGCCCTGGGCAAAACCGATTTCCAGCATTAACGCCGCATCAGATTTGAGAAACTGGTCTGCCTTTTCAATAACTTTACGGCAAATATCCAGGCCATCATCTCCTGCAAACAGGGCCACTTTGGGCTCGTAATCTTTTACGTTTTTATCGAGCTTTTCGTACTCGGCGGTACTTACATACGGCGGGTTGCAGACAATCAAATCAAATCCCCGCTCAGGGTCGGGGACAAGTTTGTCAACATCCAGTTGGGGAATAATCGGGTCGAACAAATCGCCGCATAACAACGTGATTCGCTCTTTTAGCTGATGCTTTTCGACGTTTCCGGCAGCGACAGCAAGTGCATCATCACAGATGTCCGTTGCGATTATGCGGGCGTCAGGGTAGTTTTTGGCGATTGCCACGGCGATACAGCCGCTGCCGGTGCACAGGTCGCAGAGGAATTGAGTGCCGATGCGGGCCTCGTTAGAAATACTTCCTTTTTGCAGTGTATTGACCATTGTAGAATTTCTAACGGGGCGAGTCCGTAAGAATTCTATAGCGCGTTCTACGAGCAGCTCCGTTTCCGGACGGGGTATCATACAGGCCGGCGTTACATTTATCTCTAATGAATAAAATTCGGTTTTGCCGACCAGATAAGCAATAGGTTCGTGCCGGCCTGCCCGTTTTACTAAATCATGCAGCCTATCCAATTGCTGCTTAGCAACGGGTTTATCGAATTGCGTATATAATTCAATCCGCTTTAATCCCAGTACGTGCGTAAGCAGAAGCTCGGCGCTTAAGCGAGGCGAATCAATACCCTTGCCCGTGAGGTATTCGGTAACCCAGTTTAATAGTTTTTGTATCGTCCAGGTCTGCATTGCCAGATTATAGCCGGGGCAAAGAAAAGTGAAAAACAAAAAGAACTCACAGAGAGTGCACTTAGTTTGAAATTGGGTTTGTTTGGGTTTGTTTTCACCAAGTGTCCAATTGGATATATTTTCATAATCTGTTGTATTATAGATGTTTACGTTCATTTGCAATCCGCCTACGGCGGACAAGATTGGGTTTGTTTTGCATAATAAGAGCTGATTTGTAGAGGGTTCTCGACAGATGTAGAGGTGCCTTATAGGCACGTAAATAACTGGATTCTCGATACTGGATACTCGATTGTTGTGAGTGGTTCATTGGGTAAATTGGTTAATTTGAATAAACAATTAAAAGGTTAATTTGAATAAACAATTAAAAGGTTAATTTGTTAATTTGGTTAAATGGCATTTGGCAATCGGGGTCCAGTTTTCTGATGAGGTTAATTCTTTGAAACTCGAGGAGCGTTTTGTACAGGCTGTGCTCTATCCGTCGTTCATACATCAGGAGACGGTCAAGGACCCTTGCATTCGAGAAATCCTTTATGGCCAAACGACCCAGAGTTAGATTGGAAGCTGAGGTTGACTGGCCGGCCTGCGATTGGTCGTGGTTTTTGAAAAACAGGGATTGGGTGAGTTTGGCTAATGGGCTGGAGGTATTATCTGCGTTCAAGGCGTCTATGACCTGGTTCTGGATTCGCCCAGCTCGTTTTAGCCTCCATGAGAGAGTGACAATGCGTTCTGCGAGCATAGATTCCATAGGGCCGGCCGGGGCCAGCTCGGCGAGCATCTGATCGCGGTAGAGGTCGAAGTCGGCCTGGCTTTCCGAGCTGATTATTGCCTGCCGAGCGGAAAGGCCGTGTTGGACGGCGTTCTGTGAGATGGCGAACTTGCCTTGTCTGCTGCGTGGGCCTGTCGAATTTTGTGCGTTAAGCCGGTTTGCACGTATTTGGGCATCGGTAGCCATTGGGAAAACCCCTTTATGATTGATTATTGACGATTTTCTATATTAGTATTTGGCATCTTTTTGCCGGAGGCGAAAAAAGTAGCGCCTCTATAATTAGAGCTACCTGCACTTTTGATGCGAAAAAAGTACTTGAATATCGATTCGTGATTCTCGTAACTCGATTTGGGAAAGTAAGTTAAAAATTTTTTAAAAAATTCGATTTTTGCTCTGAGGTATCAGCATTTTTGATTGAAAACTGACAGAAAATATTACCTATCTTAACGCAAAAAACTGCCCACGTTCCTTACTCGCAAAAAAGCGAGTGGTGGGGGTTTTTTCTTGAATAATTTACTTCAATAGTGTAAATTTCTTATTAACGAGCGGGGACATCTTTGATTAGCAGTTCATGTTTTGGGCTGTTGTTGGGCCCGCCGTAGGCGGATCTGCGACTCTTAGCGGGCTAAAATTTTGACAATCAGTTGTGGCGTAGATTTAATAGGTGACTGTCCCTAGCCATTGAATCACGATAATGGTTATTAACTAAATTTGGTGACGATTCATTCGTTAGTTGGATGTCCTTCACCGTACTTTATTCCTCCCGTATCCACATTTATACCAGGCGAATTCTTAATAAACTCAGCGTATTTATTTTTCATCTTCCTGCGGAAATGAAGAACCACACAAAGCCCAACAAATGAAATTAAATACGGCAAACACCTCAGTGGTTCAAAGTTTGCCCATGGTGCTCCAAATCCTGGAAGCACTCTCGTCAAAAAGTGGTACAACAGTACCAATGAGATAATTCCAATCCCGAAGAGATACTGGATTCTAAGGTGAGTAAGCATGACGTTCTCTTTTCGGTGCTTACCAAAATAGTAATGAATATTTCGTAAATCTTCTTTTTTGAGAAATTGCCGTTCGATATTTGCGATAATTGCCAAGTTTCGGTTGTACCAGTAGCCTGCATCTTCGAGATGTGCAAGCAGCCATAGCCCAATAAGAACGATCAATCCCGCTGCAACATCCAAAGGTAGAACTGCCCTTTCAGATAATCCGAACAAAGCAAATGCTCCTATAACCACTCCCACTGACTGCCAAACTACCAGAATGTGTCTATTAATGTCATTGAACATTTGGTCGTACATGTGCATAAGAAACTCTTTGTGGTCTTGCCTCGATCTTTCCTCTTCACTATCATTAGTTGTATGTTTATTTTCCATTGCCTTGCACCTCATGGGAATCATAACCATACCATAGAGCGTTAATATTTTTTATGGAATCAATTAAACAAAGGTCATATCCACCGATTGGATGAGGACGAAATGTATCCCCGTCAAAAAAGTCTCCGTATGCCGCATCGATAGTAAATCTGTTACAATCGAAACTAAAAACTGGCATAATATTGGCCAGTTTCCGCTGGACATCTGGGCGACCGCCAAGTAAATGCACAGGACGTTTGAATGCTTCCGGCGGCAGAGAAGTTCCACCATAACTAGTTGTGACACTATAGCCCAATATAAACTGTTCCGGGATAATAGAATTGAGTGCGCTCGTTAAATCGGGGTCTTTTGGTACTATGACCACATACTCACTATATTGCGACAATTCCCATGCTTCATCTAAAGTCCTGTTTATTTCTTTTCGGTTTTCGATGTCCTTTGCGACTGTTATTAGGGGCTGTGCAGTCTTTGCAGCTTCAAGATGGCGCTTAAAACTATAGTCTTTCCAATCTATGTCCAAAAAACCAATCCGGTCAAAGTTTCGAACATCTCTGAGATTTGTATACCGTGCACCTGGTAACCAACCATAACTCGTAGCAATCGAAAGAACCTTTTTGCTATGTGTAACAAATTTTATCGTGGACGGTTTTTGCATTTGTGCATCCAACCCAAAACTAGAGTGAACACAACCCATTTCCACTTCAGCTTTTCCCAGGCGCTGATATATAAAAGATCAAACGTTGAATCTATAGAATAGCCATAAATACAATTCCCGCCAAACACTTTCATATCTCCTAGCTACGCCGTAGGCTCCGCCGAAGGCGAGCTTATTTTGCTGCACTCTTCAAGATGTCCGCATCACGCCTTTAGGG
>JBAQFY010000215.1:0-10682 GCA_049287505.1 Sedimentisphaerales bacterium | reverse complement strand
ACATAGAGAGCTTCTTAAATGTAAGTGTTGATTAAAAAAGAGCTTATGCGCGTTCTTAAAGTAAGACAGTACAGGTAATACCAATTGCGTTTAATTACTACGCTCCTTGTGTTTAGCACAAAAGGGTGGCAGCCTCAAGCGCAGCTTGGGGATGGCTCGCTGCTCTTTATATAAAGCGCAGCTTTTAATTACAATTGGTATAATCTGTACAATAAAACCGGTGTATGTGTTCTGGCTAAAAGAATAAGTTTTTTCTTCTGGTTTTGGTGTATTATAAGGAGAAGCTATGAAAGCAATTCGACAAATTGGCTCGCTGGCATTCGTGCTGGGCCTCTTCATTGTAGTATTTGCCGGGATACCCTGGCACGTGCTCGTTGCCGATGACCCGGTCGTGCCCTGGTGGCTGCGGATAGCAGTTTTCTTCCTCCTGGGCGGTATCCTTGTGGTCCTGGTGACATTGGCCCTCGAACAAAGGAGCACCAGGACATCACTAAAGTCAACAACACCTGCCGAGCCTGATGGCAGTATTTTGTTGTTGAATTCCGATGCAGTGCCCGGCCGACAGACACGCGAGATTCTCGGTCTCGTCCAGGGCCATACCGTATTTGCTATCTGGCTGGGCAAAGACCTGTCCGCTCTAATCAGATTAATCCTTGGCGGCGAATTGACTGAATATACAGAGATGATGGGAGACGCCCGGACAATAGCTAATAATAGGATGGTCGCCGAGGCTGCACAGATGGGAGCCGACGCAATAATCAACGTTCGCTATATGACCACGAGTGTTGTCGGCAGTGCCGCCGAGCTTTTAGCTTACGGTACAGCCGTCAAGCTCAGCGAATAGATGGCCTTGCAGGATTGGCCTATGGATTGCTCACGGCTCCATACAGTCAGAATCTATATTTATTGTTGTTCTTGTGCTCTTCACGTCGCCGAGCAAAGAATCCCTGTAGCTGCTCTCGGCATTGCTCTTCCAGAACCCCGCTTGTAACTTCGAGTTTATGATTGAGTCTTTCGTCCTGTACGATGTTGTACAGACTTTTGCACGCACCGGTCTTTGGGTCGTCACATCCATAGACTAATCTGTCCAATCTACCCAACACCAGCGCCCCTGCACACATAGGGCAAGGCTCTAAGGTAACGTACATTGTACAGCCGCTCAAGCGCCAGCTCTCAAGAAACGCCGCCGCCTGCGTCAGGGCGACTATTTCTGCATGGGCAGTAGGGTCTTTGAGTTGTTCTCGCTGATTATATGCCTTGCCGATTATCTGGTTTTTATAAACGATAACCGCCCCAATCGGCACATCGCCGTTTTCCTCAGCAATCCCGGCCGCTTCAATAGCCACCCCCATAAAACGCTCATCCACGTCCTTGACTAATACAGATTTTTTTGGCCCATCGCTCATTTGAGTTTAATCGCCCGGATACCGGCACCACGTTATCTTATATTGTTTACAAGGGAAAATTAGAAATAGGTAATAATCAATCGTCAATAAAAAACTACCCCCAAGGGGAGTCGAACCCCTGTCGCCGGGATGAGAACCCGGTATCCTAAGCCACTAGACGATGGGGGCAAAACTCAAACTAAACCTGAGTTTAGTTTGAGAAATCCTAAATTCTAATCCCCGTTTTCACAAGGACAAGTTTCAAAATACGAAACAAATTCTAATGATAATAATTCAAAATTCAAAACGTTTTGTTCATTTATACATTTGAATTTTGATATTGTTTAGTGATTCGTATTTAGGATTTCGGATTTCCTCGGTTTGTAGTTTGCTGCAAACCGAGGCAATAGCGGCGCTCGGACTCGAACCGAGGACCCTGGGCTTATGAATCCCATGCTCTAACCAGCTGAGCTACGCCGCCGCCATTTTACAAGCATTTATAGAATAGCAGCTTCCAATATGTCCTGTCAATCAGTTTACCGGAAAAATTTGGAATGTCCAGGCAACATCGTCCCCCGAAGGCGGGGTTACAAAATGGCACGACAGAAAGAGCTCCTCAGCATTTGAAATTGTTTTAATAATTGCTGCACGCGTGAGGGAATAATCTCCAGGCCAATCCTAAATGCTGTCCGCCGCACTTTTACGTGTATTAGTGCCGGTGGCTAATTTGAGGACAAATTGCTCCATCGCAACAGGTGCTTTCGTTTGGCCGGTCTTTATAGCATAATCGGTCTCGGCCAACTGCTGCAGGTACTCGCCAATTTGTTTAAAACTTATTTGCTGCAGTTGGGCAAAGAATCTATCTCGATTGCTCCATATTCGGAATCTTTTCTCAAGTTCACCACGTCGAGCACCTTTTTGAAGCAGCAGCTTGACTTCGAACATCCTGCGGAAATGATATGCAAAAGCCCCGACGACGCTGTACTCGGCTGATTTGTCCTGTGCGAACATACCCCTTAATCGCCCTACCGCCCTGCCGGGATTGCCGGCGATAATTGCATCAATCACTTCAAAGGCATTGAATAAGCGATTATGGCCTATGAGCGATTCAATGTGCTTCGGCGTTATAACCTTTTCGGTGTCCACAAACAAAGCTAATTTGTCGATTTCACTATAAAGCCGTGTCAGCTCATCGCCGGTCAGCTCGATTAAAAGCACGGCAGCATCTCTGCTGAGTTTTTTATCGTGCGCATCGTCTGCATATCGTACCAGGCGCTGGGGTATCTCCCAAGTCTTAGGCTGCTTGACTTCAGTCAGTTTGCCGACCTTTGACAGCTTTTTCGCCAGTTTGGTGCGGGCGTCCCATGTATTTACCGTCAATACTAATCGTCCCGTAGCGCACGGCTTATCGAAATACCTCTCAAACAACTGACGGTTTTGTGATATGAATTCATCCGCCCTCTTTATAAAAACAACTCGCTTGTCGGTGAGAAATGGTGCTGTTCGCAGCTCGTCGAACACCTCTGAAGCCGTGACAGAAGCTGTATCAGCCTCAAAAAGTCCGGTCGTCCTTTGTTCAGGCTCTAACAGCTTATCGATAAGTTCCCGGCACTGGGCGTTAACAAGAGATTCTTCTTTGCCGGCAATTACGTAAATCAGTTCGTCCATAAAAATCCAAAAAAATTGTCGCTAAATCCGAAATTCTAATATCAAAATCCGAAATAAATTCAAAATTCAAATGTCCAAATTTCCAAAACTCACTGTTTTAGTAATTTGAATTTCGTCCATTTGATATTGTTTAGAATTTCGAATTTAGTGCTTCGTGCTTTTACATAACTTCGTGCTTCGGATTTCGATGTTTAGTTTCTTTGAGCCACGAGCATCCAGCTTCAATTCAGGATTTGGGTCTTTTCTTGCCGCTCTTATTTTTGGCTTGAGATTTCGGCTTAGCTTTCGGTTTTGATTTAGTTTCGGCCTTAGGCTTCGATTGCGGGTTTTTATTATTGCCGGATTTATTTTTCGAATTGTCGGCCTCTTCAGCAACTATCTTTTCGGCGGCAACGAGCTCATCGCCCGGCTTGAGCTTGATTAACCGTACACCCTGAGTATTTCTGCCAATCGAGCGGATTTGGTCAAGTCCGGTGCGAATAATCATCCCGTTGGCCGTTATCATCATTAAATCGTCTTTGTTCTGGACGGCTTTGAGTGCAACTACCTTGCCGTTTCTGGTGGATGTTTTGATGTTTTTCAGCCCGACTCCGCCCCGGCTCTGAGGCCGATAATTCTCCAGACCCGTCCGCTTGCCGTAGCCGTTCTCGCAGACCGTAAACAGAGCGGCTTTGTCCTCAACAATCACCATACCAACGACCGAATCTCCGGAACGCAGCCTAATACCCATGACACCTCGAGAGGCACGGCCCATTGAACGAACCTGACTTTCCTCAAAGCGTATCGTCATACCGTCACGTGTGCCTAATACAATATGGTCGTCCCCTTTAGTCAGCGCAACACCAATTAAATCATCCGCCGGGTCGAGATTGATGGCAATAACGCCGGTGCTTCTCGGATTGCCATAAGCGGACAGCTTTGTCTTTTTCACAAGGCCGTTCTTTGTGGCCATAACGAGCTGCCGCGGCGGTACGCCTTCCTCGGCTTCGCCATCAAAGCTGCTGACGTTGATTATTGATGCTATCTGCTGATTTCCCAGACTCAGCAGGTTGACTATATTTCTGCCCTTGCTCTGTCTGGACATACTCGGTACGTCATAGACCTTCAGCCAATAGCACTTGCCGCGATTAGTGAAGATAAGCAGATAATCATGCGTCGAGGCAACGAAAAGATGCTCGATGAAATCGCCCTCCTTTATATCCGAGCCGATGATTCCTTTGCCGCCTCTGGCCTGCTTGCGGTACGTATCAATCGGCAAACGCTTAACGTATCCGCTGTGACTGACCGTAACGATTACTTCCTCTTCGGCAATCAAATCCTCCACATCTAACTGCTCGACCTTGGCCGTGATTTTCGTCCGCCTTTCATCTCCGTATTTTTCCTTTATTTCGTGAATGTCCTCACGAATGATATCCAGCAAAAGCTCCTCATTGGCCAATACCGCCTCATAGCCTTCTATCTGCTCGGTCAGGTCAGCGTACTCTTTAGCCAGCTTCTCCATTTCCAGACCCGTGAGCCTTTGCAATTGCATTGTCAAAATCGCATCGGCCTGCGGGCCGGTCAGGAAATGCTCGCCTTTACTTTTTTCCTTAACAAAAGCCTTAGGAAGGATTTCCTTCAGCGTAGCCAGCTCAGCCAGCCGCAAAGGCTTTTTCATCAGGTTCAGCTTTGCAGTCGGCGTATCGGGTGACTTTTTTATCAGGTCTATAATTTCATCAATGTCACTAACGGCTAAGATAAGACCTTCGAGAATATGCGCCCTGTTTCTGCATCTTTTCAGCAGGAATCTGCTCCGCCTGCGGACGACGGTCTTGCGATGGTCAATGAAGCAGTCGAGCATCTCCCTGACATTGAGAGTGTCGGGCCTGTTATCAACCAATGCGATATTGGCAATAGCAAATGTGCTTTGTAAAGAAGTGTAACGGTATAGCTTGTTCAGCGCAATTTCGACATCAGCATCTTTCTTCATGTCCACGACAATCCGAAGCCCGTGGCGGTCCGATTCGTCTCTGACGTCGGCTACTTCCGGAATCGTATTATTGTGGACACAATCTGCAATCTTCGAAACTATTGCGGTCTTGACGACCATATAGGGTATTTCCGTTATTATGATTCTTTCCCTGGCTCTTTTGCTCGTTTCGATATCCACTTTACCGCGTACCGTCAAATGGCCGCGGCCCCTCGTGTAAGCGTCAATGATGCCCTTTTTCCCGCAGATGATTCCACCGGTTGGAAAATCAGGGCCGGGAAGAACCTTCATAATGTCCTTAAATCCGCAGTCCGGGTCATTAATGACCAACAGCAAAGCGTCGCAAACCTCGGCAATATTATGAGGCGGGATACTCGTGGCCATCCCCACCGCTATTCCGGTTGAGCCGTTGACTAACAAGTTCGGAAACTTCGAGGGCAAAACCGTCGGCTCTTCACGCGTTTCATCATAGTTCGGCACAAAATCAACGGTATCATGCTTAATATCCTCGAGCATCTCCATTGCCGGCGCCGCCATTCTCGCCTCGGTATATCGCATAGCCGCAGGCGGGTCCGAATCGATACTGCCGAAGTTGCCCTGTGGGTCAATCAGCGGATAACGCATATTCCACTCCTGACCCATCCGCACTAATGTCCCATACGTGGCCTGGTCGCCGTGGGGGTGGTAGTTACCGCCGGTATCGCCGACGATTTTTGCGCATTTACGGTGCTTGCTTCGCGGCCCTAAGTTCAAATCGTTCATCGCAACCAGTATTCGCCTTTGTGAAGGTTTCAGACCATCACGAACGTCCGGCAAAGCACGCGAAACTATCACGCTCATCGCGTAGTTCAGGTATGAATTCTTCAGCTCATCGAGGATATGTATATCCTCGAATTGCTCCTCTGTCTTCTTGACTTCCTTCATAAGTTCTATGCCATCCTTAACGCTGAATCTTATTCGCAAATAGATTACCCGCAACCGACTGAAAAGTCAAGAAATACTAACAATTTTGAATGGGCGTACACCCCAATTTCTCCTGCCCGGCACAACCCCGACCGGGCCGGGGCAGATTGCAGGCCGGCATACACGAATATCGGTGCCAAAAAGGACAAATAAAGAACATCGGCGAATTTTTCACGTATAGAATTAAACTCTCCTGGCCGATAATAATTATTGAGAAAAAATGATCTTCCAAAAAGCAAAAAAGTATGTCTGCAGGCTCTGGAAAGAATGGCGAATGACCATCCTTTTCTTAGTTTGTGTAGTAGTACCTGTAAAATCAAGTCTGGCGGACTGGAATTGGGTACCAACCGGCTCGATGAATCCTACCATACTGGAGGGTGATTTGCTCTATGTTGATAAAATAGCCTATGACTTGAGATTTCCTCTTACTTTGCATAGGCTTGCAAAATGGTCGGACCCCCAAAGAGGCGACATAGTAGTTTGTTTTTCTCCTGATGATGGGACTCGATTAGTCAAAAGAATAATAGGACAGCCGGGTGACATAATCGAATTGAAAAACAATACGCTTTTCTTAAATGGAGAACCACTCAGCTATACAAAAATTGATTCGAAATACACAGAACATCTGCCCGGCAAACTGAAAGAAAAATGTATATTGGCTATGGAAAATTTGGATGGACTTGCTCATGCGGTAATGAGCACGCCTTCAATTGCAGCAATTCGAAGCTTCGGGCCGGTTACGGTGCCGCAGGACAGCTACTTTGTTATGGGCGATAACAGAGACAATAGCAGGGATTCAAGATATTTCGGATTTGTGGAGAGAAAATTAATAGTCGGAAAAGCAAAGGGGATAATTGGGTCACTCGACATTACCGACAAATATCAGCCCAGATTCAAAAGATTCTTTGCCTCTCTGAAATAACCTGTCAGGTCAAGCCATTTATCAGCCGGAACTTTTCGTAAATAACTTTGCCGTCTCCTCGTTCAATAAAACCCAGAGACTGTAAACACCAATAACAGTCCCAATTGGAATTAAGAACAAATCCAAAACGGCAATTATCATAACCAGAATCCTCGCCCAGCCCCTGCGCTTTAGAAGACCAGCTCCTCCGATAATATCCGGTAAAGATATTATAATAAAAAAGATAGTTATCGCAGAGGCAACTATCATGGTGATTATCATTGCATCCGGGTCTCCTGAAATAATTCCTCCGCCGGCAATAGCTAAAAAAGCCATACATGCAAATAATAATCCCATGACACCAAATCCAATATTGAGCACTGCTACAAGAGTGATATGCTTTTCCATTTACCTACCCTTTCCTTTTAATAGTCCACATTGCTCTGTAGAAAAGACCATCTGTCATTTCGACCGAAGCCCCCGTTCTTGCTTTCGCACCTGTGCCTGCGTTACCCCCGTTTTTGCTTTCGCAAGAAAGCACGGGGGTGCAGGCAAGAAAGCACGGGGGCGAAGCGGAGAAATCTGTTTAAAAAACAAGTTTCTCAACTCTCTCGAAATTACATCTACAAAGTTAATTCACATTTCATATTATCTGCCTTTTTTCTCTAAAATCGCCTCGATTTCATTCATAGTTCGATTCATCGACGCCATCGTTTTATTAAATGGCTCAGCGCTTGTCATATCCACTCCCGCCTTTTTCAAAAGCTCAATTGGATAATCGCTGCCGCCTGACGATATAAATTCAATGTATTTTCCGACCGCGCCTTCTTCTTCGCCCAATACCTTTTCAGCTAAGGCCGTGGACGCAGTAAAGGATGTCGAATACTGATAAACATAGAAGTTATAATAAAAATGTGGAACGTACGTCCATTCGACCGCATACAGGTCGTCGATATGGCAGATTCCCTTCTCGTGGCCGTAGTATTTTTTGAGAATCTCGCCATACAATTCACTGAGAACATCCCCTGTCAGCGGCTCGCCGCGTTCGGCTTTTTCGTGTATGCGCAGCTCGAACTCGGCAAACTGGGTCTGCCGGAAAACCGTTACTCTGATTCCTTCCAAATAATTCATCAGCAAAGATAACCGCGTGTCATCATCTTTGATTTCTTTGAGCATTTTGTGAATCAGCAGGGCCTCGTTAAAAGTAGAAGCCACTTCTGCGACAAAAATCGAATAGTCGGCTGTCGGATAGGGCTGGTTCTTATTGGAATAATAACTGTGCATCGTATGACCAAGCTCGTGAGCTAACGTGCTCACATCGTCATACTGGTCGTTGTAATTCAAAAGAATGTAAGGATGAACTTCATAAGCGCTGCCGTTGGAATAACCGCCCGCACGCTTACCCGGCGTCGGATAAACATCTATCCATCGTTCCTCAAAGGCCTTTGAAACAACAAGACCATAATCCCTGCCTAATGGTTTTAACGAATCAAGCACAAGCTTCTTGGCTTCATCGAACGTATATTTCAAATCAATACCTTTAACCACCGGTGCATATACGTCCGAATATTTCAACGTCTCTACGCCCAACATCCGTTTTTTCAAATTCAGGAAACGGTGGAATGAATCAAGGTTGCTGGTAACATTTTCGATAAGAGCCATATATACGGCTGTGGGAATATTATCCTTATTCAACGAGCTTTCCAGCGAAGACTTATAGCCGCGCGTGCGGGCATAGAACATATCCTTCTTCACATTCGCATAAAGCTGCGTGCCGAAAGTCCCTTTGAACTTGGTAAATGTCTCCCAGAACGCCGCAAATACTGCTTCGCGGTCATCTCGATTCGGCGAAGCCCGATAGCGGGAGTACCCCGCCTTCGTTAGCTTGGCCATAGTGCCGTCACTTAGCTCTATTTCGGGATAAGGCAGCTCTGCATTACTGAAGACCCCGTAAATCGTGGATGGGCCGTCGGCCAACAAGCCCGCCTCAGCCAATATCTTCTCCTCCTTTTCCGATAGTGTATGGGCCTTCATCCGCTGGATGTCATACAAAGTCATCTTATAGATTTTCAGACCAGCTTCTTGCTCGATAAACTTATCGATTGTCTCCTTATCCATCCCGGCAATCTCAGGCGTAATAAACGCCGCCTTGGAGCTATAGTCGGTACGAAGCTGCTGCATTTCCTGCTCCATCGCAAGGTACTTCGAATTGCGTGTGTCCTCGTCGGATTTCATGTGCGCATAGCTATACAGGCGCCCAAACTCTTTGGAGACTCGGCTGTCAAACTCCAGACAAGCCAATAGCTCAGACGCAGAGCCTGCCAGCTTACCTTGGTACTTTGTAACTTCATCAAACTGAGCAGCCAGCTCCTGCTTGGCCTTATCCCACGCCGCGTCTGAAACATAGAGGTCTTCCAGCTTCCATTTGTATTCAACAGGAACCTCCGACCTTTCACGGGTTTGGGCTAAAACCTGAACCTGAGTAAATGCAAAGACTGCAATCAATATAATAATGACGTTCAGAACTTTGTTCATATTTGTCTCCTTGTGGGTTAATCTACTATTATAAAGTTTTTAGACAATTGTTTCCCTGTCATTCCCGCGAAACTTGTCCTCGACTCCGATCGGGGAGCGGGAATCCAGGAACGAAACGGTCTGAAGTGAAGCCTCAACCAAAGTTATTGTCGAAAAACTTATTCAGGGTACCTTAATCTATTTATAAATCTTCATAAGCATCGTGGCCATATATATCTTACTTAACGAGCTGGCATATCTTAAAGCCTACAGCCACCCATTGTCAATCGTGCAGCCACAGGATTTCACGGGTATTCAGTAACATTTAGAGCCTCTGTCAAAATGAAAATAATCTCAGTTTTCAGTGCTGATATGGCCTATTTTGAGTCTTTTTGTTAGAGCCTCTTAATTTAAAATGGGTGGCAGCCCCAAGCGAGTCCCGCAAAAGTTGGACTCGCTTGGGGATGGCGCCTAATAACTACCGATAATCACCTCGCATTTATCGTGCTACAGACCACGAGTCACGATTCACGTTTCAGGTGCTCCTGTGACCAGATAGCAAGACCAGAGCCCCCTAACAAAACCACCCCGAAAAGCAATTGAAAAACATTCAACGATTCCCCGAAGACCACATTGGAAATCGCAAGGACGATAAACGGCTGTGCCAGCATAACAAGCCCGGGGATAGTCGCCCCGATGTGCCTCATCGCCGAATAGTAAAGCGTATGGGACAATGCTATGGCCGTCGCCCCCGAAATCACAACGCACGCCCACTGCCAGGCACCCATTTTCACGCAGTCGCCTATCCGACCGAACAAAACTGCAAGCACAAAAAGCCCTCCAACAGTATAGATGCTTATCACCGAAAAGCCCTGACGAGAGTCAATTTCCTTAAAAGCGATTCGCGCAGAGACTATATATACCGCCCACATAAACGCCATCGCAAGTGCAAGAACTATACCCGTCAGGGTCCCGGCCGCAGCGAAATCTTCCTTATAATACAGCACGCCGATTACCCCAATCGCCGAAAGCGCCAACCCCGACCAGAAACGTTTGCTTTTGACTAACGTTCTTTCCTCGGCAAAGAATATTAACGAAAAGCTCACTATCCAGATGATAGACGATTTCACAAGCAGAACCATAAAGGCCGGCCCAATATAGTAAAAGGCACAGGCGTACAAGCTCTGCATAACGACATTTGCCGCGCCCGGCACAACAGCCCTTCGCCAGACCCTTGTATCGAGCCGTTTTCTTTTGATGGAAAAGAAAATAAAAGGCAGCC
>JBAQFY010000214.1:0-3395 GCA_049287505.1 Sedimentisphaerales bacterium | reverse complement strand
GTATACGAAAAGACGGATGCCGTTGGCTTTGTTGCCGCTTCGGCAATCGAGAGGGTTCCGGTTGAGAAGGCCGTTGTCAACGTATGTAAGGAGTACAAGCAGCTCCCTATGCCTAGACTGCAGAATCAGCGTTTTTAGTCCTGCAGGCAATGCCGACACGTGGGTGGCCGGAGAATGAAGACACGAACGGTAATAGTCCGCAGATGCGAGACATACGATGCATCCATCATAGAGGAGATAATTAGAGAGGGGATAGAGGAACTCAAAGAGAATCCAAGCGGCAAAATTCTCATCAAACCTAACGTGGTCTGTTCGACACCCGTTGTCCAGTCCGCTCACACCCACACCAGTGTCGTCGAGGCCACGGTCAATGCTCTGCGCAGGATGAAGGCAGGTGATGAGATAAGCATCGGAGAATCCGGTGGAATGGCCATACCTACCAGGCTGTTCTTCCATCATGCCGGATATTCCAGAATGGCAAGAAGACTTGGCGTGCCGCTCAGGGATTTCAACGAAGAGAGGTGGGCTAGGGTAAGGTTGACTCGGGCGAAATGGCACAAGACGGTGTTCGTTGCAAAGTCGCTCTACGAAGCGAATTACAAGATCTGGGTCCCAAAGCTTAAATTCCACAATGCCTGCCAGATTACAAATGCGATCAAACTCAACGTGGGTATCCTGACACACAAGGAGAGAATGCTCTACCACGACGACAGACTGGAGGAGAAGATTGTAGATCTGCTTGAGGTCGGGTATCCAAACCTCATCGTGAGTGATGCCATAGAAATCGGCCACGGCTCTGAGTTTGCTCCCTACCCATACCACCTCGGCGCGATCCTGATCGCCAATGACCCGCTGGCCATCGACATGGTGGCTGCGCGTATCTTGAATTATCAACCCGAGGACGTAGGCTATCTTGGGGAGGCCAGAGATCGCGGCTATGGAACCCTCGACTGGCGTGACATCGAAATCAAGGGCGACGTAAGCATTGACGAGCTCTCTGACAAGACAAGGAAGATCGAAACGCCCTATTCGGTTAACTGGGACGTGCAAAAGGTGAAATCGCCGGTCAAATTCTATCCGGGCATAAATCCCGAATCGGGGAGAAGGTGCGTCGGCGGTTGTCTAAACGCCCTGGCAGGTTCCCTGGCGACCTCAGAACTATACTACCCCGGCCTCGTTGCCGGTCTGGAGAGCATGGGAATAGTCATCGGATACTACAAGGGCGACGTTGTCCATCCCGGTGAGAAGGTCGCGCTCATAGGGTCGTGTGCGGGCGTAGAAGGTAAGCTTGTGGCCGGCAAGATCATTCGCATTAAGGGGTGCCCGGTGAAAGGCATGGACCAGGCCGCGTTCCTGTTCCCGAGGCTGGGGATAAGGACGCCTGCGTGGAAGCTCTCGAACGTGTTCGGTATGGTCTACCACAGCATCGTAAAAGGACTCATGCTCATGGCCAGGCCTTTCCGCAAGCGAGTAGGTGAGCCGGGCGTGCCAGGCTTGCGGAGAGCATAGGCCTGATGTTCTTGACGGGGAGTCTGGGAAATCAGTCATAGGGCAAGTTACGACATAATCATCGTTGGCTCCGGTCCCTCCGGCTCAGCCATCGCCAATGAACTGACGCAGGCTGGCGTGAAGTGCCTGATGCTGGAGGCGGGCAAGTATTACCCGCGCGACACACTTCCCCTTCCGGAAATCGACTCCAACTCCCAGATGTACTGGTCGGGCGGCATGGAACTGGATACCACCTGCAAGAACGGAATCATGCGCGGAAAAGCGGTCGGAGGCGGCACCCTCGCCTACCAGGCGATAATGTGCCGCTTCGATGAGTATGCCTTTGGCCCTTGGCGCGACGCGTCCGGCATTCAGTACTTCGCGGTTGAGGAGATGAGCCCCTGGTACGAGAAGGCCGAGTCGCTCCTTCACATTGCGCCGGTTGACGAGAGGTATCGGAGCGAGTGCTCTAGGATCTTTGTCGAGGGGCACGCGAAGTACGGTTACCAGGCCAAGCCGGAGCTTCGTGCGCAGCGCGACTGCCGCTGGGAGGAAGGCAACGACTGCATCATGTGCCTTGGCGGGTGCCCTATCGACAGCAAGCAGAGCATGCCTCATACGGTGCTGAAGCCGGCACTCAAGCAAGGGCTTCACCTCATTCCGGAGTTCGAAGCGAAGCGGGTGGAGGCGAAGCCAGATGGTGTCACGGTTCACGGCGAATATCGGCAGGGTGAGCGGATGAGCTTTCTCGGCCGGAAGCTTGTTCTGGCGGGGGCACCCCTTGGCAACACAAAGCTCCTGTTGAAATCGGGCTTCAAGGCCAAGTTGCCGGCGCTGGGGGACAATTTCTACGTGCATACGCAGTGGTTCCATTTCGGAATGTATGACCGAGAGATCAACGCCCACAAGGGCCCCTTCCAAGTCTACGGCTCGCATGACCCAAAGCTCCGTCAGCAGGGTTTCAAGCTAGAGAACACGTTCCCTCCGCCCGCAGGTCTCGCATGGCTATTTCCCGGTTACGGGCGCGCGCATCATGCGACCATGCGCAAGTTCCGCAACCTCTCTTCCGTGGAAACCTCCATCCGTGGTTTCCATCCAGGGACGCTCCGCCTCGACAAGCACGAGAACCTGATCATCAATTGCGGGTTCACGGACGACGAAGAGCGGCGCACGAAGGTTGCGGAGGAGCTGGCACACAACATCCTGTACAGTTTCGGCGCCAAGCAGGTCGTCACCTCCCGTTTCAGCATCTGTCCCCATCATTTCGGCGGCCTGAACATGGGAGTGGATGGGGCGAAGAGCTGTGTCGACCCGGAGTTCCATCTGCACGGCTTCCGCAATATCTACTGTGCGGATACCAGTGCGTTCCCAAACGCACCGGGCATGAACCCAGTGCTCACCATCCTGGCGCTTTCGATCAAGGCCTGCCGCCAGATTCTGGAGGAGATGGCGTGATGGCTTCGAAATACTTCACTCCTGCGCAGCTTCGGGTCATCAATCGAATCGGGGACATCCTCGCACCGGGGGATGGCGTCCTGCCACGTTTTTCGGAGACCGGCTCTGTTGAGCAAATCGACCGCATGGTCGCCTACCTTCCTCCAAGCGATATCGCCGGCCTGAAGTTGCTGACGAATGTATTGCGCTTCACGCCTGGTTTCGGCATCCGCTTGCTGCTCAAGGTGACGATGCTGGATCGGTACTTCCCCGGGTCGATTGCCGCAAACCTGAGAAAACTGGACATCGGTCTGCGCGGGATCATCTTTAGCCTGTACTACTCGTTTCTCGATGACCCCGCCGGTCACGGTCAGCGCATCAAGGACGGCATCGGTTGGGATGGAGCCATTCGCACCAAGCCTGAAGAACCGGATGAAATGCCCGACTTGATCCAGGCGGCAAACCCTCTCAAC
>JBAQFY010000213.1:0-3448 GCA_049287505.1 Sedimentisphaerales bacterium | reverse complement strand
TCTTCTATGACAACAGCGTCTTAAAGTATTCAGAGGCCCAGAAGACGTTAAGTTATCCGCGTGACTGGACCGAAAATGGTGTCAACATGCTGACAATTTGGTTCAGAGGCATTTCGGCTAACGCTGCTGAGCCAATGTATGTTGCTCTCAATGGCAGCGCTGTGGTCTCTCATGATAATCCTAATGCGGCTCAGATAGATGAGTGGACCCAATGGAATATCGACCTGCAGGCGTTTGCAGACCAGGGCGTGAACCTGGCCAATGTCAATACGATTGCTCTTGGCCTTGGTAACAAGAAGAATCCGGTCGCCGGCGGTTCAGGTACGATGTACTTTGACGATATTCGTCTATATCCTCCGGCACCGTAAGCTGGGATTTAGCCGGTCCCCATTGCTTCTGCCGTAAGGCATCTGCCGCAATCCGGCAATTCTGCCGGACTGTGAACTGCGGATTGCGAAGCAAGATATGAGGGCGTGGTTGACCACGTTGGATAACGTCGTATTTTTCATATCTAACGGGGTTGATATGGCAGATTTGTGTAAATTTGGGGATTATATTGATTGATTCGGTATAAGCCCCTTTTCAATCGGCTATTAACTATTGTTTATGGCCGCTACATCTGCAATTTCGCGGGAATAACAATATTGTAGGGGTATAATGGGGGCAGTCAGCGGCGCCATTCAGCCTTACGGACCATTAACGGCGGCATCTGCTGAGGTTTGACCTTTCGACTGCCCGGATTCACGCAGCTTCTGCTGCTGGGATACCAGCGAATAGTAAACAGCTTGGGCTTTAAGGGCAATCTGTTTTTTCTCAATTTGGCAAACATCGTTGTTATCCGTTTTCCAGTTTCCAGGAGCAAGACAATAGAACCTGTGTTTTCTTCCTTCCTATCGGCCAATTCGAGCGGCGACTTTTACCAAATGTCTGAAAGGAACGTGAGAGCACAAGAAGACATGAACGACATGTTATTTGTTCCAAAGTTTATCGGCGTTTGGCGTCCAGCTAAGTGCTCTTATTTGCCTTGACTTATAGCATACTTGCCCTATAGATTTTCTCACTGCTAAATTTTTTACCATTCTTTTGCATATTGTTTATCTGATGTCGTTCCATTTGGCTGGTTGTCTGTCGAGCTCAAGAATTTCAGCACGGTTGATGAGCCATGTTTTATCGTGCTGTTTTTGAAGGCGGAGCTCTATTTTTGAAAATAAAAAGGATTTGTAGTTCACAGAAATAGTGCTGTTTTTGTCAAAGGTTGTCAGCATAAACAGGGTTGCAGTTGCGTTCGGCGGTGATAATTTCACCAAAGAAGCCGTCTTTTTGTTTTTCACAACCAGAGAGGGAGTCAGCCTTTCCCTGCAATGGGTCATCAAATGCCTTTTAGTATTGTGAAATGAGTCGCGGTAGTTCTCGGCAATAACAGCCTCGATTGCATTACAATTCTCATCTTCGACGGCTTTTATGACTGTGTTGATTACGGAGTTGATTTTCTCCAAATCGGTTTGTACAAGCATATCCAGACCAAAGCCGGCAACGGCGACAAAGACCGGCAGCAATAGTTGCCACCAGCGGCGTTTTTCCGGAACAACACCGCGGAACGTCAGAACGCCGAACAGAATAAGAACCGCTGCACCAACCAGAGTATAGGGCTGCTCAAAAAAATCAAACATCTCGACAATCCTTAATAATAGGCTCTGAGTTAACTTTTAGCAGAGGTGGTTTTTTTAGTGCCTTCTGTTTACTCTCATAATACCCTGTAGAACAAAAGTTTACATTCATTTTTTTTGAAATTGGCCCATTCCCTTCGATTACACTCAGGATAAACTCAATACGCTCAGGACAGGCTTTGATTGGGTTTGAATTGGGTTTGTTTTGTTGGACTGCGAAATCATCGTTTTTTCTGTAATCCTTTGTTATAAGTGAGTTTACGTTCATTTTGGCTTTTCGGAGATTGGGTTTGATTGGGTTTGAATTGGGTTTGTTTTCACCAAATGTCCGATTGGATTTATTTTCATAAGCCATTTTTGAAAAGATACTTACGTTCATTTGGGCATCTTTAAGATTGGGTTTGTTTTGCATAAAAAGGGTTGATTTGTAGAGGGTTCTCGACAGATGTAGAGGGCCAAGGGAGTGAAAAGTGAGCTAAAGTGCCTAAAGTGCCTAAAGTGAGCTAAAGTTAGATTATCGATGCTCATGATTGGTAATTCCCATAAGGGTTTTCCGTTTCACTCCAAGTTTAGGTGGTGAGTGGTTAATTGGTTAAATGGTTAATTGTTCATTCGAGAATCTGGGCCTGCTGGCTCTAAGTCCTTGCTGCACTGCAGCTTACGACATGCAAACTGAAATGTTATCTTCGCCTGCTGGCGATTTATGTTAGCCTGCCGGCCCCTAAGGGACAAGCTAACATAAGGGTATTATAACATATTTTTAAACAAAAGTCGAAAGAAAAAGGCCAAAAAAGCACTTTTTTTGACTAATCTGAGCGAAGCGAAGAATCTGTCATAATTACCTCTTGCCTTGACGGATTAAACCAGCAAAATACGATTCACAAGATATGAGATATGAACTTTGCCTTGACGCCAATTGCAGTTTTAAGTATTGTGAGAGTTAAAAGTGATTAGATATGATTATCTAAAGAAAGAAAAAGGTTATGGAATCGGACAGAAAAACAAAAATTTTATTCCCGAAAACGCAACTTAGTGGTGTTGATAAAACTATGATTTTGAATAAGTCGAGGATGCTTGAGGTTATTGATGATATCAGAAAGAAAGAATCTATCACTCGATTAAGAGAAATGGTGTTTGATTTTCAAAGGCAGCTAAAATATTTCAAAGAAGATACAAAGGATTTGTTCAACATCAGCACAAACGGAGATACTATCAAATTAAACCAAAAATACTTATTTGATGAGTTGAACCAGATAATTGAAGCACAAACGCTAGAGCGAAGCAAATATTATCTGCTCCGTTTAGCCAAGGCAGTAAGGGAGTATAAGACCAACAAAATCAATGATATAAATATAAACCGCTGGAAAGAGTATTCTGATATTATCACGGATAGTTTGTGGATATTGGAGAAGCGGGATTCATCTGGTGTACATAAGGCGGATTATTGGGGTAATTTTATTCCTCAAATTCCCAATCAAATGATAAAAAGGTACACGAAAAAAGGGGAATGGGTTTTGGATACTTTTGCAGGTTGCGGCACAACTTTGATTGAAGCACAGAGAATGGGGAGGAACGCTATAGGGATAGAGCTTCAAGAGGATGTGACTGTGACCGCAAATAATTTGATAAAATCGGAGCCAAACAAGTTTAACACTGTCAGCGAGGTAATAGTTGGTGACAGCACAGAGATGGATTATGGGGTGGTATTGGAGAGACATGGCCAAAAGACTGTGCAGCTATTAATTATGCACCCGCCGTATTTTGATATCATTAAGTTCAGC
>JBAQFY010000212.1:0-6180 GCA_049287505.1 Sedimentisphaerales bacterium | reverse complement strand
GTCTTAATAGGTTCCGGCATGCCTTCAACGCGCAACGTGATTAGAGTGCCAAGACCGGCTTTTTTGGATGAGCCGCCGAAAACGTCCGGCGGGAAAAAATCTTTGCCACACGGGCGGATGTTCAGATTGCCGTATTTATGGGCTGATTCAGTTAGTTGGATTACGTGTGATTCCATTCTGTAAAATGCTCCTTATGAACTTTGCATAAAAGTAAATGATAAGGAAATTTATGATTTGGTCAAGGGTAAAATTTATCTTGGGGATTATACGGTTTGCGAAAAGTGGCTGAAAGACAGATGGCAGAGAAAGCTTTCTTATGAAGATATAAGCCATTATAAGAAGATAGTGGTATAACTGGGTGAAATAATTCGGTTATTAAGCAGATTGACGAAATAATCGACGCCCACGGCGGTTGGCCAATAAAATAAAATCCCTGCAGTGCAGGGTAATAAGGAAATAAATGAACCCCCTGCAGAGGTCTGGGTAAAAAGGACAAAAAATCCCCCCAGCACAGGACTGGGTAAAAAGGACAGAAGTGACCCCCACCGCGCGGGGTGGGAAACCAATAAGGAAAACCCTGGCTGTGCCAGGGTTTGTTTTTTAATTGACCCCCCAACGCCCTTCGGGGTTGAGGGGCTAAACAGTATTGCGATTGCTTTAGTGCCTTATAGGCACGTAAGTATTTGGGTTTAATCCACCCTGATACCCTGCTGCTCGAGCCATTTTTTTAAATCGGCCATTTCGCTATTGAAAATCTCGTTGTCGTAGTCCTCCTCCAGCTTATGAATATTGCTTTCCAGCTCCGGCTGCTCCTGCACAATTTCACTTAATTTCTTCTCGAATTCATCGCTTACAGCCCGCAGGTCATCGAGCTTAATTTGCTGCAACTCCAGCATACCCACCAGCCTTCTTGTTACCGCTTCTATGCACTTGGGATTACTGCCCTGCACGTAAGCAGGAATCGTGGCCACGAAAGTTGCCATCCTCAAGCCTCGTTTATTGCAGTGTGCTGTCAGATAAGTAATGATACTGGCCGGCCCTTCGTAGTTGGTGAATTGAACGCCGTAATGCTGGAAGGTTTCTTTAAGTCCGGCATCCGAGAGGGTACAGAAAAGTCTTGGCTCGCGCGTGTGGGGCACAAGGCCTGCAACGCTGCCTATGAAATAGAGCATTTTGACGCCGAACTGCTCGCATAACGAGAAAATGCACTCGGCGAATTCTTCCCAATGCAAATTGGGCTCTTTGCCTAAAAACAGTATAAGGTCATTTTCCTCGCTGTAGAAAAACGCATCTGCAGGAATCTCACAGAACTTAATCAGGCCGTCTTGTATCTTCGTGTGCGGGCGAAATAGTGCTGTTATTTCCATTGAGCCGGGGAAATTGTAGATATAGAATCCTCCCGGTTCGATCTCGGCAAACCTCTGTGCACGAAGCTGGTCGATAAGGCACCTTACGGTTCCCGTAGAGACCTCGCCGCCGTCCATCCACCCGGAGAGGCCCAGTAATAAGCGGGGACTGTTGAAACTTGGCCTTTTATAGATTTTTAGTTTGTCAGATGCCACTATTCACTCCCGAAGCTTAACAATACACACCCTTTTATCATTTATCGTCAAGTTAATCCAGCGAAATTCGGCAAATAGCGAAAGTTCCATAAAAAACGGTTGTTTTGGTGGAAAGGCCGACGAAATTGAGTATTGATAATCGCCTGCACTCGCCTAACCGCAGTCCACAGTCCACAGGATGCCTTGCGGCAGATGCCTTTTGGTAGTGCGAGCGATTCGTGAAGTGAAAAAGCTCAATATGAGATACGAGAGCTAATTATGGAGATAAGATATGACCGAATCAGCAGCAATAATGGGTTCCGCTGATTGGTTGCTAAAAACCATCAACTACGAAATCATCAAAGGAAATGCAATTTGGCGGTTTGTGCTCGTTTTACTTGTAATACTGATAGCAATGGTATCAGGCCGAATCGTCCAGTTCACGATGAACCTATATGCCGGGCGGTGGGCGGAGAAAAAAGGCCAGAGTCTTCTGACACTGCTGCTGAAGGCGCTTGCAAATCCTGTATATGTAACGGTATTTGCAGCCGGCATATTTTTAGCCAAGGTTCCTCTGTTCTTCAATGACGAAACAGGCATACGGATCGCCGTTAGCCAGGGATGGACACCCATCGCACGGGTGATATTGGCTATTTCGGCAGCTTATGCGTTTTATCGGCTTGTGGACGTCATCGAATACTATCTGAATCGCCTGGTCGGCAAAACAGATACGAAGCTCGACGATATGCTGGTACCGATAGTGCGTAAGGCCTTAAGATTGATAATTGCAATTATCGCGGTCCTGCTTATCAGCGAGAATATCTTAGGAGGCGAGAAAGTCAAATCTCTTCTGCTCAGTGCCGGTATCGGCGGTATTGCTATTGCTCTGGCGGCAAAGGAAACGATAGCGAATTTCTTTGGCTCTATTACTATTTTCACCGACAGGCCGTTTCAAATAGGCGAGCTGGTAAAAGTCGGTGAGCACCTGGGCCCGGTCGAGGAGGTCGGCTTTAGAAGCACACGCATACGCACGCTCGATGGACATCTTGTGACCATACCCAACAGTGTGATTGCAAACTCAAGCGTGGAAAACATAAGCAGACACCCTTATATTCGCAGGATTTCTAATATCACCATAACTTACGACTCAGGTCATACCAAAGCCAAAAGGGCGGTCGAGATAATAAAAGAGGTCCTCACCAATGTGCCGGAGGTCAATACCGACCCCGACAAACCGCCGAGGGTATATTTCAGTGATTTTAACGACTGTTCTTTGAATATTTATATGAGTTATTGGGTAAAGCCGCCCGAATACTGGCTGTATTACCAAGTCAACGAGCAGGTAAACTTTGAGATTATGAAGCGATTCGAGGCCGAGCAAATCGAGTTTGCCTTCCCCACCCAGAGGCTTTATGTAAAGAAAGACTAATTTGTCATGCGTAGTGGGTATGTTTTTTTATGAGATTGCCACGGCCTGCTTAGCAGGCCATGGCAATACCGTTCGCTACATTCTATATTTTAGATTGCTTCGCCCGCTAAAGGCGGACTCGCAATGACGGTTCGGATCACGAATCACAAGCCACGAGCCACAAAATATGAATTTAACTCTTATTCTTCAGAAGATTCTTCGGCAATCTTTCTCTCTGTTCTGGTAGAATCCGGCTGCGGTGGGCTAAACTCGGTTTCTTCAAAGGCTTCCTGCTCGCCTAACGACAAAACCGGCTGTTGTCCAACAATCCACGGCGTTATAAAAACAATCAGCTCGGTTACAGACGTATCTTCACCTTCGAATCTGAATAGCCCGCCCACCAGAGGTAGGTCGCCGAGCAGCGGTATTTTGTTAGTCTGTTTGCTGACATCCTTCTTGCGCATGCCGCCCAAAACTACCGTCTGACCGTCTCTAACCAGTGCTATCGTGTTAACTTTGCGGGTATCAACAATGGGTACAGGATTGTTTGAAACTTGAACTTCGCTCACTTTGACACCAAATTCCGGCAAGATGTGCAATCTTAGCATACCGTCCCTTGTAACATGCGGTGTAACTACAAGCTTAATGCCGACTTCCTTAAATTTAACCGTTTCTGTGACGGTGCCCCCCGATATTGTTCGTTCCACGTAGGGATGTTCGGTTATGATATCGAAAAGGGCCTCTTCATTATCAAGCACCAATATTCTCGGATTGGCAAGAAGCTTGGCTTCGGTAATTTCCTCCTCGGCCCTTAATTGTGCATCTATGTTAACACGGCCATTGAGAAAACCAAAACGGAAGAATCCGTCTGTAGCGGCAGCAGTTTTGGCTGTTGCAGCGCTAAAGGCGCTTGTGATGAACGGGTCGGTTTTGCTGCCAACATAGGTATCGATACCTGACTTGCTGACCGTTATGTCATCATTTGTTGGATTAACGCCGGACCAGCTGGTTCGTCTGCCCGCTGCCCAATCGACGCCGAGGTCGAGCTTGTCCCTGCTGGTTATATCGTAGATTCTTGCCTCCACCAGTACTTGGGGCGTGATGCGGTCAATTTTATCGAGCAGATCAGTTATCTCTCTGATTTTGCTCTCGGTGTCGGTAACAATTATGTGACTGGTGCCCTTGATGGTAGATACCGAGCCCTGGGATGACTTGAATTTGTCCAGAGCCTCTACGACTTGCATGGCATCTGCATAGACAATTTCAAAAGTTTTAGTCAGAACTGGTTCGGCTTTTTCAACCATTTCCGCAGCGGTTATTATTCTTATCACATTATTGGTCGGCACGTAGATGCAGTTATGCACCGCAAGAATATTTCTCAGTGCCTCTTCGAGCGGCACATCTTTAAACGTAACGGTTACATTGCCGATAACGTTGGGGCTTTTGATATAGTTAAGGTCTGCCTGCTCAACCAATTGTCTTATTACCGTATCGATGGGCACGTCATTAACATCGATAGATATATGTTTTTGCATCCGCCGCTCAAGCTCTGTTAAACCTGGTTTTTCCTTTGGTTCCTCATTGCCGGCCTGGGCCATAGCGATAGCGCAGCTAAGACAAAAAACTGCAATAATCGTCCAAAGCCTTAATGCCCCATATTTCATCATAAAATTTCTCATAGTAACTCCTTTCTTAAATTAGCTGTTTAAGCGATTCTTCTGTCCCGTTGTACCGTACCGGGACTGTTTTATCATTGAACCATTTGGGTCCATCTTTTCCCGTTCATTTCGAATTCGACACTATCTGTACTTATTTTTATAATACTCACGTTCTGGATTTTATCGCCCTCATGCACTATGCGGTTACTAATAACCGCCGATGGGTTGTCCTTGCTATAGAGAATGCTTCTTACGATTAGTTTTATTATTTCTCTGGTTTCGGTCTGTTCGGTCTGGTCGGTCTGAGCAGTTTCTTCCGGGACTAATCGTATAGGGTCGCGAAGCGTTGTCGGATAGGGTGCCGGTATCTCCCATTCGATTTCAGTATTAGAGCCGGCAGTGGCAACACCAGAGGCGTTATTTTCCGCGACCGCCTCTGTCTTGCCCGCACTTGTGCCAAAGACGCCTCCTCTGAACAGCATAAAAATTAAAACGATAAAGAGCAGCGGCATCATTACCACCATTGCCTTTTGCTTTGCGGTACTGACACCCGGTTTTGGTTTAAACAGCTTATTTTTTATCTGTTGCCGGAAGCCTTGGCTGCTGACTTTTACGGTAGTAATCTTTTTAGGAACGTTTTTGTCAATATCGTCAATATCAGCCTTCTTAGGTCGCTGAGCCGGCACAACTTTGGGTTGTTGAGTTAGCTCAGCTATGGGTTGCTGAGGTGGCCCGGTTTTGGATGGTTGAGCTGGCTCAGTTTTGGGTTGTTGAGCTGTCATAAATTTGGGCAGGTGAGCGGGCTCAGCTTTGGGCTGTTGAGCTTCGGGCTTCTGCGGCTCCGGAGTCGGTGGTTTCGGCTCGGTATAACCGGTGCGCTCTGGAGCAGCTTTGGTCAATAATTGCGTAGTTTGGTGAGCTTTTGGGCTCTGGGGCTTCTGCGGCTCCGGAGTTGGTGGTTTTGGCTCAGTATCGGCGGTGCGCTCTGGTGCAGCTTTGGTCAATAATTGCGTGGCTTGATAAGCTTTTGGGCTCTGGGGCTTCTGCGGCTCCGGAGCCGGAAGTTTTGGCTCTGTATATTCGGTACGCTCTGGTGCAGCTTTGGTCAATAATTGCGTGGCTTGATAAGCTTTGGGGGCCTCGGGGTCCTGCAGCTCCGGAGCCGGAAGTTTTGGCTCTGTATATTCGGTACTCTCTGGTGCAGGGGAAGTGGAAGGCCCCTGGCCACTGTCGGCTTGCGGAATCTGCACACCCTTGAAAATTGATGAGATTTCCTTTTGGAGTCCTGCCTTGTTCCTTTTTCGCACTGACATTGAGTATTATCTCCTGGCCAAAGCCTGGTCTTCGGTTATCTGCTCTGGAGAATCTTCGCCTTCAATTATCTGCTCGGGAGAAGCTTCGTCTTCGCTTATCTGCTCTGGAGAATCTTCGCCTTCGATTATCTGCTCGGGAGAATCTCCGTCTTCGCTTATCTGCTCTGGAGAATCTTCGCCTTCGATTATCTGCTCGGGAGAATCTCCGTCTTCGCTTATCTGCTCGGGAGAATCTTCGTCTTCGCTTATCTGCTCTGGAG
>JBAQFY010000211.1:0-7282 GCA_049287505.1 Sedimentisphaerales bacterium | reverse complement strand
TCAACGGCGGGGTGTGAGAAAAGGACACGATAAAACTCAGCCACCTGCTCGGCCTGGCTTTTTTCGCCCTCAGTCGTAGTCAACCAGCCCTGTTGAGTCCTTGGGCCGGAGACGACTGTCGTCTCGGTGAAATGCAGCGGCTTTCCAAATTTAGCAAATCGTTCGCAGACTTCCCATGCTTTCTGTGCGCCCCAATAGCCGCCGTGCATGTGCGATTGGATGCCGATAACGTCGTAAAGCGGCTGTCCACTGTCATCGACTAATTGTGAAATCACTTTTTCGGCGTAAGAAGGGTCGGTTCGATAGTCATTGATGATTAGTGCAGCTTTGGGATTGGCCTTGCGTGCACTCTTGAAGGCCTCGCGGACGTATGCCCCGATACCCATTTTGCCGATTGCGTCGGTCAATGCTGGCGCATGCTCCTTGCACCAGGGGCGGTCGTAATGTGTTGCCTCGTTGACTACGTCCCAGATGTCGATTTCGTTTTTGAAGCGTCGCACGCAGCGCTCAATACGGTCGAACTGTAGCCGCATAGCTGAGTCGGGGTCCTTGGGGAGCCAGGGCGGCTGTACGTAGTTCCAGGCCAGGGGGTGCCCCTTGGTCGTTATGTTGTGGGCCTTGCACCAGCGGACAATCTCATCGGTGCGGGCATCATCCGGCTTGCCTTGACGCCGCTCGTAATTCCACCAGTAGAAAGGCAGCGTGGCAAAATTCAGCAGCGCAGCGAATCGCTCCGCGTAGGCGGCGTTGTCCTCCGGCGTCCTGCACCTGTTCAGCTTGAATATATTGCAGCCGAACAGAAACTTGTGCTGCTTCTGTTCTATTTTCACAGCTAAACCGCTCTTAAGCGATTTCCCATCCGGCCCAAGAATTTTCAATACCGCATCACCTTTACGATATTTCTCAATGCGGGTATCAACCTCGTCGAGAATCCGAACTTTTTGTTCCCTGGCGGTGAGCAGACACGCAGGTAAAACTGACGAAACTGCGCCTAAGCCTGTAACTTTAAGAAAAGTTCTCCGATTCATAAGATTCGCCTTTCCTTCGGGTTTTGGAAGAAAAACCCCGCCTAAAAGGAAAAGGCGGGGCTAATTAGTATCTGTTGCGGAAGACAAAAACCTACAATGTCACCTCTGCGAAAGCAGGAGTCCAGAGCGAAAAAACTGGATTCCCGCTTCCGCGGGAATGACAAATATGGATATATACGCTTCTACGTAAGTCCACAGTCCACAGGATGCCTTGCGGCAGAGCCTTACGGAGGAGTCCTCAGGACTAACAGGCGTACTGCTTCCGCAACAGGAACTCATTAAAAGATTGTATTTGTTTATACCGCCTCATCGACCATTTTAATTTCTTTGAATCTGCAGAAGAACCCAAGCTCTTTGGTGATGTCTCCGTAGCATGTTACACGATGCAATCCGCTTGACCAGTTTTTCCATAGTTTTTCCGTATCGCCGTCCACTTTGACTGTAATCTTAGTACGGCAGCCTCTGTCTATATCAGGGGCATCGATGATTTGGCCTGTGAAGTATGGCAAGAAATCAGTACCAACCAATTTCGCCTGGATAACTTTTTGGCCGATGCGCATAAACACCTGCGGGGTTACCCCTTCTCTTCGTTCCATAACCGTTCGTAACTTGTATGGGGCGGCCGGCCCATCCGGGCCGTCCATCTTCGTTGTGCCAAGACAGTGAGCTAAAATGATACTGTTGTTGGATTCATCTACCGTAGGGTCGCTGATGAAACCGGGTCTGCCTGACAGTCCCTGGAATATTATGTGAGTCATAGCAGACTGTAAATCCGATTCGCAGATACCACCTAATCCCATGTTATTGAGTCTTGTAAATCCGATGCACGGATAAGCAGGCAGTTTGATGGTTTTGTCCCACATAGTGCCGTAACAATCAACAGTCATCACAGTCGCATTTTCCCGGTCAAGCATATCTTCGAAAGCCAATGCCAGCTTACAGGACTTGAATATCTCTCCTCTGGAAGGCTCTACCACTTCGGAGGCCCCTTTTATCCACAGCTCGGTTTCAGCCTTTGCCCGGCTGTCGCTTACGTTGTTATAGGCATCTTCAACCTGTTCCAGTCCGATTTGTTTGATTTCTGTGCCGAATTTGTTTTTCACAGCATCGGCGTATCCGGCAAACGAGCGGGTTGTGACGTTAAGAATCTTGGCTTGGCTTAAATGATGAATCGCACGGAATGGTCTTATAGCAACAGCTAATTGTTTATAATCACTGGTAAGCATACACTCCATTTTGGCCCCCAGCGGTTGCTTTTGCAGACCGCCGAATCCGGTCCATCCATGCCCGGAAAACGGAACGGCGAAGACTACCGTAGGTTTACCTACACTGAGAATTTCGTCTAAAATAGGCCTTACTCCAATATTGAAATGAATCAAAAGAATGCCATCCATTTCATTCAATTTGCTTTTGAACGGCCCAACCTGGTCTGCAGAGGTAATCAATCTATCAACGACAAACTCTACATCAGACAGCTCGTTGCTTAGCTTTGCGAACTCGGATTCGTAAAATCGGATTTCATTCCTGAAATCCAGGTCCGGCTTTGGCCAGAGACCACTCGAAGTGCCCATATAAATCCTGGCCACTTTAACTTTTGTACCTCTGCAGCCCGGGCTTATAAGCCTGGAACCTTTTGGATTGGCACCAAATGCCAATCCAGCAAGACTCCCTGCCGGACCTGAACCGCCGAGACATAGAGCGCCTCCCGCCACTGTCAATTGTATAAATTCTCTTCGACTTATTTTGTTGTTCATAGCGACCTCCTTATTTCATAGTTTTGTTGAGCCTTTTGTCAAATTTAAGCAGTTAGAACTACGGTTTCACCGCAGACTAAATATTTACTTTTGAAAGGTTGGCATATTTTACTACCACTGATTTTGTCCGACCAGCATTAAATTCGAATAATATGACGCTCTTTCCCTGTATAGATAAATTTTTTTGCCTGCTCAATGGCGAAAAAGAGACATTTATTTCAACTCGGATAAATATACTCCAGCCCAAAGATGATTTATATTTAACTTAAGCGCCTCCTCGAACTCTGCCCTGGCTTTCGCTTGATTAGCTTTCCCTAAGTATCCTAAACCCCGAATGTAGTGACTATTTGCCGTTCTAATATTATGAGCCTGTTTTTCTCCAAACTTCGCAAAGAACGTCTCGGCCGGCTCCGGCCTTGCAGAGCCTATCAGCTCGTCGAATATCTTTTCCGCTTTTTCTTCCCGGCCGAGTTTCTTAAAAGCCAGGCCCTTATAGTAGCCGTACTCAGATTGACCCACCTCTATAGATGCCGATTTTTCAAAATACTCTTTGGCTTTTTGAGTATCATCCAGTGCCTCATAGGCAGTCCCTATAAAAAAGTAGGTTTGGCAGGTCCTCCTGTCACGTTTTGGTCTTCCTACCTCCAAATTCTCAGGGTATTCAAATGCCGCCTCAAAATCTTTGAGTGCCTCCTGATATCTTTTGTCTTTCAAATTCTTTTGGCCTCTCAGCAAATGGGCATCGACATAAACGTTATGAATTTCACCTCCGCCCTCCCAGGTATGGAAATGACGGCCGGCAAGTAATTCGAGCGCCCTGTCATATTGCTGCAATTGCACACAGAGAGTTATTTCCCGGGATAGAGCATCATCACGTTTGATTATCGTTCTATGGTTCTCTTCCAAAAGTTTGAGTCTTTTCTGAGGTAACACCCCCCCTGCCTCATAGAGGAGATCCAATTCATAATAGACCCTTGGGTCCTTTTTATCACAGGCTACTGCTTTTTCCAAACCGGCAATAGCTTTGGGAATATTATTCTCTGTCCTTGCATAGACTAACCCAAGATTCCGATGCACGGTTGCAAAGCTATCATCCAGAGCTTGTGATTTTTCCCATTCTTTTATTGCCCTTTCAGGCTGATTATCATAAAGGAGATTTCCGAGATAATAAGGAGCAAGGGCATCCGATGGATTATTGTTCATAGCACAATTGAGCACATCTATCGTCTCTAAGCGAAATGGAAAACAATAATCCGGCGGCATCTCGCTTGCCGTGCGGTAGTACTCGGAAGCCTTTTCAGCATTTCCTTTTTTCTCATAAAAATAACCAAGATAATAATAGACCATCGCGTGCCTGCATTCATTTTTTCCTTTGGAATCCGCCAATAACCGCAGACACTCGATTGCTTCATCCCATAAACCGCAATTGCCGTAATCGACAGACGTTTCCAGATAGGACTGCACCTCACCTCTGCTCTTTACCTTGAGGGTGTTCAAAGCTTTTGTTGCTTCTTTTTTCAGCCCCGCTGCATCTTTTGCTAAGTAAAGCTCATATCCCGCCCAAAAGTCAAGTGGGTCAAACGCCAAAGTCTTTGAGGCCAGTTGTGAAGCTTGCTCAAACCGTTTTAATCGTCTGAGCACCGCAGCCTTTAGATTCAACGCCTTTGTGTTCCAGGCATTTGTGGCAATTGAGCGGTCGATGTGTTCCAAAGCTTTATCAAAGTCGCCTCTGGTACAGTCGATTTCCGCCAGATGGTAATAGCCGGCTGTATGAAGTCCGGAACTCCATGTCGCCTTATATAAGGCGTCATACGCGGCATCGTATTTGCCCTGAAACTTCAAAGCCAATCCGAGATAGTAGTGGGCCTGACCGCTTTTCGGGCTGGTATAATTTTTCGTGAGCCGTTTGATAGCTCGATTGAATTTTTCTTCCGCCTCTTTGAACATCCCCCGCTTGCAGTACAGAATTCCAAGCTCAGTGTTGACCCGTGAGTCGTAAGGGTCTCTTTTTAATGCCTCTTCATAATATGGATAAGGCTCAAGGGCTGCACTGTGAAATTGGTCCAGCCGAAGACCCGTCAGATAAAGCTCCTCAATCGTTTTAATGTCCTCAGGTGCAGGTGGAGGCTCGACCGGCTTTGGCATCGGAGCCCCCTCCTTCTCAACGGGTGTGTACGCTATGAGCTTTTCGTTAGTAGAGGACAGCAGTGAAACTCGCAAATCTTTCTCTCTCACACCGGCGGCAAGAGCAATCTCTTTCAAGAATGGCCTATTCGGCCCTATATTTATCCGCTGTTTGAAAACTACTTGTTCGTCAGCCTCGAGCAGCACAAGTGCATTTTTATAGGCTGAGGTTGTATTAAATCCTATTTTAGCGGTATTTGCCTGCGTCAGCTCCAGATTTACGGCGGCCTTGAGGTTGGCGTTTTTCACGCTTTCTATTTGTCGAATGGGATACCAGTACTCCTTGATAATTTTAACTTCGTAAGGCTGTATCCAGCTATAATCAGGTTGATTGTCCGAATATGCCCCCGCCATAATTTCTATATAAGGGCCGTCGGTTTCGGAGAGAATTTTATCCCACATTTGACCACGAGGCCCCGGACCCCATTCCCATAATTTTTTGCCCGGAGCAATGTGATGATTGGACACATAAATAGTACCAGCCTCTTTCCCGTGGTCATAGCCTGCAAAAAAGTCGTCTGTATAGTTCCACGCAAAAAACGACATCGGCGATGGATGGTTTTTCCACCAGCTTAGGTCAACACCTCTTGTGTAATCCGCACCTGAATAAAACTCGTATGAGATTGGCCAACGTGCAAACTGGTTCTTCCCGTGGTAAGTAGCATATTCCGTGCTTGGCGGAAAAATCACCTGGTAATTTTCATTTGCATGGACCGCAACATTCGCCCAGCACAGAATAGAATTGACAAATGGCGTCCTATTAATAATCTTAATAGTTGCTTCCATATAGGATTTTTCAGGGAAGATGGTTAAACCCACCAGCCATTTCATTCGATGCCGAAGCTCTATCTCGCCCACCCACACGGTCTTACTGCCGTCAGGGTTCTCTTGCAGCGTGTAATCGACGGGCATAAAAGTTGTCGCTCTGTGGTGGTGAGGGATACACCATTCTATACCGCCGGATATCCAAGCGCCGAGCATTCCTATAAGGGCCGGCTTGATTACGTGCTGGCGATAAAGAAAATCATAGTTGTTCGTTTTGTCTAATGCGGCAAGAATGCGACCACCGATTTCCGGAAGAACACAAATCTTCACGTATTCATTTTCAAGGTAAACCGCCTTGTAAGTTTTATCCTTACGGCTGTCGGTTAATACATCCAGCATTGGATAAGGATATACATGCCCCTGCGCTCCTTGATATGTCCTGCCGGTATAGAACCTCGGGTTTGGGTCTGGTTCGCCCACCTCATAGGTAGGAATCACCAGCGGCTCTTCCCATATCCTGACAGTAGAATCTGCCAGAGCCGGTGTGATTGAAAAGCAAGTTAATGAGGTCAATAATAAAACCGCCTTGGTAAAACATTTTGTGCCTGCCATTTGAATCCTCCTGACATTCTTAAATCTTTAAAAGGTCGGCATATTTTACCATCAGCGATTTTGTCTGTCCCGTATTAAATTTGACTACGACAATGCTGTCTTCGCCCATATCAATAAACTTTTGGACTCTGCCAAGGCCGAAAGATTTGTGTCGTACCATCTGGCCTGCCTCAAAATGAGGTATAACCTGGCTGATTTGGTTATTATCTTCTGCCGAGAGGCATTCTGCGGAGTAACTCTCATTTTCTTCAGATTGTTCGGTAATGTCCCGGCCAAGCTCAAAAAGAAACTGTGATGGTATTGTTCTCAGCATCTGTCCTCGCACTGTCCTGTATCGGGCGTAGCTGATATGCAGGCCGGTTTTGGCACGCGTTATACCGACAAAAAAGAGCCTGCGTTCCTCCTCCAGCTCATCTTTATTTTCACCGGCGTTGCTCCGTTCGTGGGGCAGTATGCCGTCTTCAACGCCGACGATAAAGACGTTTTCAAATTCCAGACCCTTCGCAGCGTGCAAAGTCATCAGCGCAACGCGGTCGCTGGAGGTATCGTATGCATCGGTGTCACTGAAAAGAGATATCTGCTGAAGAAAATCGACCAACGAAGGCTGCTCTGTCTGCCGGTCATATTGACCAACGGCGTTTATCAATTCGTTGACGTTTTCAAGTGCATTTTCGCCCTGAGGGCCGGCGGCTTTGAGAGATTTAGCCAATCCAGATTCGATAAAGACACGTTCGGTGAGCGGGGCGACATGACCGCCGATGTCTTTTTTGAACTGCTCGAGCATATTGACAAAGACCGCGAGCTTAGCCTTTGCGGCCTTGGAAAGAGATGCGATATGCTTTGATTTCTTCAGCGCATTAAAAAGATTGATTCCTTTCCGGGCGGCATAGGCACGAACCCTGTCTGTTGTTACCTTTCCTATGCCGCGTGCGGGTGTGT
>JBAQFY010000210.1:0-10056 GCA_049287505.1 Sedimentisphaerales bacterium | reverse complement strand
CCTCGTAAAATTTATATCAGCATATGAAGGCCCAGCGACTACCAACGCTGTCAATACGATGGCAAGCAATACAAGTAACGGGATTGTTAATTTGCCGCTGAAATGGTGAGGTAGATTACACATTTTTTTATCCTCCTGCCCCCATTTTTGTATAGCAGGGCAATCAACGTCTTTTTTATACGCCTCCGGTGTATCCCAATATCGCTGATAGTATTATACAACACGCCCGGACTCGCCGTCAAGTAAAGACTAAGTCAATTAGGGGCCCTCTAATGGACAATTTCTTTGATTTAACTTGATTTTTAATGATAAATATGGTATAATACGCATATGTTAGCTTGTCCCTTAGGGGCCAGCAGGCTAACGTAAACCGCCAGCAGGCGCCGGTTATATAGCGGAGAACCGCACGAATCGTCCCGCACCAAATAGGCTGTTGCCGTAATTTGGTGCTGGACACGCCAAAAAGCATTATCTTTCAAGCCAGACAAGGTTTTGAACATTTACATTTGTGTAATTTGGATTTGTTTCGAATTTAGGAACCTGTCCTGAGCGTAGTCGATGGATTAGGATTTCGGATTTCAAACTACCAGGTAACTCCTTATGCAACAAAAACTTATAATCAATCGTCTGTATTCTGTAGTCTGTCATCTGTCTTCTGTCCTCTGTCCTCGTTCCTCTACATCTATCGAGAACCCTCTACAAATCAGCTCTTTTTATGCAAAACAAACCCAATTCACTAAATGTCCAAATTTATATAAATATCTATGATACAAAGGATTATAAAAATTTTATCCCGCTGGTGGGGCCAAAAAACAAACCCAATCAAACCCAATTTTTAAAAATAATGAATATAAACTTTTATGCTACAAGGTATTATGATAGAAATCCCACATTCGCAGCGAATAACTCAAATGTCGAGTTCACCACTGTCTTCAGTGATGGAGCGAGGTTCATTACACCTAAGGCAGATAAAATCGCTTTGAAAATTTATCCGTTCGGTATAGACTGTCCGATTGTATTGAAAGAAATGCTTTTTTCGATTTATGGGAAAGATTATGACTGAATTAACAACCACAGTCGGCTACGATTCCACCCCCCGCAGGCGGGCAACCGACCGGCAGATTCAACCGGCACAAAGGATAATGCGTTTGCCGCCTTATCTGTTTGGGAGATTGAATGCGCTAAAACTTGCCAAACGACAGGCAGGCATAGACATCATCGACCTGGGGATGGGCAATCCGTCCGACCCGGCGCCGCAGATTGTAGTTGACAAGCTTTGCGAAGCGGTCCGGGACCCCCGCAACCACCGATACAGCGCATCCAAGGGCATTAAGAATCTGCGGGGAGAAATAGCGAAAAAATACGAAAGAAAATGGAACGTGCAGCTCGACCCGGAGACGGAGGTATTGGCCTGTATCGGCTCGAAGGAAGGTTTTAGTCATTTGTGCCTGGCAATGATGGGTCCGGGCGATACCGCGATTGTACCCGACCCGGCTTTTCCTATACATAATTACGCTGTGGCATTGGCAGGGGCAAATGTTGTATCTGTGCCTTTGGGCAACGATGAAAAATTTATCAATAACGTCGCAATGGTTATTGAAAATATGTATCCAAAGCCCAAATTGCTGATTCTCAATTACCCGCACAATCCGACCGCTATGACCGTTGATGAAGGATTTTTCGAGCCCGTAGTCGAGCTGGCAAAGAGATTCAGCGTGGCGGTCATTCACGACTTTGCCTACGGCGAGACCTGTTTTGACGGCTATAAAGCACCGAGTTTGCTTTCGGTTAAAGGTGCGAAGGACATCGGCGTTGAATTTATCACGATGAGCAAGCCATACAATATGGCTGGTTTTCGCATAGGCTTTGTGGCGGGTAATAAGGATATGATTGAGTATCTTGCTACGATAAAGGGCTATTACGATTACGGCATATTCCAGGCGATACAGATAGCCGGCATTATTGCGCTGAGACACTGTAACGATGATATAATCGCTCAAAACCAGAGGTACCAATCGCGGCGGGATGTGGTTTGCGAGGGTCTTGTAAGGCTCGGCTGGGAGGTGGAAAAACCACGCGCCTCGATGTTCGTATGGGCAAAAGTGCCGCAGGAACATTCCAAAGGTAAGGGCAGTCTCGAGTACGCATTGGACCTGATGGAGTATGCAGAGGTTGCAATCGCTCCGGGCAGGGCCTTTGGTGAAAGGGGCGAAGATTATATGCGCATTGCCCTTGTGGAAAACGAGCAGCGTCTGCGTCAGGCGATTCGCAACATCAGCCGATTTGTCCGCGAAGACCGATAAAAAACGCAAAAACCAGATGGAAAAATGGGGTTCTAATCCTACACACTGATATGATATATCCAAACCGGTTTAATGTGGGCTGTTCGGCAGTAAAGGCCGCAAATTCGAGAAAAAACTTGACTTTTTGGGCCAAATTTGGTTAAATAGTAGTATTGAAGCTTACAACCGCTTGCTTATTAGTGGATGTAAGTGTGAATTCATAGCTTGATTTTGTCGCTGGGGGGAATGTGATGAAACGGGGCGTTCCGCCATTCATCGGATGGAGGAGGCTCATATCAGCTATCACAATATGTGTGTGCTGGTTGTTTGCGCCCGCATATTGCCAAACGCCCGATGTATCGCTTCTCCTTCAGCAGACCCCAGCCAAAGGCGGCGCAATAACTCCGACAGCAGGCGTTCATCATTTTGAACTAAATTCAGAGGTTACTTTAACCGCCGTGCCAAAAACGGGCTATCAATTCCTCTACTGGCTGGGCGATGTGAGCGACCCCGGTGCAGCCAGCACTGTTGTCTATCTCGATAAACCGAAGATTATTATTGCGGTATTTGGGCAGACAGAAAATAGTACGTTGATTGCAGAAGAGGGCATATCTTTCGGCGGCGGCGGTGCCGGCGGCAGCGGCTTAGTTACCACACTTACGAACTTCGGTCAGATGGGCGGCATGAGCAGTGGTACAGGAGGAAGAGCAAAATCACCCACGGTTGTATATGTGAAAAGCATTGAAGTGATACCTGAGCCTGCCACAGGTGTATTGTTGCTCCTGGGCAGTTTGTTTGCCTTTGCGAGACATGGTCCGAAGGACTCCTTACGGAGTGCGAAAAGCAGGCCTCAGTCAAATCTATGACCACATGTATCTGCTGTGATAAACTCGGATTCCGTTCGCGGGTATTTTCTGCAATTCAAAGGTCGAATCGTGTAAATAGAGCAGCAAGTTTTGCCATCCGGTTTGTACCTGAGAAAGGGACATACGTTCGGCAGTTTACAACAAGCCCCACAATTAATACATTGACCTTTGCGTCTTCGGGAGACAGGTAGTATTGAGGTGAAAGTCCTCTTTATTTTAGCGGGCCAGGTATTTTTTCTTTTGTTAGCCATAAGCAATGATGTTACAAATATAAAACATCCATAATTTTTGCGGGACGCCCCTAAATCAGGTTCTTCTCCCGCACTGTGATTATACCTGCCAAAAAAATGCCTGAATAAATATACCCCAATACTGCAAAAACACCAAGTTTTAATTTGAAGAATACTTGCTGTGCATTGTTCTCACCAGCCGATGGCTGTTATAGGTTCGTATCTGTGGAATGGTTTTATGATTTTCTAAAGACTGCCACGACGTTTTCAACCTCGACCACGAATAGGCGATTATCACCTTCGAAATCGACGGGTATAGCGCCTTTGGGATTGAACAGCACTTTGTCGTATTGACACAGTGGTATATCCGGTGAGTTTTGAACCTCAGCGGAAATAGCGATGATTCTGCCGGTTATCGTGGGGATTTCTATATTGTCGGGCAGCTGGATACCGCCTTTGGTTTGTTTTTTGTCCTGGTCTTTTCGAATCAGGACACGTTTGCCTATCGGCTCGACTATTTCAAGCGGTTTTGTTTCGATTTGTCTTTTTTTATCCATTTCGCTCACTTCTCTGCAAAAATAATTTATTTAAAATACCATAAAATTATTATATCTTTTTTAATGCGGTCTTGCAACTTTTATGTTATAATTATGGCAGGTTAAGCCAGCGATGAAGCACATCAGAAATTAAATAAATATTGGTTCGGAAGAATTTTCTTTGGAAGAAAAGGAGAGCTATTATGCACAAACGAAAAGGTTTTACGTTAATAGAGCTTCTGGTGGTGATTGCCATTATCGCATTGTTGATGGCGATACTGATGCCGGCACTGCAGCGGGTGAAAAAGCAGGCAAGGGTAATTATTTGTAAAGCCAACCTGAAGGAGTATGGGTTTGGGGCGAGGATGTACTTGGACGATAATGACGGCTCTTTTCCTTATTCATTCACCTGGCTCTGCAAAGATTTTGGTTTCGTCGGTTGTGGATGGCACGATAAGAGCAAGAATCTTGTAGATAACCCGGACCGTGCCGGCGAACTCTGGCCATATCTGAAGAACAAAGATATTCACATGTGTCCGGAATTCTACCGTGTTGCCAGAATGGTGGGCTGCAGCATGTGTGACGGCGTGAAAATTCCCATCGAACCTCAATATAGTTACTGTATGAATTCTTACCTCAACGGTGACGCATGGGGGAATGTGCCCCAACAATTTCGTGGTAACTACGAGAAAATTCGAAATGAGTCCCAGGTAAAGAATCCGCAGCGTGTGTTTTTCTTCTCTGAGGAGAATCCGTTTTCTATTCCGGGCCTTAGCGGCGCAGGAACCAATGACAACAATTTACGTTCCACACCTCCCTGTAACACTGATTGCTTCGCCACCTTCCATAACGCTCCGAGCGGGGACCTGGAGAAGGGTTTTGCCAATGCGGTTTTTGTTGACTCGCATGTTGAACAGGTCTCAGCATATCCGCCCGGTAATACTTTTGTATTAAGCTGGCCATGCGGACCACCCATTCCGGACTGGTAAGATATAACGACATGCGCAAACGAGGCGGTTTTACGCCGTTAGAGGGACCCCGCCTTGCGGGAACCCGAATATGAATTCCCAATCGGGGAAGGAAAAGGAGGACTGTTATGCACAAACGAAAAGGTTTTACGTTAATAGAGCTTCTGGTGGTGATTGCAATTATCGCATTGTTGATGGCGATACTGATGCCGGCATTGAACCGGGCGAAAAAGCAGGTAAGGACGATTCTCTGCAGGTCCAACCTGAATCAGTACGGCCTGGCGGCGAGGATGTACTTAGACGATAATGACGGCTCTTTTCCTTATTCATTCACCTGGCTCTACAAAGATGGGGGCACAGGGTGCCGATGGCACGATAAAAGTAAGAATCTTAATGACAACCCGGACCTTGGGGGCCCGATGTGGCCCTATTTGAAGGACAAGGATATTCACATGTGTCCGGAATTCAACGTTGTTGCCAGAATGATGGGCTGCAGTAATTGTAACGGCGTGACAATTCCCATCGAACCTCAATATAGTTACGAGATGAATTCCTACCTCAACGGCGACGCATGGGGTGCGGTACCAGCACAATATCGTACCAACATGGAGAAAGTCAGGAAGGAATCCCAGGTAAAGAATGCGCAGCATGTGTTTTTCTTCTCTGAGGAGAATTCGTGGCGTATTCCAGGCATTAACGGTGCTGCAGTCAATGACAACAATTTACGCTCCACACCTCCCTGTAACACTGACTCTTTCGGCACCTTCCATAACGCTCCGAGCGGGGACCTGAATAAGGGTTATGCCAATGCGGTTTTTGTTGACTCGCACGTTGAACAGGTCTCAGCATATCCGGCTGGTAATACTTTTATATTAAGCTGGCCAAGCGGACCACCAATACCGGACTGGTAAGATTTAGCGCTATGTGCGAACGAGGCGGCTTTACCCCGTTAGAAATCGGAATTCCCAATAGGGAAAGGATTTAAGGACTACTGAAAGTGAACGCTTGACAAAAGAGAGTCTTTTGGAAGCTGAGCTTTTCCTTAATATGTACTGGCGCGCGCTTAGCAAGCACTACTTCGCTATTTCCTGATTTTTACAGTTTCTCTGGCTCTTTTTCTTCCGAGAATTTCATCGGCTTCTTCCCAGGTTTCGGGCGGCCATATTCCTTCTGATTGCAGTTGTTTTAGATGGTTCAGCTTCTTGATGCTGATTATGGTTCTGCACTTCGGGAACTTACCGCAGCCTAAAAAGGGTCCTTTCTTGCTTTGCCTTATGACCAGCTCACCGTCTTTGCATTTGTAGCACCTTATTCCGGTGGGTTCCGGCGGCGGCTTCGGCGGCAGGACGTTGCCTTCCTTATCCAATTTGAGAGTTGTCTTGCAGTCCGGATAGCCGCTGCATCCGAGGAACGGGCCGAATCGACCGTTTTTATGCACCATGGGCTTACCGCAGACCGGGCATTTATGCTCGCTCACCTTTTCTTCGACCATCCTGCCTTCTTTGTCGCAGGGACAGGCAAATTTACATTCCGGATATGTCGAACAGCTCAGAAACTTACCGTTTTTGCCGAATCTGTAAACAAGCTGCCGGCCGCACTTAGGGCATTCATATTCACTGGGGGTCATTTCGGCTTTGGCGTGTTTCATCTCTGTCTGTGCCGTCTCAAGGTTCTGCTTGAATGGGCTATAGAAGTCTTTCAAAACAACGAGCCAGTCCAGATGCTGCTCTTCTATCTTATCGAGCTGCTCCTCCATATAGCGGGTAAAGGCGATATCCATTATTTTCGGGAAGTACTCGTTGAGCTTGTCCGTAACGACCTCACCGATGTCGGTGGCGAAGAATCTTTTGTCCTGTTTCTCGACGTAGCCACGTTCCTGTATAGTGCTTATTATCGTGGCGTAGGTGCTTGGTCTGCCGACGCCTTCTTTTTCGAGCGCCTTTACAAGAGACGCTTCGGTATATCGGGGTGGTGGTTTTGTGAAGTGCTGCTCAGCCTTGATATCAATTACTTCTAATTTTTGGCCGACTTCCGTTGCAGGCAACTGCTGTTCGTTTGACGCTGTCAGCCAGATTTTTGTAAAGCCGTCAAAGACCAGCACCCGTCCTGCGCTTTTATAGCAGCATTGGCCCAGTGACGTCTGTGCAATGATATTCAGATTTGTTACATTCCATTTAGCCGGGACCGTCTGGCAGGCTACAAAGCGGCGCCAGATAAGGTCATAGAGTTTGAACTGCGGGTCAGTAAGAAACGGCTTTATGTCATCAGGGGTAAGGTCAACGTCGGTCGGGCGGATGGCTTCATGTGCCTGTTGGGCGGCCTTTTTGGAGGCATAAATCTTCGGTTTGTCGGGAAGGTAATCCGGGCCGAGGTGCATACTGATATAATTTCGCACCTCTTTGAGAGCTTCATCTGAGAGGTGCGTGCTGTCCGTTCTCATATACGTAATAAGGCCCAGGGAACCCATTGAGCCTAAGTCAATGCCTTCATACAACTGCTGGGCCACAGCCATAGTCTTTTTTGTCGTAAAGCCTAACCGATTTGCCGCCGCCTGCTGCATTGTTGAAGTTATAAAGGGAGCCGAAGGGTGTGAAACGGACTCCTTCCTTTCTATATCTGCGACGTTAAACACCGCCTCCTTCAGGGCTTCAAATATCCGCCCTGCTTGCTCCTGATTGGAGGCCTCGAACTTCTCATCATTAACCTTGTACAGTTCGGCCTTAAAGGCATTGTGCTCTGTAAGCCATCTATCCTGTTCGGCAAGTGTGGGCGGATTGTCATTTTCAGTTTTCGGCGTTACAAAATCAAGCCATTCCCGGCTGTAGCTGCTTTTAAGGTCGGTAGTGAACACCGCCGGTATAAGCCAGTACTCAACAGGCTCAAACTGACGAATTTCTCTTTCTTTCTCGACAATCATTTTGACGGCCACAGACTGGACACGGCCGGCCGATAAACCGCGCGTAACTTTTTTCCACAGCAGCGGGCTTATCTGATAGCCGACAATTCTGTCGAGGATTCGCCGTGCCTGCTGAGCCATAACCTTGTCCATATTGAGCTTGCCGGGGTCGGCAAAGGCGCGCTTTATAGTGGATTGAGTTATGGCATTGAATATCACGCGGTAGGTTTTTTCTTCGGGAACGCCAAGAATTTGCGCAAGGTGCCAGGCAATCGCCTCGCCCTCACGGTCAAGGTCGGTAGCAAGAAACAGCTTATCACATTTTTTCGCTGCCGCTTTTAACGATATTACGGTGCGTTTCTTGCCGGGCGTTATCTCATACGTCGGCTCGAAATTATTTTCTATATCAACGTTCAGACCCTTTGAAGGCAAATCCCGCACGTGTCCCATCGAGGCCTTCACCTCAAAGTCCGTACCAAGGTACCTGTTTATAGTCTTTGCCTTGGCGGGCGACTCGACAATTACCAGAGATTTTTTGGATAAACTCGATTTTGCCATTAAAACCTATTCGATTGCAATTTATGGTTACGATTTACTAATCACAAGTCCGTTATCGGCGATTTCCACAACATAATTTAAAAAAGGACAAATATAGATGAGCTGCGGGAATGTCAAGAGAAAACAAGTCAAGTCACTGAAAATACAGACCAGAGCGTTAAATACATCTAATCTCTCCGGATTTTATCTAATCTTTTCATCGGGCAGCTCTGCTTTTATTCCTAAATAGAGCGGCATTTTGTCCGGCAATGCCCCTGTCTGAATCATCAGTCGGTGAAGCTCGGCTTTGAGCTCCCTGACCTTGTAAGAATATCTTGGGTCGTCTATCAGATTTTTAGTTTCGAGAGGGTCGTTCTTCAGATTGTAAAGTTCTGCTTTGTACCGGTCCGGCTCACTATCGCCGTTAGGATAATGGACATATTTCCACTCATCCGTCCTTACCCCACGAACGTTAGGTGTGTATGGAAATTGCTTTTCATAGTTATACGAGTAATACCACGACTTACGCCAATCGCTCGTTCGGCCTGCAAGAAGCTTCTTCCACGACTCTCCGTGGATGTTCTTAATCGGCTCGGCTCGGCAGATATCGAGAATGCTCGGTGCCAGGTCAACGTTCAAGACCATCTCGCTGATGACTGTGGCCGGGCGAATAAGCCCGGGGTATCTGACTAACAATGGGACTCGAATGCTCGGTTCGTGCATTGTTCGCTTGTCGGTCATCCCGTGCTCACCCAAAAAGAAGCCGTTATCACTGGTGAAAATAAGCACGGTATTATCCAACCGGCCAAGCTCTTCGAGTGTCTTGTAAACCCTGCCCACGCTGTCGTCTATCGACTTAATCGTAGCCGTATAGGCACGGACAAACTCAGCGAATTTCAGCACACCCTCGGCACTGGTATCAGGGAAGACTTTACGAAATCCGAATATCGGACCGTATATGCCGTGCCAGGTGTTCAGTCGCTCTTTGACCCATAAGGGTTTGCTTTTCAGATTAAACGCGGTCCAGGGATAGCGAATCTCCACATCATCGTAGATGTTTTCGTATTTCTTCTCCGGGGTAAATGGCGTGTGTGGTGCCTTATGTCCCATTATCAACAGGAAAGGGCTGTTGTGCTCGCGCTTGAGCCAGTCGATAGCCATATCGGTTACCCGATGAGTGTAATAACCCTTTTTGACCATCCTTTCTCCGTTAACGTTGAAGGTTGTGTCGTAGTATTTGCCTTGTCCTTTGTGAGTAATCCAATAGTCGAAACCCGGGCGCCGCTCATCGCTTTGTTCGCCCATGTGCCACTTGCCTATGTAAGCCGTCTCGTAGCCGCTTTGTTGTAAGCGGAGCGGATAACTCGGCAGGTCGGCTGGATAATCGGTAAAGTTGTCTGTTACTTTGTGGGTATGAGCATAAAGTCCCGACAAAAACGATGCCCGGCTCGGTGAGCAAAGCGATGTGGTCACGAACATATTGGCAAACCGCGCGCCTTCCTGGGCGATGCGGTCCATGTTCGGCGTTTTCAGAAATGGATGCCCCTCACAGCTCATGCAGTCCCATCGCTGGTCATCCGTCATTATGACCACTACATTGGGTCGGCTGGTACTATTAGAAGTAAAATCTTTTCCCTGATTAGCCTGACTGCGTCCTTGGCCAAAAGCCAGCGACGCAGCCGCCACAACAGAATCTTTTAGGAAACTTCTGCGATTTATTCTGCTCATAATATGTCCTCTT
>JBAQFY010000209.1:0-7204 GCA_049287505.1 Sedimentisphaerales bacterium | reverse complement strand
TACCAATTGCATTTAATTACTGCGCTCCTTGTGTTTAGCACAAAAGGGTGGCAGCCTCAAGCGCAGCTTGGGGATGGCTCGCTGCTCTTTATATAAAGCGCAGCTTTTAATTACAATTGGTATAAGCTAATAATCGGAAAAGTGCTACGTCTTAAAGCGTTTACAAAATTCGAATATCAAAATCCAAAATCCGAAACAAAGCGGTTAATTGGTGAGTAGTTAATTGGTTAATTAGTGAAATGGATACTCACTACTCACCACTTACCACTCACCTTATTCGTGCTTCGTATTTAGGATTTAATTTCCGAGAGCAATGATGCAGCTTCGGCGTCCATAAATATCTTGCATTTTTTATGCTTCTGTAGTATCGAGGCCGGACACTTAGGTGTTACCTGCCCTTCCAGCGCGTTCCTGACCGCTTCGGCTTTGCGTTCATCCGGCACGGTAACAATCAGGCGCGCGCTTTTCATAATCTGACGAATGCTCATCGATATCGCCCGCTGCGGTACCTGCTCCAGGGTCTTGAACCACCCCTCGCCTAACTGCTGTTTTCTGCATCTTTCGTCTAATTCCACGATAATGTAAGGCTCTTCGGTTTCAAAATCCGCCGGCGGGTCGTTAAACGCCAAATGCCCGTTTTCTCCGATTCCTATCATTGCCGCATCAATGGGGTGCTTCGCAATAATGTCACTTGCTCTTTGGCATTCGGCCTGCGGGTCGTCCACATCTCCGTTAACGAAATGCACTGCCTTCAAACCGGGTACCTTATCGACAAACCGCTCTTTCAAAAACTTTCTGAAACTGGCCGGATGGTCCGGCCCTAAAGCTACGTACTCATCGAGGTGAAACATCGTTACTTTCGGCCAGTCGATTCCATCCGCTGTCACCAGGTTTTTGAGCATCTCTATTTGGCTTGTCCCTGTGGCCAGGATAATATTCGCCCGGCCTTTATTTTTTATTGCTTTTTTGATTGCCTGGGCGGCGTTGGTTGCTGCCGCTGCTCCCATTTCTTGTTTTGTCTTGTAAATAAACTTTTCCATAGTTTCGCTCTCATCTCAAATACAAATGTATTGGTGCCGTTTCTAAAAAGTAGTTGTCACATTTTGTCATTCCAGCGAAAGCGGGAATCCAGACTAACGAATTCGCTCCTGGATACCTGCTTTCGCAGGTATGACAATGCGAATCAATCAGTTTGAGTAATCATAATGAATTTCAGCGGCACCGGCAAAAGATTTTCCTTGCCTTTCGTGCTCTCTATCTTCTATAACATCTGGGAATATTGCACTGGAAAGTAACCAGTCGGCCCTTGCGGATTTTAAGAAAGGCAGGGGAGTCTTATTGTCGGGAGGGCTCGCAATAACTTTAATACACGAGACAGGAAATAGAGGTGGATTATGGCGAATGTATGCAGGCTCGTTGCAGTAATTGTCACCCTGAGCTTTTATCATCCAGCTTCGGGAGAAGCTAAGGAAGTTACTGAAGACTCTTCCGCGATTCTTAAGACACTTGACAAGAATCATCCCCGGTTGATGTTGAAGGAACAAGACCTGGAGCGCCTGAAAGAACTGTATGCAAAAGATAAAGTTTTGCAGAAATGTTTGAGCGATGTTCTAAAAAATGCGGACGCCTGTCTTGAAAAGCAGATGCTTACCTACAGGAAGATTGGGCCGCGGCTTCTTCATATAAGCAGAGAATGCCTGGACCGAATCTACGCTCTGGGTCTGGCTTACAGATGGACAGGCGAACAAAAATATGCCGAAAAAGCGGCGGAAAACCTGCTGACCGTCTGTGAATTTGAAGACTGGAATCCGTCTCACTTTCTCGATACGGCTGAGATGTCCCACGCGGTCGGCCTCGGTTATGACTGGCTGTATTCTTATCTCGATAATACCACACGGGAGAAAATAAAGGCTGGCTTAATCAAAAACGGTCTTGAAGAAGGGCTCATCGCATACAAAAAAAACTGGTGGGCACAAAGCGAACATAACTGGAATCAGGTTTGCAATGGGGGATTGCTCGTTGGTGCTTTGGCAATCGCAGAGTCAGACCCGCAATACGCTGAGCAGATTATCACCGCTGCAATTGAGTCGCTGCCGCGTGCTCTGAAAAGTTACAGCCCCGATGGCGCCTGGGGGGAAGGGCCCGGCTACTGGAGCTATGCCACACATTATACGGCTTACGGGCTGGCGGCGCTGCAAACTGCTTTGGGCACAGACTTCGGACTATTGCAAATCGAGGGACTGGCCGAATCCGGGAACTTTCCAATATACTCAAGCGGGCCGCGAGGTCTGTACTTGAACTTTGCCGACTGTGGAGGAAAAAGCTCCAGAGGACCTATGCCGTGTATGTTTTGGCTTGCCCGGACTTACAATAACTCTTTGTATGCCGAGGCCGAACACGCTGAGATTGCCGAACACAGCGCCAGTCCCCAGCACATTGTCTGGTATGTACCGGCTCCGGAGAAAATGCCCGCTGCCAAAGACCTCGACCGTTATTTCCGCGGCCCTGTGGAGATAGCGGTGTTCCGCAGCGCCTGGGACGACCCGGAAGCATTATTTGTTGGTGTCAAGGCCGGCTATAACCAGGTCAATCACGGCCATCTCGATTTGGGCAGCTTTGAGCTTGATGCTCTGGGCATTCGATGGGCACGCGACCTCGGCTCGGACAACTACAATCTGCCCGGTTACTGGGACGGGAAAAGAGGGGGCAGAAGGTGGGATTATTACCGCTTGAATTCGAAAAGCCATAACGTCCCGTTACTGGACGGCGAGGACCAGGACCCGTTGGCAACATCGAAATTTATAAAGTTCCAAACAGAAAAATCTTCTGCTTTTGTCCTTGTGGACCTGACGAGTGCTTATGAAAAGTCTGCAAAGAAAGTAACGCGGGGTGTCCGTATGCTGCGCGGCAGAGAGGCTGTTCTTGTGCAGGACGAGCTCGATATCGAAAAGCCCTGTGAGGTAACCTGGGCTATGACAACGGATGCGGAAATTGACCTCGGCCAAAAGAAAAGAATTGCGACCCTTACTTTAAATGGCAGAAAGCTCATTGCACGGGTTTTATCTCCTTATGGCACTGAATTTATGGTTGAGTCAGCCGAGCAGAAGCCCCCGCAGAGTACCAATAAGGGCGTTCGCCGGCTGGTGGTTCGCTTGCCCGATGCGAGTGGCAACGTTCGAGTGGCTGTTCTGCTTTCCCCGGTATGGAAGGATGGCCATTACGTGAGCCATACCCAGGCAATACCTCTAAAAGAGTGGTAGTGAGTGTGGTTATCAAATAAACTAATACTCAGTCAACGCTATTAATGTGAAAATGCGCTTATCACGAGTTCCCAATGTCATTCCCGCGAAAGCGGGAATCCAGAAATTTGAATACAACAAGACATCTTGCATTTTCACAATGTTAGCTTTGACCCTGTACTAATACGCAGAAAAATATTATGAGGTGTCAAATGAAAAGTCCATCAATTGGTATTTGCAGGGTTTTTGTTATCGGTTTATCAATATTTGTGCTTACGCTTTCGGGCAGGGTTATCCAAGGTGCTGAAATCAAAAAGCCACAGCTTTGTCAGGGAAATTATCATAGCGAGCAGGCCGCCAAAGAGCAGCTCGCTAAGTTTGCCCGCAGCTACTCCAGCCTGACTGAATGGAAGGCCCGGGCCGAGCGGATACGCCGGGGCATTCTTCGTGGTGCAGAACTTTTGCCTCTGCCCAAAAAGTGTGCTCTGAATCCCATCATTCACAGCAAGCGCGAGTACGAGCACTACACCGTTGAAAACGCAGCGTTTGAAAGTCTTCCGGGGGTCTTTGTAACGGGGAATTTATATCGTCCGCGGGCAGGTAAGGGACCTTTTGCAGCGGTGCTTTGTCCGCATGGACACTGGAGCAAACCCGATGACTACGGACGGTTTCGACCCGATATGCAGAATCGATGTGCGACCTTGGCACGTATGGGCGCCGTTGTTTTTTCTTACGATATGGTGGGATATGGCGACTGGAAAAATGCGGGCTGGGAGCACGGTCGTCCGAAGGCCCTTAAATTGCAGCTCTGGAACAGCATCCGTGCCATTGACTTTCTTGTTTCACTAAAAGACGTGGACCCAAAGAGAATCGGCGTCACCGGCGCTTCCGGCGGAGGAACACAATCATTCCTTGTAACGGCTGTCGATGACCGCATCGCCGTTTCTGTGCCGGTAGTAATGGTCTCAGCGCACTTCTTCGGCGGGTGTAATTGCGAAAGCGGTATGCCCATCCACAAAAGCGAAACCCACGAGACAAATAACACAGATATAGCGGCTTTAGCGGCACCCCGCCCTCAACTGCTTATCTCTGACGGCAATGACTGGACCAAGAATACGCCACAGGTCGAATATCCTTATATAAAAAATGTCTATCGTCTCTATGGCGCAGAAGCTAATGTCCAGAATGTTCACCTTCCCGATGAGGGGCACGATTATGGCCTTTCAAAGCGTACCGGCGCCTATAAGTTCCTTGCTAAGCACCTGAAACTTTCACTCGATGACGTTATGAAACCTGACGGCTCCATTGACGAGAGCTTCGTCGTCATTGAAAAACAAGAGGATATGTACGTTTTCGGCCCGGAGCACCCCAGACCCACCCATGCCGTCAGCGCCGAAGCGACAGAGCTACCGTGGGAATAATACCAATTCTATTTATTGATTGCTAATTGCCTGGCCTTGTCATTCCTGCGAAAGCAGGAATCCAGGACCTCCCAGTTAGTATAATGTACAATTTTTTCACTATAATTGGTATTATAGATTCTTACGATTGCTTTGTAGCCGGTCAGCGACAGGCCTATGTGCGGTTTGTCCACGGATATAATGAAATCAGATTGAAACGAAAAGACCTACTTCCATTTGCATTTGCGATTTGCCAGGCGGTGCTCACCATGGCAATCAGTACAATATTTTTCATCATTATTACCCGCGAAGAGAGGCTTGTGTTGTTCGGTGTCGATTTTTTCCTTATTATGACAGCCCATACAGAACGGATTAATCTTTGTCCGAGGATCCATTATGTCCGGAGCTGTACCGTTTCCACCTGAAGCCCAGGATTCATCGGCGATGTGCTCATCGGATTCACCGTGACAATTCGCGCAGCTTATGTTCACCCGTGCATGAGTGACGGCGATATCCTCATTCATATAGTTAATGTGGCAGACAAAGCAGCGGCTATTATCAGCCATCGAACCGCTGGACGAGGCCTCATTTGGGCCATCATCAAGTAACAACAGAGGTTCGTCATCAAGCAGTAAAGGTTTTTCTTCGAGCAGTAGCGTTTCATTACCCGTTATAGCTATAGCTTCCGGGGCTGTCACGGGCTCCTTGCCGGCCGCCGGTTCCGGATTTGTCTGCTCTTTCTTTGGTGACTTTACTTGCTCACAACCTGTTCCGGCAACAGCCGCTGCAGCCAGGATGAGCGTCAAGAAATAGTATTTCATACCTTCTATGCCTGTATTAATTTAAACGGCGAGTGCTGCACGAAAAGAGCTATGCTCAGTCGTTTTTTGGTGCTGCACGATTAGACGTATTCCCAGTCTTTGAGCCACTGGTAGTTCCCCGGCAGTTTGGCCAAGGCCTGTTTGTTGGCCTTGTCCAGCTCAGCCTTTTCCTGCAGGTCGAGTTGGCGGCGCTCCATTACGGCCTTTGCGACGTTATCAACGTAGTAGGTGCTGTTCATTCCCGGAATTGGGATTACGGTGTTAGTGTTCAGGATGTATCGAATGGCCAGGCGTGCGCGTCTGTCGTTTTCTTCCCGGTCTTCTTTGAACAGCGAGCCGGCGGCGAAAGGCTTGATACCGAAGGCGCCGACGTCCTGCTTCTTGAGGGCTTCGAAGACACTATCTTTCGGAGCGGCCTTGCTCATCGTCGTGAAGGGGAAGCAGACACAATCAATTTGCGGGAAATACTCAATCATAAACTTGATCCATCTGCGGTCGTGCGTTGAGAATCCGATGAAACGAGCCTTGCCCTGCTTTTTGGCTTTCTCAAGCGCATCAACAATCTCACAGGCCGTGTTGAACGTGTGTCTTCCGCCCGGCTCGTAGCAGGTGATACGCCATAAATCTGTGTATTCCTGATTTGATTCTGTCAGCAATCCATCCAGCACTTCCAGCAGTTTCTTGGCGGTGCGGTACTCCTTCTCGCGTACCTCGTTGCCGCAATGTGACAGTGCCAGGTACATTTTATCGCGGCGTCCTTTGAGTGCTTTGGCGTCTCTGATGACCTCACCTCTGGTGCATGAGTCGATGTAGTTTATGCCTGCGTCGATGCAACGACTGATGATTTCCGTGCGTTCGGCCTGGTTGCTCCTGGAGTGTCCGCCGAGGCAGACGGCCGAGACCATAAGGTTGGTCTTGCCCTGCCGGCGATATTCCATATTTGGGTTGTAGTTGAGAATCTTGGATGTATTAACTGCTGAAGCACCGACGGCCTTGTTGTTTTGGCCAATGGCACCGAGACCCACAGCTACACCCGCTGCTGCCATCGCACTATCGTGCATAAACTGGCGCCGGGTAACTCGATTATTGTCCATTATTCATCTCCTTTCGTAATCGTAGAGATTGTCATTGCTATTTGGGTAATGGTTTACTACTCTGTAATTTAAACAGGGCGTTTATCTCGTCCTCTGAAAGAGCACGGTCGTAGATACGCACATCATCAATGAGTCCTTTGAATCGCCTGCCTATCTTGACATCCAAATCGCTGCCTGTGTCAATGGGCCAGAGGTCCAAAAGGCCGATGTCATGGATTTCCGCCAAAACACCATCCTTATAAAGTTTGACATTATCATAAAGATTCGGCAGCTCGGCCTCCTCCACAACTGCTGCGACATGATGCCATTTATCGTCGTGGACCGCATCGTTCATATAGAGATACCCGCCGTTGGGTGTTACACCTATACGTTCCCTGCCCCTAATGAATCCGAATGTCCACATCTTGCCGTAATCATCTAAGCCCCAGGATATGATTTCTCCCGCCGAGGTCGTCGTTCTTATCCAGGCCGCAACGGTGCGAGGTCGCGTGCCGGTAACGCCTTTGTATTTGGTTATCTCCATGTAACCATCGCCGCCATCGAACTTCAGCGCCTTTCCTACTCGGCCTGAGACCGAATCTTTCTCGAATGACATACCTTCCTTGAGGGTACCTTTTCGGTTGTTCTTCGAAGAGTCTGCAGTGGTTTTG
>JBAQFY010000208.1:0-12232 GCA_049287505.1 Sedimentisphaerales bacterium | reverse complement strand
GCTAGACGTTAACCGCGGTTCAATGTAATTCAATAGAATACACAAAGTTCCCTGCTGAGTAGGGAAATGGTGCGAAATATCGCACCCTACACGGCATGGCCTAGGTCGTTTCCAAGGGATTACTTATGGACTTTGGGCAAAGGGGTGATAGACAAGTAATATAAAAAATCAAAAAGCAAATATCAAAATTACAGTGTAAAAATTAAAAAACTGGATTCCTGCTTTCGCAGGAATGACAGAGGAAAATAATAGAATCAATCCGGCACAACAACATCGTATCTGGGTTCATACCCCCGATGCCAATACTGCTCCCACAATTCTTCCAACTCTACGACGTCTATGTGGGTATCGACGTAACTGAGATTGATGGCACGCTTGTGTCTGGCGATACAATACCTGTGCATACTGGCTACCGAGCCGTTATCGCCATCAAATGAGTTCGTTGGAGGCGGGTCGGTGCTCCGAGGCCAGGCGTCCACCCACATCCCATCGCCAAACAAAGGAACATCAGGTCGAGCATCAGTGAACCTCTGGTAGTAACGGCCGTGTTCCGGATTGCTCGTCTCAACTTGATAATATCCGGCTGGCTGAAGCCATGAATTGATCGTGTAGCTGCCCTCAGCATAGCTTTCGCCATGGCCACCCCACCAGAAGGCCCAGGACCGAATAGCGGTGCCCCTCTGCAAAGACTCGCCATCAGCCCGCTCTGTCACGGACGGGCAAATGATCACCTGCATGACACCTTCGAAGGCGGCCTGTGGATCTTTCTCGTATCGCTCGTCCCCGAGAAAGGGAGCAATCAAGTGGAACCAATAGGGATTGCCGGGCCCACCTACCCCCATAACCTTGCCGTCATAGTTTTCTGTGTAACATACCATTGCCAACGTCTGCTGTCTGAGTTGAGAGGAGCAAACAACTCTCTTTGTTTGCTCCCGTACTCTGCCTAAGGCGGGTAACAGAATGGCCAGAAGCAAAGCAATTATTGAAATGACAACCAATATCTCAATCAGGGTAAAACCGTATCGCCTATTCATAGCTCGCCAACTCCTTCCATCCAACCTGCCAGCTTTGGTTAGACTCCAACTCATCAATATATTTTCACATGACTGTCAAAAAATGTCAAGTACTTCTTGTGTTGAGGAACCAGAGAATTAAAGGAGCGCAGTCCAACCCAGCCATTATACTGCGCAACAAAGCGCGCAACAACTACGTTCGTTTACGCTACTTTCACGCTTCTGTTGTGCTTCGGCCAGCATCATAAGTTCTTTTTTAGCAACCATTAATCATTTATTAACAAATACTTACAAATCTACATCGCAGACTGTCGATCCTGAGGGAGAAAAAGTTAGATTTGATTGTCGTTTTCCTTGACAGATTAAAGTTTAGTTGTATTTTATGAGGGTACAACAGCGGCTGGGATTAATCTGAATGACGAGAAGTTCGGGATGTTATGCGGAAATCATATATACATAGTTACCGTGAATAAAAGGTTTTCAGAACAATGAATGATATTGTAGTGCTCGAATGGAAGTTTTCCCCTCCCGATTACTTTGAGGAGGTCATACATATCGATCGCGAAACATACTCCATAATCATTGAAAATGGAAGGATTGAGGCACGAATAGACCCGACTGCCTACGACCAAGAACACAAAATGCGGGACGAACTTCACGAGGCGTTGAATAACCGGTTTCTAGGCGTCCAACTACTTACGCACAAGCAATACGAATTGTCGAAGGCGTCCATGCATCGGCAATACCCGGACGGACGCAAAGAAGTCACCATATTTCCAGAACCAATCGTTATGACAATGACGGTTGGTTCACCGGATATTATAGTGAAAAACAAGGACGGAAATATAATTGCCGATACACGTCGTGATCGTATTGAAAAAAAGAAAGAATTAGCAGAACTGGCAGAGAAATATAGATCCAAGGACCAAGTAGTTGGGTCTATCTTGAAGAGTTACAAATCCGCCGTAACTGATCCCGAGAATGAATTGGTGCATCTCTATGAAATCCGGGATGCATTGTCTTCCAGATTCGCGGGTGAAGGCGCTGCACGCACCACCTTGGGAATTAGCAATTCGAATTGGTCAAGGTTAGGCAAGCTTGCTAATGATGAGCCGCTTCGGCAGGGACGACATCGAGGAAAGAAAGTAGGTGGATTAAGAGATGCAACAGAGTCTGAGCTTAAGGAAGCCCGTGGAATTGCGCGCAATATGATCGAGGCTTACCTTCAGTATCTCGAGGATGAGAACGTTGAATAACGAGTTGAACCGCTGACAAGCTCGCTAATTACGCTACGCTCCATTGTCAAACCCTTAACAGAGGCGTTACGCACGGTTCAATGGAATTCAATCGAATGCACGAAGTTCCATGCTGATTAGGGTAAAAAGCACACTTTGACAGAACAGTATAAATCGGCCCTGGCTCTGAGTGACGCTCGTTTGGTTGTGCCGGGAGGGGGAGATTTATGCCACAGGGGTCTCGAACGCAGCGAGCCATCCCCAAGCTTGTGCCCGCGAAAGCGGGTACTGCGCTTGAGGCTGCCACCCATCGCAACTCAAAGGCAACCAGAATCTGTGAGAATTTAATAACTACGTTACAAACACCAACTTACATAACGATAAAAACGGTAAGAAAGACCGTTGGCTAAGTCAAATCACTGTATTAAGCGAAAAGAAATCACCTAATTGCTTCTCAAATCTTTTCTTGATGGCTATTGCTGGTATCGGAGGAACCAAAACGGTTCTTGAGCAAAGCCGAGCAGGCTGTGATAGAGGGTACCGCGACCGTTGCTACTGTGACCGATTCGTCCTTCGCAGTAGCTCTGCTACGGAGAACGGATGCGAGCTACAGTCCTTCAGAATCTCTGATTCTGGAAAATACATACTACTGGCGGGTTGATGAGGTCAATAATGCCGAAACTCCTACAACCTGGCAGGGTGGTATCTGGAGCTTATCGACACAGGAGTTTCTTGTTGTGGATGATTTCGAGCCCTACAATGACCTTCCTGCCGAGGAAGAAGGCAGTAACCTGGTCTATACAACATGGACTGATGGCTTTGATAATCCGGCGGTAAACGGCTCAACAATAGGTTATATTGAACCGTTCCAGCCTTCTATGGAGACCGGGATTGTGCATGGTGGCGAACAGTCTGTGCCACTAACTTACGACAACAGCGCAGCGAGTCTATCAGAGATTACAGCAAACACAAGTAACCTGGCGATTAGCCGGGATTGGACTAAAGGTGGAGCTGGGACGTTGGTGCTGTGGTTCTATGGCAATTCCGACAATGCTGCCACTGAGCGGATGTACGTGAAAATCAACGGCGTCAAAGTGGTCTATCCCGGCGATGCCGCTGAGATAACCAGGGCCATTTGGAAACAGTGGAATATTGACCTTGCGGCTTTGGGCATCGCTCTGAGCAATGTAACCCAGATGAGTATTGGATTTGAGAGGACAGGTGGAATCGGTGGCTCAGGTATAGTATTCATCGACGATATTCTCCTGTATCGTTCGGCTCCTGCGGTGCCTTTGGAAGAAATTTGGATAGAGGCAGAGGCGGCTGATACGATTAGCTCACCTCTGCTGAGAATGTCTGATGTTCTCGGTACGTCCGGCGGTGAGTACATTACGGTAGTGACCGGCAACAATAGTACCAGTGAACCTCCTGCCGAAGGTGTGGCAACCTACGTTTTTACGGTCAAGGGAGGAACCTACAAGGTTCTTGGTCGGGTTATCACGTTCAACCTCGACACCGGCGATGACTCCTGCTGGATCCGCATCAAGGGAGCAGCCACCCAGACGACTAACCACAGTAGTGGCTGGGTGCGATGGAATGATATTGAATTGGGACAAGACTGGCACTGGGATGAGGTTCACAGCAGCGATGACGGCAATAAAACAGTGGAATTCACGATGGCTCCTGGGACATATACCCTGGAGTTCGCCTACAGGGAAGACGGTGTGCTGCTGGATGCTATGGTGATTTCTAAGCTCAACTAAACAACGACATCAAAAAAGACAATGACCAAAAAGATAAGGATAACAATGACAGTGCTCGCAAAAAGAGTAAGCCCGATTAGTATTGGGCCGGCCTGTCCCGCTCGGCTTGCGGCGGCCATGTTCCGACGAGCTTTTTATGTGCCCATTCTCATACGGCCGCCAATCCGAGCGATACGGACCTGGTTTCTTCTGGAATCGAAGAATAAAAGAACCGAAATTGACTTGAACGAAGAAGGAGAATTGGTATATAAGAAAAGGGATTATTGGCTGGTTTTAACCCGCACATCACTGGCTGGTTTTAACGCGCCCATTGACACAAGCCGATGAAATAGGAAAAACAGGCATAGTTTGGTCTCATAGACGTTATGATTTTATGTATGACGATGATTCAGGACTTCTACGAATATCACATAAGTATAGCCATAAGCGAGAAGATACAAAATCTGTATTAAGAGCCTATCCAAATAACCCGCTCTATTGCGGCCGGCTGCAAAGCCCGATGCCTGCGTTGTCGGTGAAAAAATGTTCTCGACGTGGAGAAAACCACGCCTGGCGAGCATTTTTGGCCTGCCGCCTTGGCCTCGAACTTTTCGCTCGGCCTCATAACGACCCGGTTATTCGGATAAGCTCTAAGCATAATTAAGAGAATGATAGGTTATGCCAAAGATTACCTCGAGGAAGTCAAGAAATCTACGGAGGAAAGTACCAGTACTCCAGAAACAGAATGACACACATTTCCCCGCTTTCTTAGCAACAAAACAACCTTGATTCTATCTTTTCGTCCTTTACCTTATAACCGGAATTCTTGGCGCTCTTTACCGTTGGCAAGTCATCACGTTGAAAATCCGATGAAAATTTCTTCGGGCCCGCCTGGATGTAATTTTCGGGAAGGACAGGGTCATATCTGGCCGTATACGCTGATGCCGGATGCGGCTGAGACATGCGGGGTACTTTCATAAACACTGGAGCCAAAATGGGGGTGGGTCAGTCTGGCTGATTTCTCGTATGAATAGATGTATTTTTCAGGCTACTTGCAGCCTTATGAAAATCGAACAAATTGAATTGATAAATAGATGTTTTTTCCCTTGTGAATTTCTCCGCTCTGCCTATAACTAATTCTTTTTTTCCCCTGATAAACTTGACATATTGCAATAATGCCCAAGCGCTGTTATTCCATTGCATCTGGAAACCTCTCTGGTGAGCCTCTTTTTCCATCTCAAGGCGTTTATTTTGGTTAAAGACTAAAAAATCAAGTGCTCCGGCTATTTGTTCCACCGAAGCTTCCCCGGGGTCGACCAAAATACCTCTGGCATATCTGCCAATGACAAGGCCACTCGGACAAGGTTTGTTTGAATGAATGAGTTCCAGAGCACAACGAAATTTGGTCGCTATTGCAACTCTGCTGGAGCCTAAGGTATCAGCTAATATACCACTCGAGGTCTGAAACATATTGAGATAAGGGAGCACCATGACGTTGGTCGCACCATAAAATTCCAAGAAAGTACTTTCATCCAAAAAGGCGTCGAGAAAGACAATATCGTACTGTCTAAAATCAAGACCCTTTAGCTCTTTGGCCTTGCACCATTTCAGTTTGGACTCTTCCAGTGCTTTAGTCAGTGTTGCTTGATATTCTCGGTATTCTCTGCCTTCGGCTGCTCGGATAAAATCTGGATGGTGTTGACCTGCAATTAAATACACTATTCTTTCCCTTTGGCAGTCTGTACAGGACTGTTCCAAAAACCTTCCATAGGCTCTAATGCTATACTGAATTCCTTTGTCAGGGGACAATAGCCCCAGTGTGGTAACAAGAAAAAAGTCTTTCAAGCCGTATTTTTCTTTGACCGCCAATCGGTCATATTCAGAAGGATGTTGCATCCTGATTCCGTGGTCAATGTGCTTGAGCTTTGAACGGTCGATTTTATAAGCTGTCGATTCCAGTGTTTCTATAGCACTTTCTGAGGTCAGAATAAGGCCGTCACTAGACTTAGCAAGTTCCTGTAACGTTTTCTTTTGATGGTCGTTCGGCTCGTCGAGCACAGTGTGAAGGTAAACCAGAGTAGTGAGCCCCTGACCGCTAAACGCTTTTGCCATATCTACAAAATTCGTTCCTTTGCCATCCCCTCCATTCTTATCCGGATCGAGGCCATATTCGTGCTGCAATATAATAACGGTAGGATTCGTGTCCTTGTTTGCCCTGGCTATTATATCTTTGATTGCATTACTCCAGGATTCAGGTCTGTACTGCTCAATAATAATATCCACAGGAATGTTGTAGTGCTCACTATTTTTATCGATTACCGCAACTCTTATTCGATCAACCTCCCCTTTAAAATGTTCCAGCCCGTTCACCAAGTCGCGTGTGAATGTACCTATACCACACCTTCTTGGCGGGTACGTACTTACAATTCGGATTTCATACGGCATGCTTGATCCTTGCATCTTATTTGATTCTGGGCACTATCCAAGCGGGTGCACTTATTACAGACTACAATCTTGGGCAACAACGGTCAAGGCTTTTGTGCCCGATTGCTTACCCAAATCGCCTCACCTTCACCTGGGGAATGGAAAGCCCCACGTTTCTTTGCAGTCACAAACGTCGTCAACCCATTTCCAGAAGCCGCCTGCGAGGTAGAGCTTATTGTCGATCACTCCCGCAACACCGCAACATCGACCCTCGGGCATCGGCTCGGCTTCACCGAACGTTTCTTTCGCCATATCAAAGTAAGTGGCTCTATTGCTTCTGGTCCTGGTGACCCTGCTCCAGCCGCCCAGAATGAACAGCTTTGAACCGATTGCTGCGTGTGTGGAATGCTGACTAAGGTACCATTTGCGCTGTTCGATTCGTGGTATGTTCAGCTTCGACCATTTGTCGGCGGCCACATCATATTTGAGCACGCCATTAGCGTAAGTCTCGAAGTCGGTCTCGCCGTGGACAGCGTAGATATACCCGTTGTAGCCGCCGTGCACAATGAACCTTGCTCCTTCGGGCATATCCGCCATTCTTTTGTAAGCATTTCTGCGAGGGTCATAGCGGAAGGTGCTTCGATCGGCCTTACCGTCCGACCGAAGAGTCCGTGCACCGAAGATGTAGATATAGTCGCCTACGGTCACGGCGTAGCAATAGGAGCGTGGGTGGGGCAAAGGAGCGATGTTTTTGTAGGCGTCCGTCTGCGGGTCGTACACCCACGCCGTGGTTGTCATACTCACGTCGATAGCCTTGTTGTCGCCACCGAAGATATATATTTTGTTCTTATACACAGCTATCGCCGGCCAACCCTTCGCGTCCGGCATCGGGGCCCCTTCAATCCATGTATTCGTCGCCGGGTCGAAAATGTGATGTAATTTCACCGCCTGTGCCCTGTCTTTTCCCTCCGGCGTGTGCGGGTTCATGTTGACGCCGCCGAACAAGTGAAGCTTATCTTTCACGACAGCCGCGGCCCCTCCGAAGCGAGGGACAGGAACATCCGCAAATATCCTCCACGTCCCTGAGCTTATGTGCTCATTAAGCATAGCCGGGCCTGCATCAGGCTCCTGCTTGACGAGCCCCGCCCCTCGGAGGGGCGGGACGAGCTGACACCCAGTTACCAGAAGTAAAACCACCCAAAAAGCAGCTAATCTGTTGTACGTTAAATTCATCATTGTTATCCCCTTTCAATAAGACTTATCTCTGTCTTGCCCTATAATAAAAGAAGTCTTTTGCTGATACAAGTATCTGCTGTGAGGAAAACCAACTCGCACCATCAGGTGAGTTTTCAAAGGTACGTGCTGCCTATCCGAGCTCATGCCCGGCAAATTTGACGATACGGTCGATCTCCTGAGATAGAGCTTCATCAAGTGGCTGCGGGGTGTGTGTTGTTAGGATGCTGCTGACATGTTCGGCGAGCCGTTCTGCGAAGGAGGTGGCTCCCTGATCCTGCCAACCGTCATAGCTTTGTCGTGTCCAGAGCCGGCCGGGCAGCCAGAGTTCCCGGCGAAAGTGTTTGACCGTGTGTGGTTCAGCGAGGAAATTGCCGGCCGGGCCTACCGACTTGATGATGTCAGTGGCCAGTGTGTCGGCATTTATCTCGAAACCGCGTGCGATTCGCTTGATGTAATTCATAAGCTCGTTGTCTAAAGCCAGCCAGAGCAGACTGCCGGCATGGTCGGTTCCACAAATGCCGCAGTGGCCGAAAGTATCGGCACCGGCCAGGACACCCAGAAGCATCGTGCCTGCCTTTTCGATGCCTGCCTGAGCATCGGGCACTTTCGCATCGGTAAGACCCACATTGATATAAACGGGCAAGCCATAGAAGTGTGCTATCTGCGTCATCGCTAAGGCCATTAGCCCCTGCTCCGGCGAGCCGAATGAGCAGATGCTTGTGCGTGGGTCCATAATGTGCGGGATACCGCCGTAGGTTATGGGCGTGCCCGGCGCCAGCAATTGTGTTACGACAATCCCTGCCAATATCTCGGCGTTTTCCTGCGCCAGTGTGCCGGCTAATGTTGCCGGAGCCGTTGCAGATGTCATCGCCATAGGGCCTATACTGACGGGCTGTCCCGCCTGCGCAAACTCCTTGACTATATCAAGGCCGTCCCTCGGCAACTGCAGCGGACTAATGGGTTCGAGAAAGGCTTCGACCATGGGATTTGTCCGCAGGGCAGCATCACCACCTGCTATTGTGCGGTATATTTCCAGAATGTAACGGGCCGTCGCTCCGTTACGAACCCAGCAGCGGGTTGGTTTTGTGGTTCCCTTGACCAGCTCGCCGGTGAGAAAGACATCCCGATATTTCTCGCAGACCTCATCCGGCTGGGCCATTGCACCGACGATGTTGATATTGTCCAGGGCATCTCCAAGACGAATTGCGTCCCTGGCATCCTGGTTAGTTGCAGAGCGTCTCTGGCCGGTCTTTGCATCTATCCAGCCAAATTGTCCGGGACTTGACATTAGAATGAGCTCACCGTATCCGAAACGAGCCGTCTTGTTCTTGTCACGGCCATAGAGCACGTATTTTTTGCCGGCCCGTGCGATGCAGTCCATGACAAGCTTCTCAGAAAGGAGCGCTATCCTGTGTTCTTGCACTACCTTTGCGCCAGCCTCGCCCAGGAGCTGCAATATTTCCTCGTGATGTACCATAACGCCGGTGTCCCGAAGGATTGTTATGCTCGCATCGTGTATGTCTTGAATCTCGCGCTCGGACAGAAAATTAACTCGTATTGTTGCCATTGTTGATTTATTCGGTACACAGGCCGACAAAACTTTAGCAGAGTTTTGTGTGTAGCCGAAGTTGGATACCGAGCCCGTGGTCCCAGGAGTGTTATGCTATCAGCACGAACAGAGAACAGATAACACGCATCTCTCAGAACAGCCTCATCTGGGCTAAACTGGGCGAGGCCTGAGGAATCGCATGAGCTGCTTCGTTGCCAGATGGTCATGTTGTCCATCTGGCAGCTTGTCTCTGACAAGACTTACTGGTAGAATTCATAGCGTAGTACTGGCCGTGCTCTCTGACTGAAAAATAAAGTTAACAAGAAAGGAGACTCTTATGCCAGATAGGATAACGCTCGAAGATATTCTGGATAGTAAAGACGAAGGCATTTACGAGGTTACCACAAGCGCTGCGGGGCCAAAAGGATATCTTCCTTTAACTGAGAGTATTCTTGTCGATGCTCCGAGCGGCGAAGTCTTTGGAATGAGTCAGAATGCGGGAATGGGGTGGGAGCCGGCCAAGATGGCCCAGGAGCAGTTTCTGCTGATAAGCACGCAAGGTGGGATTCGTGCAGATGACGGCACTCCTCTGGCTTTAGGGTATCACGCCGGACACTGGGAGCTTGGTTTGCTGGCGCAAGCGGCAGCGGAAGAACTGCGAAATCTCGATTGCATTCCGTTTGCGGGTTTTTGCACGGACCCATGTGATGGCCGAACCCAAGGCACCTCTGGGATGATGGATAGTCTCGCTTACCGTAATGATGCCGCGGTGATTTTTCGGCGCCTTGTCCGCAGCTTACCAACACGAAAAGGGGTGTTGGGTATAGCTACTTGTGACAAGGGATTACCGGCAATGATGATGGCAATAGCCGCTATGCGCGAGCTGCCGTCTGTGCTTATCCCGGGTGGAGTAACTCTTCCACCTGCCGAAGGTGAGGATTTGGGCAAGATACAATCTATGGGAGCGCGTTTTGCCCATGGCGAGGTGACACTGGAGTACGCCAGGCAGATGACCTGCCGAACCTGTGCGAGTGCGGGCGGCGGCTGTCAGTTCCTTGGGACAGCGGCAACATCTCAGGTTGTCGCCGAAGCTCTGGGTATGAGCCTGCCGCACTCTGCGCTTGCGCCGTCCGGCCAGGCAATCTGGCTGGACATAGCGCGTCGTTCAGCCAAAGCGCTCGTGCGGATGCACAAACGCGGCCTGGCTATGAAAGATATTCTAACCGATGCAGCGGTGCGTAACGCGATGGTAGTTTTTGCGGCTTTCGGTGGTTCGACGAATCTGCTGTTACATATTCCTGCAATTGCATTTGCAGCGGGATTGAGACGTCCGGAGCTCGAAGGCTGGAAGAAGGTTACACGAGAGGTGCCGCGTCTTGTTGACGTTCTGCCCAATGGGCCGGTAGGACATCCAACTGTGCGCGTCTTTCTGGCCGGCGGCGTACCTGAAGTGATGCTGCAACTGCGGCGTCTAAATCTCTTAGATTTGGATTGCCGGACAGTCTCTTGTGAATCTTTAGGAAAACTCCTCGACTGGTGGGAGGAGTCGGAACGCCGAAAGCGGCTGCGGGAGCTGCTTTATGAAAAAGACGGTATCGACCCGGATGAAGTGATAATGAGTCCTAAGAGAGCTCGTGAACTCGGCCTGAAAAGTACTATGACACTGCCGCAGGGTAACCTTGCCCCGGAAGGTTCGGTCATTAAGAGTACCGCTATTGACGCATCGCTGCTGGACGCTAATGGTTTGTATCACAAGATAGGCCCTGCCCGCGTGTTCATCTCGGAGCGTAGCGCTATCCAGGCCATAAAAGCAGGTGCTATTCAGTCCGGCGATATCATTGTGCTTATTTGTGCAGGCCCAATGGGAAGCGGAATGGAAGAAATACTGGAAGTTACGGGTGCGCTGAAGCATCTTTCCTGGGGAAAGGATGTTGCGGTCATTACCGATGGCCGGTTCAGCGGCGTTAGTACGGGCGCTTGTATTGGGCATATAGCACCGGAAGCACTTGCAGGCGGCCCGATTGGAAAGGTACTGGATGGAGACATCATTCAAATTATCGTTGATTGTAATAAGATGGAAGGAAGCGTTGATTTGATTGGAGATGCCGGCTCTCCGCCGGGTCGGAGAAGTGTGGAGCTCGGCACACAAATATTGGCTGAACGTCCATTGCGGTCTGACCTGGCTCCTCATCCAGGTCTTCCGGATGACACACGCCTGTGGTCTGCCATGCAGGAGATTGGCGGAGGGACGCGGGGCGGCTGCGTGTTTGACGTCGATGCAATCATCGAAACGTTAAAAGCTGGCAAGGAAGCATTGTCGAAGTGATACAAGATTATTATACTTTGATGCGGATATCCGCCTGGGGCGGACTTCTGACAGGCGTGTTCCTTTTTTGACGAGAATCAGGACTATGGGACAAAACAAGAGGAAGCTTTCGGGGGTTTTCGCTCCGGTGGTAACGCCGTTTCGTTCCGATGAACTTGCGCTCGACGACTTGAGGTTTAATTTACGAAAACTCAGTAAGACCGACCTTACCGGTTATTTCGCGCTCGGCTCGAATGGAGAGTTCAGGAGCCTGACCGACAAAGAACAGATACAGGTTCTCAATGTTTTCGCTGAAGAAAAAGGTAACAAAGTCGTTATGGTCGGAACTGGTTGTGAATCCACCAGGCAAACAATCGAAAAATCAAAATTGGCATCTGAGATGGGCTTTGACTATGTGAGCATCCTCACTCCGGGCTATTTCGCCAAACGAATCGATGGTGATACTCTACAGTGTTACTATGAGCGAATAGCTGATTCGATTGAAATCCCTGTATTACTCTACAATGCTCCGGGCTTTGCGGGCGGAGTAGAGATACCGCCACAGACTGTTCTGGAGCTCTCGCAGCATCCCAACATTGCGGGTATGAAAGATTCCTCTCCAACGGGGCCGGGCAAATTCCTCGCTCGTCTTGAGCCGGATGCAGATTTTCATGTTCTTGCCGGTTCTGCCAATTTCTTCTATCCGGCTCTCCATTTGGGAGCTGCCG
>JBAQFY010000207.1:0-2642 GCA_049287505.1 Sedimentisphaerales bacterium | reverse complement strand
TACAATCTGTCATAACGATAGCCTTTCTGTTCATGTTTGTGTTTTTTGTATAACTTAAAATATTACAAACAGTTAGGCTATCGCGCCATCATAAAATCAGAAAATTCTATGAAATATTCAGGTTAGTGGCTAAAAGAGTATCGGACGTTGCGATTTGTGGGGTGGGGACGGTTATATATGGTGGGATGGTTGGCGCATTAGTGAATTGGAGATTAGAGATTTAGACCTTTCGACTACGCCTTCGGCCCTTCGACCAAGCTCAGGGTAAACTCAGAAGCATATCCCGTGAATTTTATATCGAATTTAGATGCTCGAAACTTGATGCTGGATGCTCATAATATAGTGAGAGGCCGAGAAAATATCGAACGATGCAGCGAGCGAGGTGGTTAGTTTGCATTGTGAGGGGGGTATAATACTTTAGCTACCACTTAAAAGTATATTTATTTTAAGAAAGTCACTATGTTTCAAACTCAAGACTAAAAACCAATCACTAACAATCTATATTGTTCTTCGTTTCCGCAGGTAGGCAACCAGTCCTGCGCCGAAAATGCTGAGAATAAAAGCACCAGGTGCTGGGATAGTACCAGCGGCGATTGGTACTTTGTTTTGGTCCTCATAAGCCCATCCATCGATGGTGGCTTGCATACTGTCCAACCCGAAATCCGTTATGGATATATGCAGCCAACCATAATAGTGGTTATACGTGCCAGAAACATCATGCAATCCAAGCAACCCGATATATCCGCTGGGCGTGGCTGGATTAAATTCGCCGAAAATGGCTAATGTAGAAAGATCAACAGCTGTTAAATACGCATCACTTGTGCTAGCCCAAGGTAGAGTAGGTGGGATTGGATCTGCGAATCCGATATTCAATGCTTTCTGGCCTAAACCTAGAATATAACCACCTGAAATGTTATAAAAAACCAGAGTGTTCCCAATGATGTTATAAAGTAACGTTCTATAGGTTTGTGGACCTGATGTTACGTCTTGTAGGGAGATTGTAAATGGGTACCATATATTACCTGAACCGTCAAAATCGATAACAGCAGAATTTGAAAGATTAACGGTTATGTTCTGCGGCCCTGAATAGGTAATAGCCGCAAATGATGAATTTGAAATCATAAAAGTGAAAAAAATGCCTAAAAACAATATCTTTTTCATAACCTCCTCCTTTTCTTTTATGGTTATTTTCCCTGATATGGTCGTAAGAATCAAATTAATTTTAGGATTATTTATTAATATTTAGGATTATTCTGTTTTTGTCAAGAAAAAAACTTCTCAAACTTCGGTTCTTTTTGAGAATCTTGTTCGTGGGATTCAATTCAAGACGCACTCCCTCTTAATGACGATGTTAAGGAGTAGTTTATAATTTAATGTAAACCCTTATTTGACAAGGAGGTGCGTTATGGTTAAACGTAGAGCTCTGATTGAATCAATATCATCTAACGTTCACAATTTTCTCAAAGAAACAGGCAAGAATTTATCACTAACAGACAAGAAATTCCTTCGAGACGGACTTGTTGGGCTATTGAGGGCTGGACAGCCTATCGTTTGTCAGATGGCACTACCAAACCAAAGGACAAAATTCGTATCGCGACTTGACCGTCTCGACCAGCATTTAGAGCCTATCCCAATAACCCGCTCTATTGCGGCCGGCTGCAAAGCCCGATGCCTGCGTTGTCAGTGAAAAAATGTTCTCAACGTGGAGAAAACCACGCCTGGCGAGCATTTTTGGCCTGCCGCCTTGGCCTCGAACTTTTCGCTCGGCCTCATAACGACCCGGTTATTCGGATAAGCTCTTAGTAAACAATAGTGACTTTGACAACAACGTTAAAGAAGTACTGCCAGAACTATGGTTGCCTTACTTGTTACTTGCAGGATAATGCACGCATTATCCCTGATCTGTCAGACCTTGCCAAACCATTAGCAAAGAAGATGAATCGTTTGGCCACTATTTGCGATGTCAGCAACGGCGAATTAGTGAACGGCTATTGGATTCTCGAGATTTATGCGTCACTGAGCCGCGAGAATCCTGTGCCTGTACTACTGGAGCGCTTCGGTCATGAAGAACCTTACAGTCCAGGACAAAACTCTGTTGTCCTGAAGGGGATTCATAAAATACTCAAGCTTACAAACAACCGCGGTGTGCTTGTAGCAAATCTTGGGTTTGATGCTGCCATTGACCAGCTCAATTTTCTGATGTCCACTCTGGAAACCTGTCGATTCCTTTGCTTCGGCTTGACTCGGCCAAGGACCCCTTACACAACTACTGGCGTTTTGAGAAGTTAGTAGAGGGGGGGAAATAATTCAACAAACCCCTTCGATTGCGCTCAGAACAGGCCCTTCGGCTGCGCTCATGGCAGGGGGGCTTAAGTGGTTAATTGGTGAGTGGCTCATTGGTGGTTGGTGTCTCGATGCTGGATACTTCCGCCTTAGCTAAAGCTGCGGCGGGCGAGATGGTTGACAAGCGATACTCGTGAGATGGTGAATGGTGGTTATGAATTGTGATTTTATTTGAGGGTGTAAAAAAGCTTACATAAATCAAAAGATTTTACTTGACGGGAAAATAACTTATTTGGTATAACAAAAATAGTGAACCCCGCCCCTGCGGCAGGGGCGGGGTGAAGTTTGCGGCCGTGGAG
>JBAQFY010000206.1:0-3170 GCA_049287505.1 Sedimentisphaerales bacterium | reverse complement strand
GTACAGAGAGCAGAAGCGGTACGAGGAGGCAGAGAGACTGTATCTGGAGATACTACCGATACAGCGAAGAGTTAACGGCCCAGAGCATTGGCGTACTTTACGGTCGGTGAGCGGGCTTGCTCAGGTATATACGCATATGGGCGAGTATGATAAGGCAGAGAAGTTGTTTAACGAGGAACTGGGAGCCCTACAGAGCAACCAAGACAAGGAGCATCGGGATCCGCTGCGCTGCATGAACGGACTGGCAGAATTGTACATGGTCCAGCATCGATATGGTGAAGCAGAAGAGCTACTTAATAAGGCGTTGGAGATTAGCAACCGCACCCTTGGCGAGGAGCATCCGTGGACACTGACATCAATGAACAAACTGGCTGTGGTGTATAAAGAGCAAGCTCAGTACGAGGAGGCAGAACCACTGCTAATTCAGGCGATTGAAGGGCGACGCCGAAAACTCGGTGAAAAGCACCCACACACGTTAGAGTCGTTGAACAACCTAATCGAACTCTATAATGCCTGGGGCAAGCCGGAAAAGGCCGAGCAATGGCGGGAAGAGTTAAGAATAGTTGATTAGTGGATTGGAATACAGAATACAGAAGACAGAATACAGAAGACAGAAAACAGAAGACAGAAGAACAGGGAAACAGGATAGCAGGAGAATGTGGAATTTAGAATTAAGAATGGATTCCGCATCAAAGCCTGCCCTGAGCAAAAGAAAGCCTGCCCTGAGCAAAGCTGAATGGGTGCGGAATGACTCCCGCCAGAGAATTACGGGGGCAAGCGGGGGCTAAAGATTTTTGAGGGTGTTGAAAAGGGATGCATAATTTGGGAGATTTTACTTGACGGGAAGGTAGATAATCTGGTATAGATAATGTTAGTGAAACGTGTGCAGAGTCTGCCATGAGCAAAATCGAATGGGCGGGCTTCTGTGGCTTTGAGGTCATCAAGCAGGCGCAATTACTGTAGTTTTCTGAATAGAGGAGGATTTACGACGTGGAGTGTGGTGTTGTAGTGGGAAAATTTGTGGTTCGTAATTAAGATTTTTGCATTTCAACGAAAATTTCATATCCCGCCTCTACGCGAACGAGTGTTTTGGTGTGTGGCCAAAACATAATATATAATAATTTTATTTTTTTTTGAACCCCGCTCGTCGAAAACGTGACGGGGTGAAGGAGGACTATTATGTGTAGAAAAATGATTTATTTGGTTTCTTTCGTTCTGCTGCTGGCTCTGACAAGCAGCGCTATAGCCGACTTGTCCGAAGACCCGTCTCTGGTCATATACTATTCCTTTGACAATGTTACTGATATTGTAGCGGACCAGTCCGGCAACGGCCATGACGGCACTGTCCAAGGCGATATCACATTAGATACCGAAGGCAAGCACGGTGGAGCCGCCAAATTCACAACCGGCAGTTACTTCGATTTAGACGGTGAGCATTTTCCTGTTGAAGATGTTCCAACAACCGGCATAACGGTCGCCGCCTGGGTAAAATGTACGAATACGGGCGACCATCACGCCATATTCAATGCCAGAGCATCTGACTCGACCTGGGTTATTCATCCTGAGCTCCGCAGTGAAGGCAATTTTAGATGGCTGCTCCGCTCTTACGGGGGGACAACAATCTTCGATATCCGCGCAGGTACTGTAACGTGGGATGAATGGCTTCATTTTGCAGGCACATACGACAAAGCGACCGGCAAAGCGATTCTGTATATCAACGGGGAAGTAGTCCGAGAGGAAAACATTTCAAATCCTCCGGATATAGCGGGAGATTGGGGCAGCGGTGCTCGCGTGGGATATAATATCGATAACGCAAGACCTTTCACGGGGCTAATGGATGATTTCTTCTTGTTCAAGCGGGCGCTGCCGCAGGACGAGATTCAAAAAACTATGTTAGGTATGGGATTTCCATTCGCATTCGGCCCTAATCCGGCTGATGGTGCAGTACTCAGAGAAACATGGGTGAGCATGGGGTGGATGGCGGGAGATTCTGCGGCCTCACATAATGTGTATTTCGGTGATAATTATGACAACGTTGATGCCGGCACCGAGGAGGCGTTCCAGGGCAATCAAGTCTCGACGTTTTTAGTTGTAGGTTTCCCGGGATTTCCTTTTCCGGACGGTCTTGTTGCGGGTACGACATATTACTGGCGGATTGATGAGGTGAATGATTTAGACCCGAATAGTCCGTGGAGAGGCGATGTCTGGAGCTTTATGATTGCTCCCAAGACCGCTTACAACCCCGACCCGGCTGATGGTGCCGAGTTTGTAAATTTGGATGCGGTCCTTAGCTGGGAGATTGGTTTTGGTGCGAAGTTACACACTGTATATTTCGGCGAGAATTTTGACGATGTGAATAATGCCGCCGGAGGACTCCCTGCAGGAGCTGCCACCTATACTCCCGTTCCCCTTGAATTAGAGAAGGTTTACTACTGGCGTGTCGATGAGTTTGATGCTGTCAACACATACAAAGGCGAGGTATGGAGTTTTACGACTCCAGGCGCCGTCGGGAGCCTGAATCCGTCTAATGGTGCCGTGGATGTAAAGCAGACGCAGATTCTTAGCTGGTTACCCGGAGACCATGCTGCTTCGCATCAGGTCTATTTCGGCACAGATAAAGAAGCCGTGCGCAACGCCAATACAGGTTCACCAGAGTATAAAGGCACCAGTCCCAAAGGGGACGAGAGCTATGACCCCGGAAAACTTTTGTGGGATGCCACTTACTATTGGCGTGTTGATGAGGTCAATAATGTCAATCCCGACAGCCCGTGGATAGGCCCTGTCTGGAGCTTTACGACGGCCAACTTCCTTACTGTGGACGATTTTGAGGACTACGATATTGGCAACAACGAGATATGGTGGTCGTGGAAAGACGGGCTTGGCTATGCCGCGCATGGTAATGAACCGGCCTATCCAGGTAACGGGACCGGCGCAGCCGTGGGCGACGAAAGCACGAGTTCTTATTGTGAGGAAACAATCGTTCACGGAGGCAGCCTATCGATGCCTGTATTCTACGACAACAGCGTCCTCAAGTATTCAGAGGTGGAGAAGACACTGACTTATCCGCGTGACTGGACTGAAAATAGTGTGAGCACATTAACGATTTGGTTCAGGGGTAATTCAGATAACGCTGGCGAGCCGATGTATGTTGCTCTCAATGGCAGCGCGGT
>JBAQFY010000205.1:0-3065 GCA_049287505.1 Sedimentisphaerales bacterium | reverse complement strand
AGGACCTGGCGAGCCTGGACAAACTTCGGGAGAGCCTCAGCCGCGGCGGATACCTGCACTGGTATCCGGCTGAGACCGACACATCAATCCGGCGAGGCTGGTTCTGGCGCGACGAAAAGCAGCAAGTCAAGAAAACCGAGCATATCCTTGATATCTGGTATCGCACCGTCGGGGGCAATACCGTGCTTTTGCTGAACGTCCCTCCTAATCGTGACGGTCTGTTTGCCGAGCGTGACAGCAAGGTACTGATGGAAATCGGGCGAATCCTCCGCGAAACTTTCAAGACCAACCTGGCCGAGGGTGCAACTGCAACCGCTTCAGCCGACCGTGGACCGGGCTTTGAGGCAGCCAATGCACTCGATGGGGACACAACCACGTGCTGGATGCCGCCCGATTGGACTACACAGGCTGAGCTGGTGGTTACGCTGGACGGCCCAAAAACCTTCAATCGTGTGATGTTGCGGGAACAAATCCGCGACTATGGCCAGCGAATTGCCGGGTTTGCTGTTGATGCCTATGTTGACGGCAAATGGCAGCAAGTGGCCGAGGGGCAGACGGTCGGCTACAAGCGAATCTGCCGCACGCAGAATGTTACTACAGATAAGGTGCGAATAAGGATATTAGAGTCCCGCGTTTGCCCGACTATTTCCAATTTTGCTCTATTCTACGCCCCGCCGATTGAAACGATTATTGACAGGTGATAGTAAATTCAAGACATGATTCAAAAATGAAGTCAAAAAGAAGAGAAACCAAGAAAACTGCAGAGAATTAGTTGATTCGTTAATTAGATGTTATAAGAAACGCTTAGGAGGAACCTGGGACAATGCCAGAGGTTATGCAGTCGCTAAAGAAACACCCGGTTATTTCCTTCTACCTTATAGCCTTTGCCATCTCGTGGTTAGGTTGGGCTCCGCAGGTGGCGGCCTCACATGGTTTATCTGCATTTCAAAATCCTTTCTTTCAATTCTTACTTATCCTTCCGGCATTTGGGCCAGCATTAGCTGCCATCATCGTGGTAAATATCTTGAGCGGAAAAACCGGCTCCAAAGATTTGCTTGCTTCGCTACTTCGTTGGCGAGTTGGCGTTATTTGGTACATGTTAGCTTTGTTCGGTCCGGTTGCGCTTCTTTTAGGGGCTGTTGTCCTCGACATCCTATTTAGCGATAAGACCCCGAATTTTGGAAGATTTGGTACAGAAACATGGTCCACTGGCTTAGTTGCCCTCGCGATTGCGTTGCTGTCAAATCCGTGGGAGGAAGTGGGGTGGCGTGGGTTTGCGCTGGCGAAGCTGCAACTTCGCTACAGTGCCTGTGTTTCCACACTGATTGTTGGAATCCTTTGGTCCTTGTGGCACTTGCCGTTGTTTTGGACTAAGGGACATCCAATGTCCACCCTCCCCTTCCTACCTTGGCTTGTTGGCGTTATCGCCGCTGCATTTATCTACACGTGGCTTTACAACAGCTCAAAGGGCAGTTTATTGATCGTTTCGCTATTCCACATCTCATTTAATACCGTTGGGTCCACCTTGGCTACCATACATACTGGTTCTCATCTCAGCTTAGTTGCTGTAAGCGGTCTTGTCGCGGTGTTCCTGCTTGTCACGTGTGGCCCGGCACATCTGTCGTGCCGGGCGGACTCTTGAGCATTACTATACTTCTTTCTTCTGCTTGCAGTTTGAATGCGAGTCAATAAATTCGTCCGTAATTTGATGGGGATTTAAATCTATTCTGTCGAAAATTTCCTTTTCCAGGCTATAGATTAACGGGTCAACCTTTGCTATAATAATCCGCCTTTGAGCTTCCGTGCTATAAAAGTGAACGTTTCTTTTATGGGCTTCGGTTAATCTTTCTTCCAACGGCACAATCTTCTCGTGCATAACCCTCATGTCCGCATAATAGACTAATTTTTCTTCCCACGTATTCGGCTTTTCTTTTTCGTCCAGTATGCCTATATATCTGTGTTTTTTTATGGTTAAAGCGAGTGCCGGATACTTTTCTTTTAAAATATCGTAAGCGGCATGCTCGTGTGGGATTCCTTCATACCTTGCTCGCAATTGCTGCCATTTTGCTTTATCTTCCGCTGTCACGGGCTGCTCAAACCTGCTGTAATCCAAGTCCTTAATATTGCAAATCCTTACAATATCGTGCAGCAGACAGGCCCTGTCCACAAGGTTGACATCCAGCTCTATTCCTTTTTCTTTTAATCTTTGAGCTAAAAAAACGGCTAACTTAGCCACAGTTAGACTGTGTTTGACGATATTCGGCGGAACGTGATGCTCTTTTATTATGGCCAAACACTCTTTACGTGTTGGAAGTTCGTATTTTTTCATTACCTATGGCATCAATTATCAGCTCGGCGACTTTTTTCCCCGATTTTAGCATTCCGCCGAATATAGGCCCCATTCTCGGCAGGTTGAAAACGGCACACACAGACATGCCGGTAACGTAAAGACCCGGATAGACTTCACAGGTTTTCTCCACGACGCCGGCTTCGGAAGCCTCGACATCCATAAAACCATCCTTTATCTTATTCGGAAAAAGCTCCGGCTTTCTTTCTTTGAGCATCGCAACCAATTCGGCAGGGTGTCCCGTTGCGTCCACGAGAAACTTGGAGCGGATGCAAAACGGGTCAACATGCAAATGCCCAAGCTTGATGGCTGTGTTGTTGACTACAACTCCTTCGACAGCGTCCTTTTTTACAATGATATCTTCAGCTTCGATTAGATTGAAGAGCTCGGCTCCTGCCTTTTTCGCTTTATAGGCCAGGGCCGTGGCGAACTCAATCGCATCGGTAATCCACAGGATGCCTTTCGGCATATACAGTGTTTTTTGCTTTTTTGCGGTTATACCGAATTCGTCCAGAATATCGTTGTCCTCGACGGCTATGACGTTATAGCCTGCGGCGCCGCCCCAGATTCCGCCGCCGATTGAGAGCTTTTTTTCGAGAATTGTGGTTTTGACTCCTGCTTTAGCTAAATAATAGCCGGCAGCTAAACCCGCAGGACCTGCACCGACTATGACAACATCATTTTCGAGATGCTCTAATAATCTTCTGTTATACTCTTC
>JBAQFY010000204.1:0-7279 GCA_049287505.1 Sedimentisphaerales bacterium | reverse complement strand
ATTGCGTTATCCGTATCGCCGGCCTTGAAGAACTCATTTCCGGCTCTTACAAAAGAATAATCGTTCAGGAATTTCTCGTGGATTTTCCTGATAGCGTAGGGCTTAGTGTTGATAAACTCGGGTATGTTGGCGGCCCGGTCGGGGGAGGTAAATTGCGACAACAGGACCGCAGGTGTGCTGCGTCCCTGTTCGTCGATGTGGGTGAGGAAAAGCTGGGTATAAGCTGAATTTGCTTTTGAAGAGAACACCAGCCATTTGCCGTTCGGAGACCAGCTATGCCAGGAGTTCATCCTGCTTGTGTTGGCCCGCAGTCTTTCGGCCCGGCCGCCTTCGGCTGGTATGATATAAAGCTCGCTGTCCGGCTGAAGGAGCATATAACTTTTGGCTTTGCAGAAGACAATCCATTTGCCATCGGGCGAGTATTTCGCGAAGTAGTTGCTCATGCCATTGTTGGAGGCCCCCTCAATTGGCTCGGGCTTGCCGCCTTTTCCGTCATTAAATGGAATCCTGTACAAGTCGAATAAAAAGGGCTTTCCCTCTTCGGTGAATTCCTTGCACTCTTCACGGGTCAGAAGCACCTTGCCCATACCCTTGGTATGCTTGAGGTCATAGGCGTTGGTTCTGGCGAAAACGATGTATTTGCCATCAGGGCTCCAGGCCGGGTTACCCTGGACATATTGTGGGTCATCCGCTCCGGGTAATGAGAGGAAAGTGCGTGTTTGGGTGTCATATACGCACAGGATGCCTTTGACGGGGAAAAATAGCTGAGAGAAGGCCAGAGGCGGCATCGGAACAAAAACTGACTTATCCTTAACCATACTGACGACAAACCTGCCGTCCGGAGAGACCTGAGAAAGCAGTCCGAAGGTCTGCTCCCCGTCTTCCTTCCTGTAATCATCCCACGTTATGATATCACTCGTGGCAAGAAGCATTTGCTCTGCGGTGCGTGTGATAACGTAGGAACCTTTACTGTTGGCATAATCCACATCCATTGCGAGGACTTTGCCATCGGCGGAAAAGGAATGGCAGTTTCCACAAACCGGCAGTTTCTCCAGAACAACCGGAGGCTGCTGCGGCGAAGAAATGGCGCCAAAACGCCACCGGATGTGCGAGGGGTCCTTGACGGCATCAACAAAGGGCAGGTTCACCTCCCGATAAAACAAGGGTGCTCCAACCGGGTCTTTGGATGTTTTTATTGAGATTCTGCCTGCCGAGAGGATTTTTCCCCGGCTCCAGCGATTGACGCCCAGGATGGTAACGATTGCCTGGTTTTCCAGTGACCGCTTCTTTATAACCTCCCACTTGTCCGCTCCAGGCGTCCACCGGGATTCTCGGACGAGGAAATTCATCCCGTCAGAAATCTTCGCTTTTTGGCCGGCATTCTCACCCCCTTTGGAATTTCTAACGGGATTCATTCGGTCCTGGTTGTCCTGGAACTTGATGGTGATAAGCCAGGTGTCAGATGCGGAATTAGCATCTTCCCAATGAAATGTTGGGGGCACTATCTCCGGTGGAAAAAGCGTTTCGTTAAGGGGGTAGCGAATCGTCAAGCTGTTGTATCCGGCATCGTCCCGATAAAGAGCTAATATATCCTTTATCTGAGACCCGGGCACGTAGAGTGCGATTAGTATGACCACGACAACGGCTACTACGCTAACACCCATAACAAGATATATGATTGACTTGCGCATCTATTATGTCACCATTTATGAATTATCCGTCGGCCTGTCACGACTTGGCTCCGCCAAGCGAGCCACGGCGGGCTGGCTCACCCGGCTACGGCTTAGGCCCACACCAAGACGAAAAGCTCGTGTCGGTTCACCCCTGCTTTCACAGGGACGAGCTTGCACCCGCGCAAGCGGGTGTAAGTTGAGCAGATTGCATATTTTAAATATCGTAGATGGAAAAATCAAGCTTAACCCCTTTAGAAATAACTCGACAGAAAAATTACTATGTATATTGTTGTTTTCCAACGGGGTTTACTATTAAAGGGGGCTTTCCGTCAAAAAAACTTTGCTGTATGAATTGCAACGCGCCTGTTAGTCCTAAGGACTCCGCCGTTAGGTGTCCTGTGGACTTTCGGAGAAGCGTGCGTATCCGCATTATAGGGCTAAAGCGGTCTGCCTTCGGGGGATTATTCTCGTTCGGTCAGCCACGGCTGAGCAGGCTCAGGAGGTTCTCCGGCCTTTGGCGTAGCCATAGTAACAGGGAACGGGGCCGGTATTTTTCGAGAGCCCCGAACAACCCGGCCCAGTTTTTCTTTTGTAACGACAACAGGCTGCCGTACCAGCTCGGGGACACTGTACGTCCAAAGGCAGGAGTCGTAATAGGTCGGGTCTTTCTGCGGCAGCAGGAAGGACTTATACACCTTACCCTGCCGGTCAACGTAGCTAATGTAGGTTCTTGTAAATACCCCACTTTGCCTTTTACTGCTGAAGGCTATCCATCGGCTGTTACTTGACCAGCTATGCCAGGATTCACTTTTGTCGCTGTTGATTTCCAGCCTGCGGTATTCATACTTGCCGGTCCGTTGTGCCGTTTCGAGGTCTATCATATACAGGTCGCTGCTTTGCTGATAGACGGGGAAGCAGCCGTAGTTGCACATACAGAATAACAGCCATCGTCCATCGGGGCTGATACGAGGCAGAAGGATGCTCAGGCCCGTATCCTGAGCCAAGAAGACGGTTTCCAGTTTGCCCCACTGGTCGCTATCGATGTCATAGCTTATTCGGACCAGGTCATACTTGATTTCATCGAACCGCTCAGGAATAATGTTGCGTTCCGACCAGAATAATGGTGCGCTGCAGAAATACAGGTCACGACCGTCCGGCGACCAGGTGGGATAGGTTTCAAGCCGGTCCTTTTTGGAAATCTCCGGCGTAGTCTTATTGGTCTGAGAGTCAACCAGATAGTAAGCCAGCAGGGAATCAAGGTCAATCACGTCACGAACCTCACTTCTGGCTGAATGAAAGAACTGGTTCACATTATTGATAGAATATGCTGCGACCCGGCCGGATGGATGCCAGGAGGTATATCCGAATTTTGTCCCAATCTTGTTGACTTTGCCATCTTCAACCAGCAGAACAGAGCTACCATATATTGCGCTGCGGATGCCGATAAACATTTTGTCGGTGCGATTGTTACAAAATGCGTGGCAGTTAAGACAGCCATGTTTGAAATGTTCATTGTTTAGTACGAGTGATTCATCAAAACTATTTAGGTTGCGCTGATAGATGCCCATGTCCCCCCAGATGCGATGACCCGGCCGAATCTTTCTATATACCAGGAATGCATCTATGTCTTCATCGGCGATATCATTGTTAATGGTAGAAAAACGATTCCACTGGTCGTTTGCTATCTTCACAAAGACATCAAAACTTAACTGTTCTCCACGGTTGGTATAAAGAAGTTCGTGCCACCGGCTCTCAGGAATCATAATCTTTGGTGTATTGCTGAGTATCTCAATTGGGTCTCCTTTTTTGGAGTATATTCTTACGAAGTAACGTGAACCATCTTGTTGTATTACAAAGTTTAAGGGGGCGATATTAGGCGGTATGACGGCGCCGGAATAATCCGGTTGAATTCCCGGATGTCGATTAATAATGTTGTATTGCGTGATTGACACTTTACCGCCGCGAAAGGCATAAAACACCGCGGCAATTATAAGTGCACAAACTATAAGTGCGTAAATTAATTTTGCCAGGGCGAAGCCCTGGACCGGATAAAACCGCCTTCGGCGGATACTTTTATGTTTTTTTGCTTTGTTTGGCTTTTGTGCCCGATTCATTTTTTCGTTCCTGAAGGCGCATAGATATAATAGAAGAAGTAAGTGTTACGAAAGTTTTTTGACAGCTCTTTGAAGGCGGCTTGTTTGTCTGCCCCGTAACTGCTGAGGAGCCGGCTAAAATCTTCAATCCGCTGACGTAGTTGAGGATTCGGCTGGTACCCTCCCAGATTGAGAGGTTTTCCAGTTCCATACACATAGATAAGGGAAGCCTCTTCGTAATGTGTGGGTAGCTTGAGATAGCCCAAATCTTTCAAACGCTCGATGTTCTGTACCAACTTGCCTAAATGCTTGTTTAGCATATACCAGGCCATTAGATATTCAAAGGCCATACGGTTTTGTCTGTTCTTTTCCAAAAGCTGCAATAACAACTTTTCAACAGTAACGGTAGTGTATCCAAAATCCTTCTCCAGACGTAACGAACGTAAGCGCTGAATTTCTTTATCCTCTGAAAGGTTAGGGTCGGACTTTAAACGAGCCAGATAGTAATTGGCCCAGCCGGCGTCAAACAGGGTTTTACCGAGCGCTCCGAGGTAAATCCGGGCCGAATCGTAGTTTTCCTTTACCATATTTATAAAGGCCAGTCTCTGTAAAACCATGGGGCGGTCCCCAAGCCCTTCGAGACAATTGGTCAGGGCATTTTCAGCCATATTAACAAGGCCGAGGTCTAAATAAACATCGAAGATTTGCCAGCCCATCCATTTATATTTCTTATCAGACAGAAACAGGTAATCCGGATGCTGGGGCCAGGAGAACATATCATAGCCGAGTCGGCCGATATGATATAAAGCTCTATTGACTGCTTGGGCTATAAAGGGATTGTCAGGATTATGTTGAGCCGACGTGAGCAATTCCGGCCACATCTTGTGGTAGGCATAGTAATCAACTTTAAACCGGGTTCTAAGATTGTCATTGCGGGAAAAGAAAACGGCGCTGCCGGCAATAACAAGCAAGAGCAGCGATTCGATGGCCCATCTGAGTTTTGGTGAATGTCTATACCGGGAAAATATCTTTAACAGTAGGTTAGATGATTTATTTCGGTGCTTTTTTTTGGTCAGGTTTTTTACAAAATGGAGTCTTTTCCCGAGTATCTGCAAAAGGCCAAATACAATAAGTGTCAAAGGTAGGATTAGATAAAGTAGATAGACTATTATCACCTCTCTTTTCCGAGCTTCATAATAAAGAATTTTCCAGGAGAAAGGTAACATATTGCAATAGGCATCGATAATACTAACACCGAAGATGAGAAGGCCCACTACGTATGGAATAACGGCAGCGGATAACAAATAAAATAAGCCTGTCTTCCATCGAGACCTGAAAAGCAGCTCATAAATGGCGCATACAACTGCAAAAAGCAGGAATGCTCCGCCGGCAAGATAATACAGAATTATAGACAAGGATAAAAAAGTGCCTATACAGCCGAGAATCGCAGTTTGTGAAAAAGTCATCTTTAAGTACAAACATACAAGAAGCATCGCGGTTAAAAATGCCAGTATTGTGGGAAAGTGATAAGCATACCGGGTGTAGAGAACAAGCAGAAGAATCGGCGGGATAAAGCGAATCCAGCGAATTCGCGGTAAGCTCACAGCTCTCAACAGATAATCTATACATACACTGAGCAGCCAGGCTTGCACTGTTACAACAAGAGCTCCCGCCCAGGAATAATAGAAGAGTTGAGAAAGGAAAGCTGAGAGATATTCGAGAGGACCGCCGGGATGTGATAGAAACGTTACAAAAAACGCCCAGCCTTTATAAAAGACCGGGAAATTTGTAATAACGCCGGCCCCGTGGTACATAAGTCGCAGGTCAACACCAAGCCACAGATACAGATAGAACAGGGCAAAAAAGATAAGCCCCCTGCTCGCTCCCCCAATACCCCGATTCGATAATTTACGAAGTAAACCCAACATAACTCTTATCCGGCAAAACATCTCACTCGAAAATTCGTCCGGCACCAATCGGTACCGGCTAAATAACAAGCGTACTAAGAAATTGTATCGTATCCTGTCTATAAATGCACTTGCTTTTCGGAATATCAATCCACAATGCATCGAAAAAATAATGAAAAAAGTACAAAACCGTAACAAAACGGTAACACTCGGTTGTCATAATTATTCTTGTAAAAATAACCATTTTTTATTAACCTATTTGAAAGGAGCACGATTATGGAAAGGTTGAAGAACATCACAATCATCTTTTTATTGGCAGTGGGCCTGCTCAGCTTCGCAGCCCCGCCGGCTTGCTTCGCAAATCGAGGCAGCGAGGCCAAACCTACAGGTGTCCTGCTGCAGGAAGGACTGTACGCCGAGGAGGTTGATGGTGACCTCGACGCTGCCATCAGAATCTATGAGCAGATAATCAAAGATACTTCCGCTCAGAGGTCTCACATCGCCCAGGCAATGTATCGGCAGGGTATGTGCTATCTTAAGAAGCAAAATGAGCAGCAGGCCAAGGAAGTTTTTGGAAAGCTGGTCGCAAACTACAGCGACCAGACCAAAATCGTAGATAAGGTTAAGCCTATGCTGGACGACCTTAGCAATGCCGACCCGGCAGCACTGATGCCGCCCGAGACCTTAATCTACATAGAGACCGGCAGCCCCGGCAGGCAAATCGAAACCATCCTGAATATGCTCAAGGGAACTCCGTTTGAAAATCCCCTTGCAGCTATCGGCGGCGGCAGAGAGCCAAGACCGAATCTCGGTGGTAAATCGCCCGGAGATATGGTGGCTGCTCTTATGAATCCGGCTATGATAGCTGAATTCAAGAAGATACGCGGGATGGGAGTAGGTGTTACCGGCATTGCACTAAATAATCCGCCGTGTATCGCCGTGTTGTACCCGGGCAAAAGCGATGCCTTGCGGGGCATAATCTTAGCAGCATTGGGTATGCTTGGAACGCCGGGTGAGCCTATCGAAGGTATGCAGACTGTGACTATTGCAGGCACGGCAGGGGCCGCTCACGATGATAATGTAGTAATCATTGCACACCCAGCCGAGCAATTGGTCTGGTCTGTCAAACAATACAAGGGTCTTACCAGCAAGCCGACACTTGCCTCGAGTAACAAATCATTCGCAAAGCTCAGCAAAAAAGAACGTCAGGAAAATGCCCTGACAATCTGGGCGAACGTGGATGAAGTATTCGCAGGTCTTTCGAAAATGTTTCCGGAAGACAAGATTCCCGGCCAAATCCGTATAGCCGACGGCATCGCCGATTTCAGGAATATCGACGATTTGATTGTCTTTTTCAACATTCAGGAAAACGGAATCGCTTTCGAGGAAAACATAGCTTTTAAGGATGGCCACCACTGCCTTGCATACGACCTGATTCGTACCCCGAATCTCAGCAGGGCCGGCTTCGAGGCCGTTCCATCTGAGGCGGTCGGGCTTCTCAGCATCGCTCTGGGTGAGGCTGAAAGCGCCCAGGCTAAGGCTGTAGGTAAGAGCATTGAAAATCTGACAGGCCTTGACATCGGCAGAGAAATCTTCGCAAATATCG
>JBAQFY010000203.1:0-17513 GCA_049287505.1 Sedimentisphaerales bacterium | reverse complement strand
CGATGCCCGGTGACGTGGATGAATTTGGAACACGTTATTATATTCGCGTTGACAGGGTTGGTTATAGCGATGGTTTTCATCCCGACCCCTCTTCGAGGGGCGGGATTCATCCTGAGGATTGTCCCGGGGGCGTTGACCTCTGGCCGAGTGCACCGGACGGCAGCGGCAAATCGCTTACGCGCAAGACCGGCGCCGATTACGGTGATGACCCTGATAACTGGACAGCCTCGCCCCCTTCGCCTGGAACTATCAATCCGTAAATTTCCAAGATAGGCAGGAAACATACAAGGTCAACGTTAGCGAATTGAAAACATGGTCAGATAATGATAAACGTTGCCTGTCATTTGTTGGCGGCAGTATCAGGAAGAACGCGCCCGGCAGGACTCGAACCTGCAACCTTCGGATTCGAAGTCCGAAAACAGTGTTTGTAAGTATTTGTCAATAAATGATTAACAATTGTCAAAAAAAGAACTTATGATGCTGGCCGAAACGCAACCGAAAGCTAACCGTAGCCTAAACGTACCTGTTTGGTGCAAATTTTGGTGCAAATCGCTGGCTCATGTAATCCAAAGTAGTCGTTGAAATGGAACACATCTAAAAGCACCAGCTAAATGTTTTCAGCAGAGACCTTAGATAGCTCATCCCATCGGGTTGTAAAGCGACTTGAGCGTCTTTTGAATTTCACCTGCCAGGGCTGATTGATTCCCTCGACTGCCCAGCGAACCGGAGAGCTTACTTTGGTGTTTATCGCATCAATGGCTTGCATCAGCCGTCTGGCTTTTTCCCTCTCGGCGTTATCAAACAAAGCCCGTTGTATCTGTCTTTCGGGCACAAGGCCAATCAGGATTACGCCACACTTTTTGAACCGACAGTTCCCGCGGTACAGTTTGTCTATGCTTGATAATGCCACCTGGATAAGCTTTGTTGTGTCGTTGGTCGATACGGCAAACTCAATTGTATGCGAGTTGAAGTATTTGTTTTTGATGAATCGGCTGGTTGTTACAAAGGTGCACATCGCTCCAGCCGCCAGCTTTTGCTCTCTTAATCTCTCGCCTGCCCTCGCAGCATAGCTGGTTGCCGCTTCTTTTAACTGTTCTATGTCTTGAATCGGCTCGCCGAACATACGTGATACAATTATCGACTTTTTGGCAGACGGATTTTGCTCTAACTGATAGCAGCAAATACCTTGCAACTCATAGACAGTCCTTACTCCCACAACGCCAAAACAGCTTCTAATCCAGCCAATATCAGCTTTACTTAAATCACGCGCCGTCGTAATACCCGCTCTTTTTAACTTGATGGTTGTCTTGATGCCCACGCCCCAGACCTTTTCCACCGGTACTTCCGCCAGAACCTCCTCCAGATTCGCTAAGGCAGTCAAATCCAGCACCCCATCTGCCTGCGCCGACCTTTTCGCTATATGGTTGGCTATCTTTGCAAGTGTTTTTGTCCCTGCTATCCCGATAGAAACCGGAATGCCTGTCCATTTCTTTACCGTTTGCTGTATCTGGCGTCCGTAATCCATCAGGGAGCACTTGAAGCCGGCGAGATTTAAGAATGCCTCATCGATTGAATATACCTCCATATCAGGCGTAAAGCTTGAGAGTGCCTCCATTACCCGGCCGGACATATCGGCATACAAGGTATAGTTTGACGATAGGGCGACCACATTGTGCTTTTTCAGCAAATCCGCTATCTCAAAGGCAGGCACACCCATCCCGATACCCAGAGCCTTTGCATCGTTAGAGCGGGCAACTACGCAGCCATCATTATTAGAAAGAACAATTACCGGGCTGCCCTGTAACCGGGGATTAAATACCCTCTCGCAGGACACGTAAAAGTTATTGCAGTCAACGAGGGCAAATAATTCTTTCATAATGCGTGTATAACATTAGTCACAACGCCCCAGACCTCGAACTCAACACATTCGGTAATCTGCTGGGCGGGGTAATTTTCATTTTCCGGCTCTAAGGTGATTTTGCCCTTCCTTATCCTGATGCGCTTTACGGTAAGTTCGCCATCTACAACTGCTATCACCACGCTTTTGTCCGCCGGTTCGAGTGAACGGTCGACTACGAGAAGGTCGCCGGTGTGTATCCCGGCCCCAATCATTGAATCACCATTGACCCTTACAAAGAAGGTCGCTGCGGGATTTCTGATTAAGTGCTTGTTCAAATCGAGTTTTCCCTCCTCGTAATCAGCCGCAGGCGAAGGAAAGCCAGCGGATACCCCGGATTTGAATAATTGCTGTTTGTATTTGGTTGACGAGTCGGGCCTATAGATTATTTCAACAACAGTTTTCATAATCTGATGTACCTTCAAAAGAGCTACGTATTAGAGGCAACCTTTGCCAGATTCGGGTATGCCCGCAAAAGACCTTCAGGGACAAAATGTTTTTCGCCGGTCAATAAACACTTCAGTTCAATGGCATTGGCGAGTTCTGCACCACGGTAATGATTATTTGCGATAACAGTGAGCATATCAAATGCCTTCGCCAGTTCATCGATACGATGCTTTATCTGGGCAAGCTCTTTTTCATTGTAGTAGTAGTTATAAGTCTCGTCTCTGGTAGATTTACTGAACCACTTCTCCACGTTTCTGCCGTGCATTCTGAAATAACCGTTCCTGCCTACGGTGCAGTATTGCATATCAAACGAGCTCCAAGTAGTAGGATAATCAAGATTGCAGACAGCAACACCCAGTTCTTTCAGGAAATCCAGAGCATCGGACTTCTCCCAGGACTTATGCCTTACTTCTACCACCAAATTGAATGCATCGGAGAAATTCTTTACTATCTCGGATAAGTATCTGCGATTAGCAGCATCCGCAAAGTCGTATCTGAACTGGACCAGCAGATGTTTTAACTTGCCTGCCTCAAGCATAGGGTGAAAACCAGTATGGAACTGCTTTACGGTCTCCACTTCTATCTTACCCTCGTGGGTAATATCCCTATGCAGCTTGGCAGTAAAGGAAAAATCTGTATGCTTGGAGGTCTTTTCTAGCCAGGACCTTGTGACTTTTTCAAAAGGCGGTCGATAAAATGTGTTGTTAATTTCCACGCAGTCCACCAGACTGCTTATAAATTCGAGCTGGTCAATCTTTGGGTTTGTATAGACAATACCCTGCCAGTCCGGATATGACCAGCCTGCTATTCCTATGTAAATTTGGCCAGACATTTCTGCCATCATAGTATTTGGAAGCAACCTATCGCCCTACCGATTATACGAACACTCTTATCGCCTCTTTTAATGTATCTTGTTTTGTACCCTGCTGCCTCATTAGCAGGTTTCAGGGCTATTTTATCACCCTGGATATATATCTTTTTGATCGTCACCTCATCATCAAGCAGCACAACACCTATCTGGCCATTTTCAACCGTCATCGTGGGCTTAACTACCACATAGTCGCCATCTGTAATACCTTCATCGACCATACTGTTGCCAACAACCTTCAAAATAAAGGTATCCTTCGATGGATGAAAGAGTTCTTTTAGGTCTATATATCCTTCGATATTCTCCTCTGCTAATATTGGTGTACCTGCCGCCACTCTGCCGATAACAGGGATGCCTTCCGTCTCTTTTTGCATCCTGATGTAAACTTCAGACAGCCTGAGGCCTCGATGACCTTCAGAATCTGTCAGATAGCCCTTTCTCTTAAGATACCTGACAAGTTGATATATAGCATTCTGGGTGAGGTGAAAATGCTGAGCGATCTCCCGCTGGCTCGGCGGACAGCCATTTTTTAGACGGTCCTCAATAAATCCGAGCACTTTCTGCTGTTTTTCTGTTAATGGTTCCATCGTATAGCTCCTTGGAAGACATTTATTATAGTATATGGTTAATTGACCATATAGTCAAGAGAAAAATAAAAATTTTCGCAGGGTCACCAAATTCAGAACTAAAGGCAAGAAATATTGATGAAGGAAAACAGTACGACAACAAAATTACATTTCAGTATGATTCCTCTTTTTTTATGATTTCTTTGCTTGTTTCATTGCTTGCCATTTGGTTCTCGGTGGCATCCCGGCATCGATGTAATCCTGCAGTTCCTTGCGTGGAAATAGGACTTTGCGCCCTATGCGAATGGGTATAATTCCAAACGCTTCTGAGGACAAACAGCTGTAAAGTAAGGCCCTGCTAGTATTCAAAAATTGGCAAGTCTGTTCAACCGTAAGTAGTTCAGGTTCTATATTGGACATTACGCGGTTCTTCCTTTGCTGATGTCAACGTGACACCGGTAGAGTCGTACCACTAATACTATCTGTCGTTAAACATTTATTCAAAGAGTAAATGACCCGGAAACTCATAATTTATGGGTTACGTCTAATGACTCCCCAATTCATATTTTGTAAATCCTGATAAAATTCTTTCCACTTCTATCGGAACATATATCCAATTGTTATTTTGAGCTATGCTCGAACTTATTTTAGAGCAACGGATTCAATGGCCGTTTCGATTTCATTTCATATAATAATCACAAGCTAATGCTTTGTAGTTAGTTATGAATTTTGAGTGTGATTGCCTTATTAGAAAATTACAACCAAAAGTACAACTAAGTCAGGATTATCTGTAAAACCTATTACTATTTTTTAAGGAGACAGGACCATGAAAAGTTCAAAAAGAAAGACACGTTCGGACAAATTCCCTTTGACTCTGCATCCCACAGGACGGTACTGCAAGAAGATCAAGGGAAAAATTCGTTACTTTGGAACTGACAAGAAAAGAGCACTCGAAAGATACTTGGCTCAAGCGACATATTTACATGGAGCTCAAAGTTTAATACAGAAAGCCTCCAACGGCAAAATGACCTTGAAACAGCTGTGTGATCTTTATTTGAAGTATCAACACTCAAGAGTCCTCGCAGGCGCCCTTCCGTCAGGCCTTCTATTTTTTATGTTGAATTGCCGGACTGATACTCCAAAACACTATAACGATCAGATCAGCAGCCTAAGAAGATTAATGTCCTTCCTTGGGCAAGGTTGTAAGATAGAGAGTATTTCAACTTTGGATCTGCAAAACTACAAGAGAAAACTTCAGAGTGCTTATGCCTCGGTCGATCGATTGAATCTTAATATTAGTGTCATGAAAGCTATGTTTCACTGGGCAAGAAGAAATGATGTTCTTGAGAATATTCCAAATATTGATGCCGTCTCAAAAGGCAAGGTCATTCATCAGGAGAAGTACACGTTCAATTCGCAGCAGATTAACAAGCTGCTGTCTGCTGCAGATATTAAGATGCAGGCCATGATATGGTTAGGTTTGAATTGCGGATTTGGATGTACAGATTGTGGTAAGCTAAAATGGAGAGACCTGGATTTTAAGAGTAGCAGAGTCAAGCTTGCTAGAAACAAGACGGGAGTTCGGAGGAATCTGCCATTGTGGCCTGAGACGATACAGGCGTTGAAAGAAGTGCCGAAATCAGGACAATTAGTATTCTATACGTCAGAGGGGCATCCCTAGATAAGGACTGTGATCAAAACCAACGGGGATGGAGAACGCGAGTATACGTCCGTTAATCGGATTACTCCGACATTCTCGAGACTTATGAAAAAGGTTGGAATCCATGCGCCAAAGGGAACAGGCTTCTACGCTCTTCGCAGAACCTCTGCCACCATGGCAGCGAGATCAGGAGATCCATTTGCAGCTCAACGACTTCTCGGTCATGTTGATTTAACGATGGCGACAAGATACGTACAGGATGTTTCTGAACAAATGGACAGAGTGATTGAAAATAGCAGAAAGTATGTGCTTCAAGGAGAAAATGTTGCGTGAACGGCATATCCACTGCTGTCACACAGAAGTTATTGGAACATTCTTCACCAGACCTGACAAATAAGGTATATACGAATGTTGACCCTGTCATGCGCCATGCAGTAGGTCAATTACCTGTTGGTGACCGGTTGTAAAGGAACTATATTGCGGTTATTGGTGCTACTCATGATAAAGGGCTGACAGTGTCTCAAGCTGCCAGCCCTTTGAGTATCTCGGCTGTTACGAGCTAATTACTACCTATAAAAGAACTCGGTTACCGAATCTAAATAACCACCACGAAAATTCTATGGCGTTAGCTGTTTCGTCCAACTATTTGTAACTGCGTTGGCTTTTTCTCTTCTGTCTTTTCGTCCGTACCGGTGTCAATAACTTAGGCAAGTCAAGCGTTCAAGATATCCAGCAGTTCAAACTGTTTGTTGAGTATGATACGGCTTTTAAAGCCAAGCCATTGGTCAAGCACAGTTGCGTAGACACGGCGGAAGTCGATCTGGAACTTCAGGGCGCCGTTGTCCAGATCAGTAAGGTTAGGATGTGACCCGATAAGACTACTTTTTAGCTTGCCACCAGCCAAGAAGATGGGGGCAGCCGCTCCATGCCCGGTGCCGCGGCGGCCATTTTCCCTGACGGTCCGGCCGAATTCTGAGAACGTCATCAGCAGAACCCGGTCCAACAGCTTTTCATGTTTTAGATCTTGGATAAAGGCTGCAATTGACTCGGACAATTGATGTAGCAAGGCACAGTGATTGCCCAGTTGATTAGCGTGGTTATCAAAGCCACCGATCCCGCCACCACCGAGTTCCGTAAAGAATATCCGGATACCAATATCGGCCCTAATCAGTTGAGCAACCATACGCAGACTTTCAGCAAATTGGAAAGGCGGATATTCGGCTGTGTTGGTTGCCGTTTTGCTCACTGCCTCGATTCGTCGGTCGTTGGCGAATACATTCGAAGCGCAGTGCTGCAGGAAATGTAACAACGGGTTGTCCTGATCGTCATGGGAAAGTTCGGCCGCGCGCTTCCTTTGAGTTTGGTATTTCAGATGGCCGGGCATTTCGTTGGTTATTAGGTCGCGAAGCGAGCGGATAGAAGGGATGATAACGTTTTCTGCGTTCAGGCTAAAAGGCTGGGTGATCGACCCCAGAAATACGGCAGGTGCGTTTGTACTATTCGAGTCGCAAATGTTGTCGACCGCCCGGCCCAGCCAACCTGTCTGGCGATTGGGCTGATCGGGATCGGCGGTATGCCATATCCGCATGGCACCCTCATGAGAGCGGTCTGAATTCGGGTAGCCCACGCCCTGTACGATGCTCAGGTGTCCATCCTCATACAGATGCATGAACGCTTCCATACGTGGATGGAAGCCTATAAGCGAGTCAATCTTGTGCACGTCTTTGGGCGGCAGACGCAGCGTAGGGCGGTTTCGGGCGTATTCGTCATCCCCATAGGGAACAACCGTATTCAGACCGTCATTCCCGCCGGAGAGTTGAACTACCACGAGGACTGTGTCGCGGTCATCACTTCGTGGCGCGGCAGCTATCAATGAACGAGCCAGGAAACTCGGTGCAGTCGGGGTGAATGATAACAGAGTTGATGCCCCCAAAGTGGCCTTCAAGAAATTGCGTCGTGTATAGAACATGGTATTTTCTCCCAAATTTAAGCTAATTGAAACTCAGGAAGCGTGACTACCATATATGCAAAACGACGTAGCACCTTCTCTGGATCATCACTGCTGATATCAGCCGACGCTTGCGCCGTTTTCAGCACGGTGTCATAAACATCGGGATCGAGGTCACCTTGCAGGAACAGATCAAGCAGAAACTGCATGGCAGATTTGAGCGTCGAGTACTCGTGCTTCTTGGCGACAGCCCACGGATTGAGTTTGTCGGCATAGGGCCCAGAGCCTCGCAGGAGTGCCAAGGCCAGATTGTGGCGTCCCACCAGTGTAGTACTATTGATCCAGTGCTGTCCACCGGTCCAGCCTTTTACCGTAGGTGGGTTGTAAAGATTCTGACCGAGGTCCACCAGGTCTTGTGCAAGCTGCGTTGTTGAGACTATTTCTTCCAGAGCTTTTACGATGCCTAAGGCAAACTCTACCGGGCATTTAATCCGCTGGCGATATGCCACTGGGGAGAAGAAGAGGTTGGACCTGAGCATTGTCTCCACGAGTTTTAGTATGTCGTAGTCTTTTACGAAGGATTCAACAAGTGGGGTAAACAGCATCATGTCGGGTTCCCCGGTTTCGCAAATCAGCCAACGGTACAGCTTGTGGACCACCATTCGCGCTGTAGCCGGCTGCTCGAGCACTATCCGTACAACATCGTCGCCTGTGAAGTTGCCTTTTTGACCGAGAATCTCCTTAACATTCCCGTCGTGTTCGCGAGGGATGTAGCGGAGCCGGCCCTTCAGCACAAACCAGCCAGTAAAAGCCCTGGCAGCCTCCCGGATATCCTTCTCTGTATAATGCCCGGAGCCGAGTGTGAAAACTTCCATTAGCGGCCGGGCGAGGTTCTTATTCGGCAATGCTTTGCGGTTTGCATCGGCCTGCAGGTTGATTAGAACGGCCGGGTCGCGTGAAATGGCTTGAAGCATGTCCCGGAATGAATTCAGAGCCAGATTGCGAAGAAGCTGAACATGCTGCAGCATCAAGCGGAGGTTTTTAACCTTAACACTGTTAGTGGCGAGATGACTGTGCCAGAACAGTGTCATCTTTTCCAATAACGGATGCGGCGTCTGAATAATCCGACGCAGCCACCACGCCTGCAATCCTTCTATCGAACCGGCAGCCGAGGCCTCATACCCATCGTATACACTGTTGAATGCTGCTGTGTCGGCTTGTGGCCGCAGTAGCCTGTCAACTGTTCGTTGTGGCCCGTCAGAAAGTGCCTGTTGGAGTTGATCCCAACTGGCTCCGAAAGCTGCGCGTCGATACAAGTGTCCGGCCAGAGCAAGGTTCCAAGGCCGCTGCGTATCCGGTTGGTACGCAGCCCAAGCCCATCGAGGATCGGTCAGCTTTTCAGCAACAGCAGGGTGAATCCGCCTCGATTGATTATGGCTCGTCATTTTCTCGCTTTTCACAACCATCACAGATTCCCTTTCGGTATTGCCGTCCAACCTGTCATGCTGTTCGTGCTCTCGTTTGAATATTGGAACGCATCCAGGATCATTCCCAACTCAGCTTCATTTCCAGATTTGCCTGGGTCATGCCCTCGTGCACGCCAATGCTTAACTTGACATTTTCCACCAAATTCACCAGGGTGATGAGCATACTGATCCCTGCCTCAGCCTCTTCTTGTGTGCTGCCCTTTTTGATCATGTCCCCGTGAACCAGTGTTTCGCGGTTCGCTTCCAGAATCGAGGACAACTGGCCCCCGTCGATTTCGACTGAGCTGTGGGTCCCGGATAACGGCTCAACCGCGTGTTCCATCTCCTGGTTCAGGGCATCGATGATGTCCCGGGCCAGACCGTCTGTCGAACTGAGGATCAGATATTCGCCCGGCATGGCCAAAGCAGGGCGAATATTGAATCGCTGGTCCAGATTCGTTCTGTTGTCGATCCCGGAGGTAGAGAAGTAAGCCACAGTGAACTTCGTCTTTTTGTGGATGGGACGGTCGATGATCAGCCCCGGCAGCGCTTGCTGGCCCCGGGTGAAGTTGATCAGGCCCACGGCCTTCTGCCACGCTTCCTCAACCACTTCGTCAAACTCCACCGGATGGCGAAGCCGCAGGATTGCAGCAAAGGCCGGAAGTTTAATCTGCGGCGTACCGATCGCGGGGTCGTATTCCTGCTCGGCCACTACAAAGCGAATCACCGGTTTGGTCTCTGCCAGAACCTCATCAGTCAGGTCACGCCCGCTGAAGAAGATCCCCATCATGTTCTCGAAGAAGATCAAACCGGATGTACGTTCGGGGAAGAGGTCGTCCTTAGCGGCGTAGAATTGATGCAGGTCACGATAAAGACTTAACGCAGCAATACGACGTGGCACCGACAGGTTCGGCAGAACGCCCTTACCAGGCTTGTTTGGCAAGGCAAAGGCGGCAGGACTTGTCGGAGCTACCGTCTTGCCGTCTGTCGATGCCCGAAAGACCAGCGTGCTATCTTCTGTGTATAGTCCCAATGCCAGCCAATTCGAATCGCGTACAGCTTCAACGATTCCTGTGAAGGTCAATGCCGCCAGAGGATTTCCGCGTTGTTGTTCGAGAAGCTGAGCGACTTTTGGAAGACCCATTAGGGGTTTGAGATTCGCAAAGACCATAGCAGTCGCATCAGGCCCCACCGTCCGTTTTGCAGCCTGGTAGGCGGGATTCGACACCAAACTTGCACCTTTGGTCTCAGCGCGAAGTTCCAAGATGGCTTTGAGTCCCTCTGAGCGGTTGGCAAAGACCAGCCGCTTGCCGATGATCGCGTGTGCTTCCTCTCCGTTGAACGTCCACGCCGTGACACCATCGTACTCCGTGGATGCCACTCGATCGGACTGACCCTTTTTCTCGGCTTCGGAGCGAGCAATGTTGAGGAAAAACTCGTGGAGCCGTTCCAGCATGTGCTCATCTTCAGCGTCGATGAACAACAATACAGTATCCTCCGGACATACGGCAAAGGTTATGCCACCGCCGGTTAGTTTCGCTAGGCCGGTTCGCCAATCTGTATCCAGCGTGATCTCCACAAAATTGATTATATTGAGGAACTCTTTGAACTGAGGTTTCGATGCCTGTTCTTTGTAGAGCGGCGACGCCGTGACAGCCGCCGTCGCTTTCTCATTGGTGAATACTTCGAGCAGGGCTTTTGGCTTGGACACTTCCAGCACGATCACCGCATCTTGTGGAATCCATCGACTAGCCGGGGGCAAGTTTTGCCCCGCCATCGTGGTCTCCAACACAAATGCGGCCAACGTCAGAGCTACTACAAGCGCAAGTTTCTGGGACATGCCATTCCTCCAGAACTTATTATAACAATCATTTGTGTTTCATATCAACATGGGCGATTATGCCGACCAAATGTTACTGTTTTGTTACGGTTTTGTCACGGTTTTGTCCTTTTTTCGTGATTTGTTCCAATTTCCAATTTTTTTCTGTTTCTTCCCTTGCTCGCAAAATCGCATTAAAAGGCTGGCTTAGAAGGATAGACTTATCGTATATCGCCTAAGGCCTTACACGCACCGTTAAGCAATACTTGTCTTACTCAAAAATTCATAAGGTAACGAAATTGGATGATTCGTAAGATCAAGTAAGAGAAATTTGTTCATTGACAAATTCATAGGAATTGATTCGTAAAGGCTTTTCGCTGGTCGGGGAGTAAATTTTCATTTAAATTTCGCACCAGCCCAGACTATCTCCGTGTTGTTTGAAAAACAGAACGAGTTTCGAAGTCAGGCAACTCTACTATAGGAATGATGCAATCCGCCGAGAATAGGTTTGCTGACAATCCTTCCATCATTTTGAACCGGACGGTGGATTGGGAAATCCTTCCCCAGTGACATATGTGTTCGGCTGGCATTGTAATAATCAAAGATGTACTCATGCAGAACATCATGCAAATGTTTTTCATTGAGAATGATTACATAATCCAGACACTCCCGTCGCAGTGTGCCGATGACGCGTTCGGCGATAGGATTTTGCCAAGGTGAACGTGAAGCCGTAGGAGTATCCTTTAAGCCAAATCTTTTTATCTGCATCTTGAAGTCTTCGCTGAAGATCTTGTCATTATCTCTGATGACATATTTCGTTGTATCGTCAAACGCAAATGCTTCTCTGAGCTGCTGGATTGCCCATTGGGAATGCGGCTTTGAAGTAACGCCGAAATGCAATATTTTGCGTCTATCGTGTGAAATAGCAACGAATACATATATCGCTCTAAAGAAGATTGTTCGTGCAACGAGAAAGTCAATGCCGACAATGTGCTTTGCATGATTTCTCAGGAATGTCATCCAACACTGCTGCTTTGAATCGTCGCCTTTGACTTTGAGCATATATTTTGCGATGGTATTATCACAAACATCATAGCCGAGCATTGCGAGTTCACCTCGGATGCGTTGCGCAGTCCAGGTTGGGTTTTCCTTTTGCAAATTTCGGATGAGTTTAATCAATTCCCAGTCAATCGTTGGCCTTCCGAGCCTGCGAGATTTCCATTTCAAGTAGAGCTTAAAGCCTTTTCTGTGCCACCCCACAACAGTTTCAGGCTTTACGATAATCAGTGCTGATTTCCAATCGTCCCAGATTTTTGACAGCCATACCCAGAATATACGGTCGGTATTTTTGATCTTCGGCCTTTTTATACTGCGTTGCTGGACAGCCAATTGCTAACGGAGAGCAAAGTTTTCAAGAATTATGTCTCGTTTGCTCCTGAATATGAGCCTGAACAGCTCAAAGATGAGTTTAGCAAGGATTTTCAATATTGATTTCTCCCGAATATTCCTGTAAGATCAATTTTCGATAGTCGTTCAGGGAGTTTATATAAGTCATTGAAATTAAACAAGCTCTAATTTTTGAGGAAGACAAGGCAGTCCAAACCATTTGGCCGGGTATTCAGACGGAATTTCTGTGTTCGTCACCGTCCTCCCGGCAAACCTTGATTCTTGGCATCCCAGAGGATAGCATAAGTGACGAATTTCGTAACGGTTGCCATAGTTTCAGATTGGTTGTATGAGTTTTTACACCCTGCGGGCCGATTTGATGCCGTCGGGATAAAAGAATGATCGTAAGTCTGTAGATAGCGCCAGCAATTTTAGTCTCCTCGGCCCCTTTGCTTTTTGTGAAGGGGCATGCGGGTCGAAAATTGCCAGACAAAGTGCTTGCACTATGTATTCATAGCAAAAAAAATGAAAATGTAACAGCTATTCTTGTTCGGAAAGGAGCAGCTTCCATGGTAAAGAAGACAACACGTCGTGAGTTCATCAAGAGGGCCGCCGCCATGGCCGGAGCGGCGGTGGGGGTACAGCGTCTGGGAGGGCCGTACGTCCTGGCAGGCCCGTCACCCAATACTGCGCTGGGGGTGGCGGTGGTCGGAGTCGGCGGCATGGGCGGCTACAGTGTCGGGGCCGCTATGGGTGAGCGGATCGTTGCTATCTGCGACGTCGATGAGAACAACATCGCCAGCGCGATGAAGGATATCAGCGAGAAACAGAAAGACAAGCCCGCTCCTAAGGTCTATTACGACTACCGCAAGATGCTCGACGAATGTCACAAGTACCTCGACGTGGTGCTGATCGCCACGCCTGACCACAACCATGCCCCTGCGGCCATCCGGGCGATCAATCTGGGCAAGGCCGCCTTCTCTCAAAAACCGCTGGCTCACAACGTCTATGAGTGCTATGCCCTGGCCAAAGCCGCCAAGGAGAAGAAGGTCCTGACCCAGATGGGCAACCAGGGCCATTGTGGTGAAGGCATCCGTCGTGTGTGCGAGTACATTTGGGCGGGCGCGGTCGGCAACGTCAAGGAAACGCACACCATCCTTGGCCGCAATTTCGGCGGTAGCGGTGGCCGGCCTGCCGGAAAACCGGTCCCCAAAGGCTTGCACTGGGACGAATGGCTTGGCCCGGCCCCGTATCGCGATTACCACGACGGCCTGCATCCGTTCAATTGGCGGTCCTGGCGACAGTTCGGCACCGGAACTATCGGCGACATGGCCTGCCACAACATCGACGCGTTGTTCTGGGCCCTAAAGGTCAGCGAGGCCAAGCGTTTCACCGTGGAGTGCCTGACCCAAAAAGGCGGCAGCGAGGAGATGTACCCACAAGACAACATCATCCGCTGGGAAGTTCCCGCCCGCGGCAACATGCTGCCGGTCAAGGTTTACGTTTACGACCACGAAGGGCTAAAGCCGGAGATTATGAAGGAGACCGAGAAGAAGTACGACCGTAAGTTCGGGGAGTTCACGTTGTTCGTCGGCGAGAAGGCCTTTATAGGCAGCGATGCGCGGATCATCCCCGAGGACAAGCACAAGGAGACGCCCCCGCCGCCGAAGACGCTTGACCGGGCGCACGGGGGACCTATCGAAGACCTCTTCTACGCGATGAAAAACGGCGGCAAGCCCTGCTCGAACTTCATCGACTCGGCCGGTCCGCTCACAGCCTTCGCGCTGACCGGTCACTTGGCGATGTTCGCCGGTGTGGGAAAGAAGCTGGAATGGGATGTCGAGAAGATGCAGTGCATCAATATGCCGGAGATTAACCGCTGCGTCCGCCGCGAGTACCGCAGGGGCTGGGAAGTGTGAGCAGTTGTGGCGAGAAAAGGCTAAAACGATGAAGGCGATGATTCTGTTATGTGTATTGGTGCCGAGCAGCGCGTTATGCGCTGACGATGTTTCGGCCTGGCATTCGTTCACGGCGAAAGGAGGTCTGAGCAGGTGAAAAAGCAGCTCAACTTCAGCAGCGTGGTCCTGGTGAGCTTGTTTGCGGCCGCGACGGTGCAGGCGGTGACGCCGCAAGGCGATGAGTTCCGTCTTCGCAACCAGTGGACGGACCCACTATTTGGCAGGACGGAGCAGGTCACTCATCCCCATCTAAAGCTGCTTTACGAAGATTCAACGGAAGGGGTGTCTCGAGGGCGGTCCTGGCGCGGCACGCCGTACCAGCTCGGCGACAGAACTTATACCAACGGGCTCGGATTCAATTCCACCAAGCACCTGCTGGTGGTCCTGGGGCAGCCGGCGGAACGGTTCGTCGCGGATGTAGGATTAGAGAACAACGACAATACACAGCGCGGCGCGGCGATGGGTCATGGCTCAGTCACGTTCCATGTGCTCGTCAACGGGAAGGAGGTCTTCGCCTCGCCGGTGCTCCGGCTGAAGGATGGGGCACGTGCCGTCAACGTGCCGCTGAACGGCGTCCACAACTTTGAAATCCGCGTCAAGGACGGAGGCGACGGCCGCGGCTGGGACCAGGCGCTCTGGGCCGACGCGGTGGTGAAGCTTCAGGATGGCACCAGCGTAACTCTTCAAGACCTACCGCTGGGAGAAACAGTGGGAAAGAGACTGTCCCTGACGGAACCACCGTTCTCGTTTTTCTACGATGGCAAACCTTCAACAGAACTACTCAAGTGTTGGCGTGTCAGCCACGACACGCGAAAGCTCGATGCGCAGCGCACTGAGCACACGCTGGTTTACACCGACGCCGCCGGTGGCCTGCGGGTTCGTTGTGTTCTCATTGAATATCACGATTTTCCCACGGTGGAATGGACGCTGTACTTCAAGAACATGAGTGACACCGACACACCGATTATCGAACAGATTCATGCGCTCGATGTCGAATTCAGCGGCAGCAGTGATGGAGAGTTCCTGCTGCACCACAGCATCGGGTCTCCTGCCAACGGCAATGACTACGGTCCCGTGGAAACACTGCTGGGGCGTAGCGCCACCAAGCGCTTAGCTGGCGCGGGCGGCCGTCCTACCAATGCAGACTGGTCATACTTCAACCTTGAATGGACTGGACAGGGGCTCATTGTCGCTGTTGGCTGGCCAGGGCAGTGGGCGGCGGAGCTTGTGCGCGACAATGCGCGTGGCCTACGCCTCCGCGCCGGCCAAGAATTGACACGGTTTAAGCTGCTGCCCGGCGAAGAGGTCCGCAGTCCGCTAATTGTGTTGCAGTTCTGGAAAAGGGATTGGATTGGCGCGCAGAACATCTGGCGCCGCTGGATGATGGCCCACTCCATGCCCAAACCCGGCGGTAAGCTTCCCCAACCTCAACTACTTGCCTCCAGCTCGCGCCAGTACGATGAGATGATCAACGCCAACGAAACCAACCAGATCATGTTCATCGACCGCTACTTGGAGGAGGGCATTAAACTTGATTATTGGTGGATGGACGCGGGCTGGTATGTGCATCATGGCGGCGGCTGGCCGCGTGTGGGTACGTGGGAAGTGGACGCCAGTCGTTTCCCGCGGGGACTGCGGGCGATCTCGGATTACGCACATAGCAAAGGTCTCAAGATACTGGTTTGGTTTGAGCCGGAACGAGTGACTGCTGACACATGGCTAACGAACAAACATCCGGAATGGGTACTGGGCGGCGCCAAGGGCGGTCTGCTCAACCTCGGTAACGATGCCGCACGCCAGTGGCTAACCGAGCATGTGGACGGGTTGCTGAACGAGCAGGGCATCGACCTTTATCGTCAGGATTTCAATATGGACCCGCTTGGCTACTGGCGCGGAGCAGACGGCCCTGAACGCCAGGGCATTAGCGAAATCAAACACGTCACGGGCTACCTCGCCTACTGGGACGAGTTGCGCCGCCGACATCCAAAGATGCTCATTGACTCATGCGCCAGCGGCGGCCGGCGCAACGACCTTGAGACGATGCGTCGCGCTGTGCCGTTGTGGCGGAGCGACTACGCCTACGAAGCTATCGGCCACCAATGCATGATGTATGGTCTGTCGCTGTGGCTGCCATTTCACGGCACCGGCACGGTATGCACGCGCAATGCGCCCTACTACGGCAGCGGTCGCACACCCGTCGAGCCCTATGCCTTCTGGAGCAACGCGGGTCAAAGTATCGGTTTTGGCCTCGACGTGCGCGTTAAGGACCTGGATTACGCTGCACTGCGCCGCCTCATCGGTCAGTGGCGCCAAATTGCCGCGAACTACTACGGCGATTTCTATCCGCTCACGCCCTGGACTCGTGACGACACCGTATGGATGGCTTGGCAATTCGACCGGCCGGAGGCGAACGAAGGTATGGTTCAAGTTTTCCGCCGGCACAACAGCTTCTACGAGTCCGCACGTTTCAAGTTGTCCGGCGTGGATGCGGAAGCGAACTACCTGGTCTGTAACCTCGACACAGGCGTGCAAGAGCATCGCAGTGGTCGTGGTTTGCTGAACGACGGACTGCCGGTGACCATTGCGGCCAAGACAGGTGTGGCGATTCTGACATATCAGAGACAACAATGAGGACCCCAATAAAATCACTCAACAACCGCATGCTCGATTGAGTTACTTGACTACGAGCTGTTTCGGCATATCGATGAAATAGAATACTTTGTGGAGCTTTTACAATACTACGAGCCTAAAAACAAAAAGGTTGTAATACCAATTATAGTTAAAAATTGCCGAAAAAATTGTACACTATACTTACCGGGAGGGCCTGGATTCCTGCTTTCGCAGGAATGACAAGGTCAGGTAATCAGCAATCAATAAATAGAAATGGTATAACCGAATTTCTTCGATGCCGGCATCGAACTGATTTAAATAGTCGAATTAACCATGTGCAAACGCATAGAATACGTTCTAAATCTTTCTAAGAAATTATAGATTTCCGGAATAGAAAGATGGATGCCTGCATTTTCAGCTGATAAACTTTGTTTCTAAGAAAGATGATTTCCTTATCTTTGGTGTTGAGATCCATGGCAGCAAGCCGTTTTAAGCTTCGCTTGCGACCTTTTCCTGAGAATATAGCTGCAAGTAAGGCGGCTTTAACTGGTAGCTCGTCGGGCCCATAAGCCGGAGGTTGCAGGTTCGAATCCTGCCCCCGCTATGAACCTGTCACCAGAAGGGTGACAAGGCACAGGATGTTGATAGTAACTCGGTGCATACGAGTGATATACGGTGTCACGAATTCCTGGCTGGGTTACTGAAATCGTACATTCGAAGAGCGGCCTGAGCAACGTTGCTCCAAGAAAGCATGTCTCCAACTCGCAAGCAAGGTCGTGGGAATGGTCTGTGCTCGCCTGGGAGATAGTATGATTTGGAACTGAGAACCGACACAGGGTGGTTTTGTTGTCATCTGATCAAATTACTCTCGGCTCATCCGAGTTGAAA
>JBAQFY010000202.1:0-23779 GCA_049287505.1 Sedimentisphaerales bacterium | reverse complement strand
AACCAAAATAACTATTGAACCAATCACAACCATCGAGAATCCAGTTATTTACGTGCCTATAAGGCCAGATATTTACGTGCCTATAAGGCACTACATCTGTCGAGAACCCTCTACAAATCAGCCCTTTTTATGCAAAACAAACCCAATCTCGTCCGCCGTAGGCGGATTGCAAATGAACGTAAATCCATATAATACAAACTCTTATGAAAATAAATCCAATTGGACAATTGGTGAAAACAAACCCAATTCAAACCCAATTGCCGAAAGGGTAAAATTGATGCAAAAAGTAAACAAAAAAAGCCATAGGCCATTTTCCGCTCCCTCTGACCTATGGCTCAAAACTACGAAATATTTAACAGCTTATCTGTTTAATTTTGCCAATGCGTTCTTCAATATTTTCGCCATTCTTTCGGTCTGCAGCTCAATAATCTTTCGGCCTAATTCAGCGCTGGCAAAGGTGCGCGGGTCACTGCCGCTGACGCCGACCGGCCAGCGGTCCTTGGATAATCTGTCCATCTGCACCAGCTCCGGCCTTAACGCCATCACAAGCGAAGTCTCATTCATCGCAGCATGGTCCACCTGGATGCCCATCCCCTGCCGGTCGTACTCACTGCCCCAGCAGACAAACGTCTCAAGGCCGAACTTCTCCTTCCATTCCGCCGCGTTCCTGTTAAAGAAATTCGTCGAAGGCCCGTGCCCATGCGCAACCACAATACGAAAACCCGCCCGCTTAAGCTGCTTGAGCGTCGCCTCGATTATCGTCCTGAAAGTCTCCTCCGGCACCCAGTATGCGCTGCCGGTGAGCTGCTGGTTCTTGTAGCGCTTCTCCTCCGCCATACCCTCGCCAAGAGTATCCATTCCATAAAGCTCTTTTCCATCCACCTCCTGCATCCGGTCCGGCCCTAAAAACAGCATAGGCAGCACAATACCCCCTACTTCACGGGCAAGATGCATAAAAAAACCATAAGACTGTAGCCCGTCCGAGCCAATCGGCAGATGTTCTCCATGCCATTCGAGCGTCCCCAGCGGCAGATATGCAATCGGCGCAGCCGCAATCCGCTCACGAAATTCCTGCGGCGTCAATTCGGCATACAACACCTTCTCTGCCGGTAGCTGTGCCCCCGAACCCTCGGTCGCATTTGACACCTTCTTGAGCTTATCGGCAAACGGCAGAGTTTTAGGAACCACGTGTATCTCCGTTGTGAACTTATGAGGAATGGGCGAGCCACTGTCGAAAGTCAGCTCAACGAAAAAAGCCGTCCAGCCCTTCTCCGGCTCGGCAATCTTAGCTACATATGTCCTCCTGTTGCCGGCACCAAAATCTGTACTTTTCCAGGCCGACCCGATAGTCTCAAGGCGAAAGTCACGCGTATTCTCATTAGTTGCCTGCCACAATTTTACAGCCGTTGGCGCTGTCTTTGTATCGACCTCTATCGCACCATCGTCTCGAACCTTCCAGCTAAACTTCGGCAGCGGCGAACCTCTCAGTATGGCCCCGTAAAACGCCGACAGACTACCCACTGCATCTTCATTAAGCCCATGGTCTGTATTCGGAATATATCTAAGGTATTTTGGCCCAGGCAAATCGTGAAAATAGAACTGGGCCGAATCCGACACAAAGAACTGGTCGCCGCTCGAATTGACCAGAAACTTGGGCATCGTATATCGGCTGCGATACTCATACGGGTCTATAAATTTTCTCAGCATTTGGCCCCTGGGCGTATCAAGCCTGCTGAAGATATTCATTTCTTCGTAATCTTTGATAGCATCGGAATGAAAGCCATAAGCGCTGAAATGGTGCTTCATTTGCTCACCCATATTTAGCACATCGATGACCGCCGGGATAATCGCGATGACCCGCTTATCGACGGCCGCGGTCAGCCATGTAGTCCAGCCGCGCTTGGAGCCTCCGGAAACCACAAACTCATTTATATTGAGCTTGCCTTCACTGACAGATAAGATGTGGCTGTGAATCGTGTCCATTGCCCGCACGGCACTTTTGGTCATCGGCAGCAGCAGAGGCCATATACTATCACCCGTTTCAATGTATTTATTAAAGGTGTAAGCGATAATTGCATCCTCATATCGGGGCCTGCCGCCGTCGGGGAAATTCAAAGGCTGATTCGGCACCATTCTCAGCTCTGCAACTACTGTATTGGTAAGAACAGCAATGCCGGCCACCATTGAGTCTGCCTTTGTCGGAGCAGACTTGTCATTACTGCCGCCGGTTATCCAGAGCAGCGCCTTATTGGAAGTCGCCCTGTCGGGTTTGATTATCGTCAGCCAATGTTTCCAGAGAGTTCTGTCCACTTCATCCTTGCTTCGCCACGACTGCGAGGTCATATCCAGAACATAAGCGGTGTAACCAACACCTGCGATAGTGTCCACAAGACTGTAGCTGTAATTTTCATCCGGCGCTTTAACATAATCATCTAATGGCGTCCCGACAGCAAACTGAGCCGCGACAAGAACAAGCACCAAAATTACAAATTTATATCTTGATTTCATAATCTACCCCTTCGTTTTGTCCGGCCCTCAAGCCGTCACCTGCTGCATTTATACTTTAGTTGGGAAAATACCCCGCAAATATTGAGCGTCATATCGGCAGCTCTCCTCAACACCTAACGGCATCTTTGTCCCTTCCATAATGAGCCATCCTCGATAGCCGATATCATCCATCGCCCCACGGACCCGTTCAAAATCAATCGAGCCTTTGCCGTATAAATCGTCATAATCCTTGGCGTGAAACTCGCAGATGTTCTTGCCGAGCTGGCGTATCTCCTTGTATATATCATAGCCCGCCATATTGGAGTTAGCCACATCGTAATAAACCTTCACAGCGTGTGAGCCGACGCGGTCGATGATTTCTATATGCTCCTCGGCACTTAACCACGATTCGACACCGAGAAACACCCCGGCCTTTTCCGCTTTCGGCACCACCCGCTTGAGCCGTTCAACTACAACGTCCTTGCCCTTCTCGTCGTCTCGCAAATCACCATTGCCAAAAAAGGCAAGGAGAACAATATTAACACCCAATACCTTGCAAACGTCAATACCATCTGCAACCCATCGCTCTGCACGTGGGTCGCTTTTGTAAGGAATGTTGTTAAGAACACCCATCGCCAGTGACGCAATCTCTATATCCTGTCTGAGCACCTCATCAAGAAAACGCCTTTGCAAATCTGCATCGAACAACGGCAGAGTATCTTCTCCCCTTCCGAAATCCACCTGCACACCATCAAGCCCTATCCGCTTGGCCATCTCAAGCGAAGCAGGGTCAGCCGTCTTGCCTATTGTCCAGTCGCAGACCGCGAGCTTGAAACCGCTGACTGTTTTTTTCCTCGCTGCTTCTTCACCGGGGGGTCTGCATGAAGCGGCTAAGGTCAAACCGGCCAACACCCGCGCTCCATTAGCCAACATCCGCCGTCGAGTTATGTGTGAGTGTTTCATTTGCATACCTCCATAAACATACAAAAACCATCACAGGTGTATAAAAACCATCCTTATACTTACGTGCTCAAGCCTATGCTTTCGCACCTTTAAGATTGGCATCAAGCTTCTCTTGACTCTCGAGAAGCTGCTTCCAGGTTACTTTGCGCCCTGTGTAGGCGGCTGTCCTGCCAAGGATTGTTATAAGATTGCTCCGCACACTCGGCTCGACAGTCGGATTATCATATTTGCCCTCGATAATACTCTGGTGGAATGTCTTAATGTTGGCTACAGCACCTTCCTGATAAATGCCGGGGCTTCTTCCGCCGCGATAGAAGGTATCACCCTCGCCGCGAATCCGTACCTGCCCGCCGTATTCCGTCTCGAGCACACCTTTAGAGCCGAACATTCGATTTCTAATACCCTCAGGCTGAGTGCCGTGACCTTCTATCTGCCTTGAGCTAAATGTAATACCCACTTTGTTCGGGTATTCATACAGAAGCGTGAAGTGGTCGTTGCAGGTTCCGACAGGACGAACCGTCCGGCCGCACGTCCCAACTGCGTAAACAGGTTCGGCATCCATAATCCAGCTCATCACGTCGAGTGTGTGAATATTTTGCTCGGTAATAATGTCACCGGATAATATATTGTCCAGCCCCCATGCCCGCAAACGATTCTCAGGATTCTTTGGGTCGTCCCGCCACATATCGTACATACGTTTGAATGGACAATCTGCGTGGTATATCGCCTCACCAAAAACAAACTCTCCCAGTGCACCATCTCGAACACGCTTCAGCGCCTCGATGTAGAACTCATCCGCACGAGTCTGGAAATCCACAAGGAAGCACAGTTTCTTGCTCGATGCCTTCCTGCCACTGTCGCCGATACTTTGGCAGCCCGGCACATCCACTGCGATTGGCTTGGCAACATATACATGCTTACCTGCGTCCACGCCGGCAGCGGCCTGCTCCGGATGGAAATAAGGCGGACTCTCAATCGCTACTGCGTCCACCTTTTCAATGAGCTTGCGATAACCAAGCAAGCCTGTATAACGGCGAGTCTGTGGCACGTCAAATTTCCCGCCGCAATCATCAACCCTGTCCTGGAAATAATCTGAAACCGCAACGATATTGTATCCGCCATGCTCTTTAAATAGACCCGTTATCCATGTTCCACGACCGCCGCAGCCGATTATACCTAAATTAACTTTTGAGTTGGCGGCGTATCCCCGGACAAGCTGTGATTTGACTGCCGTGAACGACAGAGCAGCCGCACCGGCCCCGGCCATAAACCGGCGACGAGTAATCCGCTCCGGGGTCTTATCTAAAACTGAAGTTTTTTGTTTTTCCAACATTTCGTAGTCCTCCTTTCGTAGGGAATTAGTCATAAGAAGCTATTGCTCTTATACGTTTTTCGATTATCTTTTGAGTCTTCGTCCCGATACACCGGGACATCTCTGCTCCATTGTAATCTCCATCGGTAAATATGCAATTCTAATTCCGGTGCGTCGGGACTAAAGTATTAATATTACGCATTAGTACTATCTGATTAGGGTGTTCCAATTTCCTTCAAGAGCCGTACTGCTGCCTCGACCATTAGTTCACCTCCTCCGGGAGCAATCCGAGAGTTGACCGTCTCATAGCTGCCTTCGGCGAATGCCTTCCTTGTTGGTATATAACCGGGAGCATCCTGGCAAAGTTCGATAACTAATGTGATCGCAAAAGGACTGGCATGCTTGATAGCAAGACCCAAATCAACAAATACCTCACCAGGCAATCCGACCACTGCCACATCGCGGCTCAGCCGAAAAACCTGGACCTCAAGCCCGATTGTCTCACCGCCGCGCATCTCGAGCGCCAATATCTTATACGCCTCAACCTGTTCAAGGAACGACAGTTCTCTTGTACCAACCTTCTTGATGTTCTCACGGGCCCAAGCTACCTTCTCAGGCCCATATTTTTGAAGCGGCACCTCGACGATTTCGCTTCGCACCGCAAGTGTGGGCTTGATGATAGTCTCCAGAGACCCCGCTTTTGCCTTCACTGTCTCTGCCAGCGTCTCACCGATATAGTCCGTCTTTAACCGCTCCTTTTTCGTAACGTCTATATGGTTGATGTCACCGCATGTACCTGTGCCAAACATCAAAACAAACTGCTCACCATATTTCTCGCGGAGTGACTGCTCCAGGTAGAAAGGATAGTCGGCTGCGTATTCGGTTCCGCCGACAGTGTCCAGATGAAGGGCGAAGTTCACAAGCGCTGCAGTGGCACTATCGCTTTTGGCATCGTCGAAAAACACAATGCCGACCCCGGGGTCTATCGGCCCGGCAGGTCTGACTATGTCAGGATTCAACACGCCGGGATTAAACCGGACGGTTCCGTCTTTCATATGAAATCGCCGATTGAACGATAAACCTTGCTGCTCAGCCACTCCTGCCTTGAGCCTGACAGGCTTCGCCGCCGCATCGGCTTCCGTTACGACCTTGACAATTTTCGCAGCCAGTTCAGACGGATAATCTACTTTTTCGTATGGGTCACTCCCATGCTCAGCCACCGCTTCGTCGTGGAAGTGCTTCCTTAGCGCACCAAAATAGAGCGGACCAGTGTGGCTGTGAGTCGCGGCAATGAGGAGATTCGCGGCCGGAATTCCAGTCTGTTTGGCGACCTGCCGACGAACACGTGAGGAAACGTCGAGCGATAGGCCGATGATGTCGCAGAAGACCAAAGCTGCACCTCTATCACCCTGGCGAAGAACTATGGCCTTGGCATGAAGGGGATTTGATATCCCTGTGCTCAGCCGCTCATTAAAGTATCCGCTCATGCGATAAGGAATCGGCGGCGTGATGTCAATAACTGCCAGACCCGCGGTCAGTTCAGGAACACTAACAGACCTCTTACCTGAAGACAATGTCCTCTGGCCGCTCAGACCTTCCAGGAACGTCCGGGCCTTCCGGGCCTGGGCGAGTGTCTGCTCGGCATCTCCCTGGTCAAGGCATTCTACGACCAGTGGTCCCTGTGTGAATCCACCCTTCCTCAAACGTGCAAGAACAGCAGGAAAATCAACTTGGCCGGTCCCTGGCGTTACTGAGACATTCTTCGGATGCCTGTAATCCTTGACGCACATACCGACCACAAGCCCATCAACTGTAGCCGCATCATCAACCGGGTCGAGTTCGCCGTTCGAGTAGAAAAAGATGTTACCCGGGTCGTACCATATACGGAAGTTTCTGTGGCCGACCATTTCGATGGTCTTACGGCACTGCGGCCCGGTAGCATTGAGGCCGCCATGCGGCTTAATGCTTATACCGACACCTTTCTCAGCGGCGTAATCACAGCACTCCGCAATAGCCTTGTAATACATCTTGTAAAGTTTCTCATCGCCGGTTCCGCCCATCAGCAGGTTCTTAGCATCACAGGCGGCGCAGTTATCGATTAGTTTCTTCAGACCCTCAATACCCGCCCCAAGTGACTTTGCCACCGGAATGTCACCGCCATACACCGACAATACATCCAGGCCGCGTTTCTCTGCTTCTTCGCCAATTCGCTCTGCCTCTTCAAGTGTAGTGGATATCGAAATTACAAGCCCAGTCTTAGACTTGGTTGTCATCAGACCGGCATACTTGAAACCCGCCTCGGCGATAGCATCGAGCGCCACACGGTAATCGTAATTGGCCCAGGGACGCGTATAGCAGCCAATCTGCCAGGCACCATTGGTCGCAGACCCCATCGCAGCCGGTGCGCGGGATGCTCCCGTACAGGAGGCCGCCAGACCCGCAGCACCAATTTTCAGAGTCCGGTCCAGAAATCGTCGGCGGGTCAACTTCTCAAAAGAGTTCATCCGTATTTTCTCCTTACTCGTTATACAAATCTCCCAAAAAAACAACGCCTCACGTGCTCTATCCCTCGCGAATTTCACGGCTCTCCGGGTCGTATATCGTTCGCCGTCCGGTGTCAAAAGACTGCATCGCCATTATGCAGGCTATTGCGTGCTGATAACCGGCGTCGATGGAGGCGTTGGGCGTCTTGCGGCTCCGCAGGCACTGTAGCCAATCGAGAAAGTGGTCCGGCCGCGGGACCTCCTCGACGGGCTTCCTGCCTCGTATCTCACCCCTTCTTTTACCTCCACCTTCGGCACTCAGGAACGGCGCATTCCAGTCAACCATATCCATCACGCCCTGGTCGCCGAAGATTTTAAAGCTGTTACCGCTGCCGTTGCCGCAGTTCGTCGAGTAGCTCACCATAAATCCCTCCGGATAAATCCACAACGCCTGAACGTGGTCGGGGCAGGTAAAGTTGTGCTCATCCTTCCAGGTAAAAGTGCCGCCCAGGCAGACACAGCTCTTGGGGAACTTCGCGCCGGTAATATAGTGCACAAGGTCGATGAAGTGGCTGGCGTACCCCGGAATCGGCCCATCGGAAAACAGCCTGTAACCATACCAGCCCGAATACAATACCGGGTCAAACTTTTGGAAAGGAGTATCCAGCAGGAATTCCTTCCAGTCCACGTCCTCGGCCTTGACGTCCTTGATATACCCGTACCAGTAAGGCCGCTCATTATTGCGGCACTGCTCGATGCGCCCAACCGTGCCGAGAATACCGGTCTTATAAAGCTCCCGGCATCCGGTAAAGGTAGGAAAGCTGCGTAACTGCGTGCCAATCTGGACGACGATTTTGGCCTTCTTGACGGCATCGCAGGCGTCCCGGAGTCTGTCGAGTCTCCTCGCCAGCGGCTTTTCGCAGTAGGCATCTTTACCTGCCTCTGCAACGGCTTTAAGGTGCGTGGTGTGCTGGTGGTCGCAAGAGGCAATCATAATGGCATCAACATCCTTAAGTGCCACCAGGTCACGGTAAGACGAGAATTTTCGCGCCTCGCGTCCGTACCATTCTTTCACCTGCGCCGAAGCAGCCTCACGCCTAAGCCGCCATGGGTCGCACACGGCCGTGATTTCAAAATTTTCGGTCTCGACGTGTTTGTACACGCCGGGCATATGAGCGCCGAGACCCCGGCCGCCACAGCCTAATATACCGATAGATATCCGGTCGTTGGCGCCGATGACGCGGGAGTAACTTGTGGCTGACATAGCCAGGGCGGCACTGCCTGCCGCAGCAGTCTTTAAAAATTTACGACGGGAAATAGAAACTTGCATTGCAAAACCTCCTAAAAGGAACAAAGTTAACTACTACCGCCTGAAAACGGTAACTTATAAGACACGCTGTAAGTTCATTAAAGCCAAGAAAATCCGAAACACGAAATCCGAAATAATATCGAATGTTCAAAATACAAATTTTCAAAACAAAAACATATTAGCTTATGAGACGCTGTTTTGAATTTTAGTAATTCGGATTTTGAATTTGTTTCCACCGCAAGGTGTCCTCCGTAAGGAGTCCTTAGGACTGCGGAGGATTTCGATATTCGAATTTCGAGTTTATAATACCAGTTCTTCGTCTGAAAGCGAAAGGTTTCTTCTCATTCCCTGAATAGGACATTAATATCATACCCTCATATAAACTTCTCGTTTAATCTTTCCGGTTGAGGTTTTCTGAAATTCGTCTATTCTAATTTCAAGATGACGCGATGATACCTTTTCATAAGAGGACAACCGCCTGCTTTGTTTCTGACATTCATTGACGCTTTGCCAGACGAGACTCTTGAGTTTTTGCGGTTTATTCACCAAATCAGAGTATGAAAAACTGGTATGGTTCTCTATTACCTCCCAGTCCGGCCGGACAATTGCCTTGACAGTCTCCTCTTCTATGCCGACCGAGTCTCTCCGCAAATCCGGAACCACTAATACCTCTTTTACATAATAAGCCTGTGAAAGTGCTGATTCAACCAGCTCAGGATTAACATTTTTACCGCCGGGCAGCACAATCAGGTACTTCTTCCTGCCGGTAATGTAAAGGTTTCCATCCTCATCCAGGTAGCCCAAATCGCCGGTTAGCAGCCAGCGGATGCCTTTGTCGTCTGTCCTAACGACAGCTTGAGTAGCTTTGGGATTTTTGTAGTATCCCTTCATAATACACGGCCCGCCGAGGGCAATCTCGCCCTTTTCACCTGCCTGGAGACTTTGCCCTTCTTCGTTGACAATCTTTACTAATAGAGTGTCGATGGGTTTACCAACAGAGCCTAATTTTCCCGGACTCTCATTGAAACCGTAAACCGGTGAGTTTTCCGTAGTGCCATAACCTTCATACAACAGTATGCCCCTCCTCCAGAAAACATCCAGCACCCACCTCGGCATCGGTGCCGAGCCTGATAAGAAAAATCGAAGCCTTTCCCATCCTAACCTTTTTATGATTCTTTTTCCAACCAGCTTCGGCAGGCAGCGGTCAAACAATTTAACAAGCAGGCTTTTTCGTTTCTGCTTGGCAAGATTTTCTTCAACATTCTTCGCAAGAACCGTAAAAAGAGCAGGGACAGCAATGAAAATCGTTACGCTTTCGTCCCTTATAAGCTCGGATATTCGGCGGTATTGGTTAGTGTAAACATTATTCGCACCGACACAGAAAGGCAGCAATTTGCCAACTGTAAGGCCAAAAGAATGATGCGGCGGCAGAATATGTCCGAGCGTATCCTCATGGGTTAACTTTATCTTTTCTACAGAACCCTCAATATTAGCTATGAAATTGGTATGCGTCAGCTCAACTTCCCACGGGTCGCCGGTGGTGCCGGATGTGCATAAAATAACAGCCGTGTCCTCTGCCTGCACCTCATCTCTAATTTTTTCAAATAATTCGGCCTTTTCAGTACTGATAACCCCGTTAGAGACTTTTTCTTTCTGGTCTCTAACGGGGCTAACGCCGATTTTTTCAAAGACGGTCATCTCGATTAGACCTATGTCCCGACCGGATGCCCACTTTTTGAGCTCCTGCCGGGAATCGGTATCCTGATAATCGTCAGCCATAACGATTAGGCATGCATCGGTATGAAGCACATGATTTTGTACCCCCTCAACCGGCCTTTCCGGGTCAATCAATACAGGAACAGCACCGGCTAAGATAATCCCCCAAAAAGCCACGTCCCAGTCCGCACGGTTTTTGCCCAATACCGCTACTTTGTCACTTATTTGGATGTTCCTATCCTGAATAAGCCACAATGCAAAATCTTCTGCCCTTGTTTTTAATTGTCCGAAGGAGAGACTTTCCTGGCGTTCTGTTCTGATTATTTCCAGGCATTCCTTATCTAAAGATTTGATTTTACGAAGGGACTCATTAAAAAGCTCGATTAAGGTTCGATATTCAAGCTCGGTTTGCATTTCTCCTTTAGCTCCTTTTAATGGCTTCGCAGTTTGCGACCTATGGGCTGCCCTTCCTCAAACTTGCTTTGCCGGAAATAATATTTCGCAAAACTTTAACTTCTCCGGTACAATATGGCAAGACTTTCTTTCGCCAGGATTTATATTTTGTTGCATATTGCAAAACCGGTACTTAACACAAAGATCGTAAAACCAGGCATATCAAAACATAGTGGACTTTACTCATATCGGCAGGAAATTTTATAGAGCTGTTTTTGCTGCTCCAAAACGAAATCAACAGGCAGAAATTTCTTTATTACGTCCATATTTGTCGAAAGGTGAGTGGAAAGCTCATTAGTCGTGTAACAGCCGCTCTTTGAGCGGGCCCCCATTTTGTTATCTTTCACAAAACAGGAATTCATCGCCATATAAATCAAAAGCTGGTCGGCTAAAAAACGGTCAACGGCAGCACCGCTGGCTAAGAAATCCCTGGTCAGATTGACGACCTCACCAACTACATCCTGAGATGGTTTGCCTTTCATTCCAAATGCGGTGAATATTGTCGTTCTATCGCCGATGCAAAGCCGAATCATCACACAATTTCCCGGCCCATCAGAATCCGTTACTTCAATATGTTCGATGTTCTGAATATTCAGTCCGCTCTCGAGCAATAGTTTCCGCTGTCGCTGTGCGATATGGGAAGGCAGCTTAGCAATGTATATCCGGGCATAAATTTGTGCCAGGGCGAAGCCCTGGACTATATCAAACCCGCCTTCGGCGGGGCTGCTCGGCTCGCAAATATCAATTATTTGCTCTGTGCCTTTTTGCCAAGGCTTGATGTCAAAAGTTATTTTTCCGCCGCCGGCAGGATAAAAGCCGTGCTTTATCAGTTTGCAATCGCCCTCAAAACCTGCATTGCCGATAGCGGGCAGAAAGGTCTCGCAGAGAAAATCAAACGGCGGAGCCAGCGGATTATGCGTCCCGCCGGTTACATTAACCATAGAAGGCCTGTCGGCTAAAAACAAAGCGGGTAAGACGGTTTGAACGACCAAAGACGCTGAGCCTGCCGAACCAATATCAAAAGAAAAATCGCCCCCCTGAACAGGCCCCGGCTGAAAATCCAACACTTGCGAGCGCAGAGAAGCTCCCCGGCATTGGCCGTTGCAGATTTGACAGGCGGCCTGAACGCAGCTTAAATGCTGTTTGGCCAGGCCGGGATTGCGGCGGGCGGCACGGATGTTTTCAATACGCAGACTCTTGCCGGTTATGCAGGCCAACGTCAGGCTCGTTCGCAGTATCTGCCCTCCACCCTCGCCGGTGCTGCCATTTATGAAAACCGTTTCCATATTATTCACCAGCAATATCTATGCTTACATCTCCTATAACAAGACAACGAATCTGACTAATATCGAACTGTGGTGCTTTAATGACAACTATATCCTTATCATCCTGCCGGTCATTTATTATACCTATTGCTAAATCTATTCCTTTTTCATCTCTTAAAGCAACCAGCCGACCAATCAGACTTTCGCTCCTCAAATTCCTGCCGGCCTGTATCGCTACGTTACTCAAGCTGATATTATAAAGTTGAGAGTCCTGAAAGTACCTCTTAAATTTGTCCTGTCGATATCTGCGTCTGGCCTGTGGCGATTTGGTCGGTATCTGCGGCGGTGCTTTTACAAGCTCAATATGCGAGCCGAGGTTCTGCAGGCCCGCAAGGATATCACTCAGCTCATTATCGTGCTTCACCGCCAGTATCAATTTCGGTTTTAATATTCGTTGCACCGTCCACCACAAAGCGCTCGCTGCCGGCCCGTTAATAAAACCAGGCGTATCAATTATGATTAAATCGGTAACTTTGGATACTTGCTGAACACATTGAGTAATGGCCGCAGTCAACTGAAGAAGATGTCCAACCGGCGTTACATCGCCAACAAAGCTGATACCGCCGGGCATAAGCTGTGAAAAATCAACATGCGGCCTATCGACAACGGCCCACCCGACCGTTGTAGGCGGCCCGATATGAGACTGGCCTATATCCGCATCAATAATACCAACGGCTTGGCTCTGAACCAACCGCCCGGTTAGAGCCGCCGCCAGGGCGGTTTTGCCGGTATCCGCAGCACCCAGAATAAGACAGATGCCCACTTGCCCCGTTAGAAGTAAGTCCCCCCGGCGGTCTGGTGACCCATTGCCGTGGACTCCTAACGGGGACTCCAATAAGCCCCGCTTCAAAATCCGCTCTGTTATTTCCTCGGCCCAATCTTCCGACATAGATACTCTCCTAAACTGAAGCATTACAGTCTGCGCCCCATAATTCTCAACGTCCCACATTTCGTGGATTCCCAATTTTCTGTAAAGGTGTCTTCAAAAATGAAAGGATTTCCAAGATTTCGGCTATGGTTTTATCACGGTCAGAACGGGTTAGTTTAAATAGTTGGGTGTCGGAATAATTCTTCACTTCATAAATAAGGCCTGTACCCTTCTGTGCCACCGTGGCCAATACCGGCTTCTCAGACGCAAAGAGCCGGCGTACCGCAGCGACAAACTTCTTGGACTGGCATTCCATCTTTCCAATCTCATCAATAACAAACAACTCGGTATTAGCTCGCTCAACATCCAGAATCGGCACAACAGCTTCTTCAAAGCCCGCAACATCCACGCCATATTTGCCCACCTTAAAACGCCCCTTAATGTCAACGTGAGCAAGTGTCCCTTCTGCACCATCGAGGCGTTTCCAGCTAAAACCTTTACGTATGTCGCCCCGGCGTATCTCCTGTGTATAAAAACCAGCTACTTTTTCGCACCCAAGAGTATCTATAATCTTCATTATGGCGGTCGTCTTGCCGCACCCCGGCAGACCTGTTAACAAAATCTTAGCGGATTTCAGTGACATAACCACAATGGTTAATTGGTGGGTGGTTAATTAGTGAGTTGAATACTCACCACTCACTACTCACCTGTTACCAATTTGTGCTTTGTGTTTTGTGTTTTTCACTTCTTATGTTCTTTTGGTTTTGGCCCAGCTTTTGATTTTAGCAGCCGAACAAGTATTTAGCACATCGGCCTTCGTTGCCCACCCTCGCGCGGCGGTCGCCACCCCAAAGCCCATCAGGCCGAGACCGGCAGCACTGTGCGCATCGGTTCCAATCACCAGCTTAACTCCCGCCTCGATTGCCATCCTGCAGTGCGTATCCTTAAGGTCCAGACGCCATGGATTCGCATTGACCTCCAGGGCCGTATGAGTCTCAGCGGCACGCTTGATAACAGCGGCTATATCAAGGTCCATTGCCTCTCGCTGACCGATGAGTCTGCCCGTCGGGTGACCAATACAATTTACATACGGATTATCCATCGCCTTCAATGTGCGGATTGTTACCTTTTCACGTGAGCTGGCAAGGCCCGAATGTATAGAAGCTATTACAAAATCCAGCTCAGCGAGTAATTTATCATCGAAATCCAAGGACCCATCGGCATGGATGTCAACCTCTGTTCCAGCCAGGATAGCTATACCTTTAAGCTCTTCATTGAGCTTGCGGATTTCCTTAATCTGCTGAGCCAATCGTTCAGCCGACAGACCATTGGCGATTGCTGATGACTGCGAGTGGTCCGTAATACAAATATATTTATAACCTATCTCTTTTGCAGCCCGGACAATATCAGATATATCACAGTCCCCATCGGATGCATTTGTATGCACGTGTAAGTCACCTTCGATATCACCAATCCTAATCAGCTCAGGCAAAGAATTCGTCTTTGCCGCCTCAACCTCACCCCGGTCTTCGCGCAGCAGCGGCTGGATATAATCAAGTCCGAGCTTCCGATAGATTTCCTCCTCGTCCGGGCCGGCAACCATCTTTTCTGCCTTAAATAGACCGTATTCATTCAGCTTCAACTTAGACTTCATGGCGATTTCTCTCAATCGCACATTATGCTCTTTTGAGCCGGTAAAGTATTGTGCCGCAGCGCCGAAACTCTCCTGTGGTACGACACGCACATCAACCTGAACGGGGCAGGTTGTTGTTTGGATAATCGCTGAGCCTTTTGTAGGCCCCGCTGCAAGGACCTCTTCAACGAATTCTGCACTGGTAAATCCTTCTATAATCCGCTCAGAGGCTTTCTTACTCCTACCGGAAGAGACGAGTATATCGACATCCCCGATAGTCTCGGCTCGGCGTCGCAGCGAGCCGGCGGTTTGGATTCTATGAGTGCCGGACAGCCCCCTGAGCAAATAAGTAACCAGCTCCGCCGCCTCCATTGCCTGGTCAAGGCGTATTCGGCCAGTGGACTTTTCCAGAAATTCTATCCCTCTTGTGATTGCCGCAGCCTTTTTATCGCCAAAGCCGGGCAGGGTAGCAAGCGAACCGCTCTTAATTGCACTTTTCAGTTTATCGATGCTCGTCACATTTAGTTTTTCATAGACCGCTTTTACTCCCTTTGGCCCCATACCGGGTATGGTGAGCAATTCCAATAACGTCGGCGGGATTTTTTTCAGCAGCTCCTGGTGGGCGGTTATCTTGCCGGCCTTCATAAACTCTTCAATTTTAGCAAGGCTTGATTTCCCGATGCCGGGCGTCTTTGCTAATTGCCCTGATACCAGCAGTGTCTCGACGTCTGTTGGCATATCGCCAATAACACGCGCGACTTTTCGATAGCTGTTGATGCGGAAACGGTCCTCGCCGAGTATCTCCATAACATCAGCCATCTCATCAAAAAGCTCGCTCAGAATGGCATTTTTCATAAGGTTTTCCCCGTTAGAAATTGTCTTTTGTGCCGGTTTGGGTTTGTTCACCAAATTTCTAACGGGATTGATTATATCTCGGCGGGGATAAAATCAAAATGATAATTTTCTGTCTGTGGAGTAACAAACAGCCCACGTCTCAACGGTGGTAATAATTGATGAGCCGGAGGACAAGTGTCAGGACAATCGAGATTAGTATGCAGCTTGCTATTGAAAAAAAGCCATCAATGTACTTACACTGATGGCTTTATGATAATTTGAAATTATCAAGTATTTATTTCTTCTTCGCTGTTTTCTTCTTTGTTGCTTTTTTCTTTGTTTTCTTTTTTGCCATTTTAATACCTCCATGAAATTAAAAAGTAATTGTTGATAAGCGGGTTCGTAATTATCTGCCCCGCTTTTCCTCGAAATCTTGATTACTTACAATATCTTTTCAGCAAAAAAATGCAAACAATGAAAATTTTCGCGATTACATAGGAAATAGTTCCTAAGTACTCAACCTATTCACCACCTTCTTATATTTTCAGAACATATTCCGGGGTCAGCTTGGCAACAATCTCTATCGACCCAATTTCCAAAGTACGCAAAACGACCTTTCGCCCCCTGTATTCGTAAGGTAACTCCCGCACTTCGCGTATAATTTCTTTACCCCTATCATTCTGCATCTCAACTTCAAAGTATCTCTTTCCACTAACTTGTGTCACTTTATTTACGGTTAGAATATCCGGTAAAACATATCCTCCACCATGTGGGATAATATTGGCGTTTAAGAGCCTCTCATAAAGGCCAAGTTTTTTCGCTCTTTTTTCAAAACCTAACAGTTCTATACTTTCAGGGCTAAGATTGGTATTACCCCTAACCAGGTATGCGGGTAAATCCGCTCTTAAAGTAAGCGGGAAAAGAGTAGTCTGATTACTGAAATAATGACAACCCAATGCTATTTCATTCATATTTATAAGCCCCTGATGAGTCTCATTAGAAATTTCTATGAATTTTCCAAACAAGAATTCAGCGGCCATTATTCTTTTTTTCTTTGAGTGATTCTCAGCGCGTTGATACTGTTCAAAATACTTTTTAGCACTACTACCTGTAAGAATATGAAACTCTCCAAAAGGTGTTTCAACGTTTTCCGTCATCTCACGCAATTGCTTACTTGCGTCATAATATATTCCAAAGCCTGATTTATTATCTCCCTTAAACTCACCGGCGGCTCCGTGTATGATAAAAGCATATGGTGGTAGATTTTGATCCAGCTTTATAACAGGTTTTACTCGAAACACATCTATAAAATGGTTGCTCTTGTAAAAGTCCCAAATAACCTTAATACCGTCTATCTCTATTGCGCTCGCCTCCAATTTATATAATTCTTTAATCAAACTCTCAATATCGGGCAGTTCCTCCAGACCTCCTACCAGCATTCCACACGCATTAGGTTTTACATCAAGAACAACAAGGTCATCGTTTCCCGCTCCCCAGCTTATCTTTCCACCATAGCCAAATCCGCTTCCCCACCGACTCGAATTTCTGGTAATGGTCATATCTGGGGTGGAAATAAAAGTAGCATTTGGGCTTATATCAAGTTGATTTTGAACATAATGAATACCCGCAATACCATAGACAGTATTAGCTTTACATAATTCCGCACCACTATCGTTTAAGCCCATAAAAAAACAATGGTCCTTTGCGTTCCGTAACATCCCCTCCTTGTTCATAGCCGTTTTACTCGTCCGTAAAATTGTCGAAGTCATCATCTTGCCCTTCTTTGGTCTCGTAATCATAACCCGATTCATCAAAGGAATCTTCTTTGGCCACGAGACCTTTCTCTAACAGGCTGGCAAAAGCAACACAATATCGAGCCCACGGAATTGCTTTCAATCGTTCCTTGGGGATGGGTTCGTTGCTGCCCTCACAAATTCCGTACGTGCCGTTCTCGATACGACCGAGTGCATCTTCAATTTCCTTAAGCAGCTTTCTTTCGCTATCCATCAACCCAAGGGTATTTTCAAGCTCATAAGTATCCGTACCCGCATCAGCCATATGAAACGGCAAATTTGATAAATCAGTCCTTGGCTTTCGTAGCGACTCCTCTTCCATACAAATTACGTTATCCAATATTTCGTCTAACTTCGCCAACAATAAGGCTTTGAATTCTTTTATTTCTTCGGGTGTTAGCCCACTTTTGTTCGTTTTTTCATTTGTCATATAAATTCGGCAGTTCACAAATGGTTTATAACCTTTTGAGAGAGTTGTCATTTTCCTAAAAACATTAATGAGCAGTGATTATCGCCCAAGAAATGCACATAAACTTCTTACAAAAACCCGCCTAAGCGGCTTGACGCTTGTCTCGATTTCACCTGGAGTCATACCAATCATAGCAAATGAGAAAAATCCAAAAACAAATCCCGCCACTGCGCAGGCCAATCTGCGTATTTTTATAGGGTCCATTCTGGGGGATAAATATATTGAGACCTTATTCTCAATCTCTTCTAAATAACGCAAATAAGGCTCCTCTAATTCTTCCAAAGCTTCAAACTCAAGTTTTAGCAATAACTTTCCCTGGAAGAGCAGCATAAATTCCTCTTTTGAATCAACGGAAAACTCATAGTGAGCATTCAATAAATGCTCTAACATATCCTCCAGGTTTTCGGGCTCACAATCGTATGAACGGATACGTTCAATCAAATGCTCTATCGCCTCTTCCACCAGCGTAATAACAATCTCCTCTTTATCCGAAAAATGCCGGTAAAGCGTTCCCTTGCCCAGGCCGGCTTTCTCTGTAATTTCTTCCACCGTTGCAGCGTCAACACTTTTTTCAGTAAAAATATTTAAGGCGGCTTCTTTAAGTTTCTTTCGAGTACTCTTAACTCTTTTCTGCATCCGGGCCTTCTCGGTTCTCAGCATCTTCACACTCATATTCTGACCATATAGTCAGTTTTGACCGAATGGTCAATAAAAAATTTGACTTTTGCAAAAATATTATTATTTTAATTTAGTTCGAGTAAACTATAGGTCAAAAGGAAATAATTGGCTGGATGAATACGAACAAGGTATCAAATCCTGAAAGTGTCGGCTTGTACCTTAAAAGCGGCAACCGCCTTGGTAAATACCGCCTTAAAAAGTGTCTCGGAACAGGTGGACACTGTGAAGTCTGGGAGGCAAGGGACCGCGTAGAGGGTATCTGGGTCGCTTTAAAAATACCTTTGGCAGATATTATTGGCAGGCGTGATAATGAGATTTTGTTACGGGAGGTCCGGGCAGTTTCCAAGTTGCGTCACCCCAATATACTGTCGGTCAAAAATGCTGATATTATCAACGAGCATATGATACTTGCAACAGAATTATCAACGGGTACTTTAGACGACCATTCCAAACCCATGTCCTTTAGACGAATAACATCAATCATCATCCAGGTTCTTGAAGGGCTTGCCTACGCACACAACAATCATATTGTACACTGTGATGTGACTCCAGGTAATATATTTATATTTCCAGATAAACGAATAGCATTGGGAGATTTTGGGATATCCTTGGAGTTCAAAAGACGGATGAAAACTGTTGATGATTTTGGAACCCCCGGATACGTTGCTCCTGAACAAGCTTATGGTCGTCCTACCTATCGCAGTGATTGTTTTTCCGTTGGATTAATACTTTATGAATATATCACTGGAATTCTGCCGCGATGGCCTTTCAATTGGCCGTTTCGAGGTTATGAGCGCCTTCGTGAAAGAACCAATTTAGCCTTCGTGAGTTTTATCAGAAAATCTTTGTTGATTGTTCCTGAGCAGCGTTTTGCCAACGCCGGTAAAATGCTGGCCGCAATGATTAAGGCCTTGCCCAAAAGTCACCAAAAGGCTTTGAAAGTAACAGAACAGAAAGAAAGCGACTGGCATAAGGTAAGGCGTGAAGCTTTTGTCAAGCGGTATGGCAGACTTTTCAACGCCATTTTCAGGTGTGTCAACTGTGATGAGCCTATAGCAGAAACAATGCAATTGTGCCCTTGGTGCGGTAGTGAAAAGAATCGCTTTGATACTCGAAGCCAATTCACTCATATTTGCCCTCGCTGCCATAAAGGCGTTCTGCCTGAATGGAGATTCTGTCCGTGGTGTTATGGGCCAGGATTAGATTCGCCAAGTTCTATTCGCTCAGCGGGCGTATATTATCACGCCCTATGCAAATACTGTGATGGCAAACTTATGCGTTTTATGCGCTATTGTCCATGGTGTCATCGTAAAGTTCGTCAGCCTTGGCGGATTCGGCTTTTCCCTGAAATCTGCGGCCGGTGCGGATGGTCCATAGATTCCGATTTTTGGAACTACTGTCCCTGGTGCAAACAGGACTTAAGACCATAATAGTTTATCAATCAGATTTACCGAAGAAACAAAATTAAAATAAAGGAGCGTTAAATGAATAACCTTGTTCCCACCAGAGTGTTTTTAACTAAAGGAGTTGGCCGGCATAAGTATCAACTGAAATCTTTCGAACAGGCACTGCGAGCGGCAGGTGTAGCTCAACAAAACCTGGTACAGGTCTCCTCGATTCTGCCGCCCAAATGCAAAATTATCAGCCGCGAAAATGGGTTGAAAACACTGATACCGGGCCAAATATGTTATTGCGTGATAGCCCGAGCCGATACGAATGAACACGGAAGGTTGGTTGCCTCCTCAGTAGGAGTTGCTATTCCTAAAGACAACAGCCAATGGGGATATCTGAGCGAGGTACACGGACATGGCATGAATAGCCAGCAGGCGGGAGATTTGGCTGAAGATTTGGCAGCCGGTATGTTAGGGACGACTTTGGGGATGGAGCTTGATCCTGACACTGCCTGGTCGGAAAAAGAGCAGGCATATAAATCAAGCGGGATGTTTATTAAAACAACCAATATCACTCAAACCGCCAAAGGACAGGAAGGTCTGTGGACAACTACTGTAGCGTTAGCAATGTTTTTGTTTGATTGAATATGTTGTTGATGGGATTTACATGTCATGAAAGAAACAATCAATTTTGGGTATTTACCCGAAGAATATTCTGACCCGGAAAATGCAGGCATAGTCATCATTCCTGTTGCCTACGATGGAACAAGCACCTGGATAAAAGGTGCTGACAAAGGCCCCGGGGCAATAATAGAAGCATCAGCCAATATGGAGCTATATGATATAGAGACCCGTTCAGAAGTTTATAAAAAAGGTATATATACCGAAGATGCCATCACCGGAGGGATTACTACCAGGGAGATGATTGACGCGACTAATGGAACCGTTCGGTATTATCTCGAAAAAAACAAATTTACTGTCGTTATAGGCGGAGAACACTCGGTCAGTATTGGTTCTGTCAAGGCTCATGCAAAACACTTTGTGAATCTTACTGTGTTACAATTAGATGCCCATGCGGATTTAAGAGAAGAATATAATGGTTCAATATATAATAACGCCTGCGTTATGGCCAGAATTAAAGAGTCCTGCCCGGTGGTTCAGGTAGGTATCAGAAGTATGGATTCTACCGAAAAAGATTCTATGGACAAGAACCGCACGTTTTTTGCAGAAGATATCTATAACAACACGGATTGGATTAAAAAGGTCATTTCCAATCTTTCGGATAATGTTTATATAACCATAGACCTGGATGTCTTTGACCCGTCTATAATGCCTTCCACCGGAACACCTGAACCGGGGGGATTGCTGTGGTATGATGTTTTGGCGTTACTAAAAGCAGTTTCTGATAAAAAAAATGTCGTGGGCTTTGACGTTGTGGAGCTGTGCCCGGATGACAGAAATAAGGCTCCTGACTTTATGGCCGCAAAGCTCATTTATAAACTGCTGAGCTACAAATTCGGAGGCTGAAATGGAAAAGAACGATTTTCTAAAAGATGCTGTAAAGCATATCGACATAAAATCTTTTGATTCGACAGAAATAATCGAAGCTATGAATGATATGTCTTTTACAGCAAGAGACACAGCAAGAGCAGCAGATATCCTTAATCGAATGATAAGCGATGACGAATGTACAATCATTTTATGTATAGCAGGCAGTACCAGCGCCGCAGGGTGCATGCAGATTTATGTCGATATGGTCAGGCACAATATGATTGATGTGATAGTGGCTACAGGGGCTTCCATCGTTGATATGGATTTTTTCGAGGCTTTAGGTTTTAAGCATTATAAAGGCAGCCCATTTGTTGATGACAGAAAGTTAAGAGAGCTCTATATCGACAGAATCTATGACACTTTCATTGATGAAGAGCAGCTGCAGGTCTGCGACAACACTATAAAAGAAATAGCCGATTCACTCGCCCCAGGACCTTATTCTTCAAGGGAATTTATCAAAGAGATGGGCAAGTATCTCATTAACAACGCAGAAAAACCGGATTCTTTAGTGCAAGTAGCATATGAAAATGATGTGCCAATATTTTGCCCTGCTTTTTCAGACTCGAGTGCGGGTTTCGGCTTAGTAATGCATCAGACCGAAAACGAGGAAAGCCATATTTCTATTGACTCGATAAAGGATTTTAGGGAGCTGACGGAGATTAAAATAAAATCCCCTGTTTCAGGATTGTTGATAATCGGGGGCGGCGTGCCCAAGAATTTCGCCCAGGATACAGTTGTCTGTGCCAAAGTTTTGGGAAAACCAACAAATATGCACAAATACGCTGTCCAGATTACAGTCGCTGACGTTAGAGATGGAGCCTGCTCAAGCTCTACTCTGAAGGAAGCCTCCTCGTGGGGCAAGGTTGATACTGTTTATGAACAGATGGTTTATGCCGAGGCCACCTCCGTTTTGCCTTTAATAATCAGCTATGTATATCACGTGCGAGGCTGGGAAGGCAGATGGGAAAGAAAATGGAATAAGATTTTTGAATAATCATTTTCAGGAAAGAGAAAGGAACATAGATATGACAAGAAGCATACTGACATCCTGCCGAGCTGTTAGCTCGTCACGGCTGGTGAGATTTCTAACTGTGTTGGCTTGTTCGCTGGCTCTTATGGGTTGTGAGAATGATGGGGAGAAGAAAAAAGCCCTCGCAGAAGCTGCGGAGGCCAGAATGTCGTTGGCCAAAGTCACGGCTGATTTAACCAGGGCCAAAAGCGAAATAGCCGACCTAAAGGAGGAGCTGGAAGCGTTTAAGGAAACCCGCAACGTGCTTCAAAAGCAGGCCGAGCCACTTGTCGGGGAGCGAGACATTGCGATTGCTGCAGCAGAAAAAGCACAAGAAAAAATCACAATCCTGACCGCCCAGTTAAACGAGCAAGCCCAAAGTGCGGGGATACTCCAAAAAGACATTAAGGAGCTTGAGCTGGTTATCGAGAACCAGGAAAGGACTATTGCAGAACAACAAGTAACCATTGAGGAGCTTCAGAAGATAATCGACCAGCAACAAGGAGCTGTTGAGGAACAGCAGGAAAATGTCGAGCCGCCCGAGCAACCTTAAAAGTACACCCGGCAACACTATAATACCCTACTTCAACGACGGAAATAATTGATAAGCCACAGGATGAGCGTCAGGATAATCGAGATGAGTATGCAGCTTGCTATTGGAAAATAAATCCGCCAGTTCTTGGAGCCGAATTGCAAATCGCCGGGCAGCTTAAACAAGCCGACTCGCCCAAGCACAATTACAATTACGCCCAGCAGAACAATAATACCTCCCGCTGCGATTAACCACTTACCGATTTGTTGTGGACCAAAATCCATATTATTCAATTTATTCCTATATCAGTTTGCTTTATAAGCAAGACCCTAAGTCATTTCGACCGAAGCACCCGTTCTTGCTTTCGCAAGAAAGCACGGGGGCGAAGTGGAGAAATCTATTAAAAAAACAGTTTTCTCGGCTCGCCTTTGGCTCGCTCGAAATGACGATTTACGATGTTTTCTACAATACCGGCTATAACAAATTATAACCGTTTTCAAAACCATTCAAAATGTTAAAATATCATCTATGAGCAAAGTGGACTGCGATATTCGAATTGGCACTTCAGGATGGTATTACGACCACTGGAAGGAGCTGTTCTATCCCGCTGAGCTGCCGAAGAGCAAATGGTTCGAGCACTACGCACAGCATTTCGATACCGTGGAAATCAACAACACCTTCTACCATCTTCCGAAAACCGAATCTGTAAAGAGATGGCACAAACTTGCCCCCAAAGGCTTTCTCTACGCTGTAAAAGCCAACCGATACATAACCCATATCAAGAAGTTAAAAGATGTCTCCGAACCGCTGCAGCGTTTCTTCGAAAGAATCGACATCTTGAAAAGAAACCTCGGCCCTGTTCTGTATCAACTCCCGCCGAGTCTGCACCAGGACCTCGACCTGCTTGAAAGTTTTATCAAGCTCCTTCCAAAGAAGCGACCTGCCATTTTTGAATTCAGGCACGAAAGCTGGT
>JBAQFY010000201.1:0-5448 GCA_049287505.1 Sedimentisphaerales bacterium | reverse complement strand
CGCTATACACTATGCGATATACGCAATACGCAACACGAATTACGAAAATAAAACCGCATTTCCCGCCAAAGCAAGGAATTCCACATGCTTAAGGGAGATTATAGGGGATAGAGTTCGGATTTCAATAGGAAAAAGTCAGCCAAAAAAAGTTGCTTTTTTGTCATTTTTTGTTGATTTTTGTTTGAAAATATGTTAAAATACCCGCATGTTTGCCAGAAAGCAAACACAAATCGCCAGTAGGCGTAGTTCAATAAACATTTCAGTTTTTCTATCAGTACTTGTCCGCCATAGCTTCAGCGACGGCGGAAGCCACAGCTTGCCCCTTTTCTGGGGGGCGTGGCACGGCCTTTCGGGCCAGCAGACCCAGATTCATTATTCGTGAATGGTCTCAAATTAGCCAATTAACCAATTATCCATATTGACCAAATGAACCAATGAACCAATGAACCACTCACAACCATCGAGAATCCTGTATCGCTTGTCAACCATAGCTTCAGCGACGGCGGGAGAATCCAGTATCGAGCATCCAGAATCGAGAATCCAGAATCTATTGTCCCCTAATTCAATATCACCCGGATTTCTGGTATCCTGATTTCCTGTTCTCCTGATTTCCAGTTCTCCATCCTCTGCCATTCGTCTTCTGTCTCCCCGCCTCACTACTAACCATTGACCATTCACGAGATGCGCTTCACGCTTCAGGGGCGACTGGCTCCCAAGTCACGAGCCAATCACGCTCCACTCCCCCAACCACCCTGACCAATCATTCTCTTTCATTTACCCACCATAATAACCATCCCCACCTCAATAATAAAGCAACGTCCGATAATATTTATGCTTTCCTATCTTATCCAAACTAACATAACGTTAATCTTTAAAAAGTGTTAATTTCAGATGAATTTATACCCAAAAGGCGCGCATCTCTCATAACTTTTTACTCATTTCTGACCATTTCTACCCCATTTTTTGACGTTTTTTTCTTACCTATATTGCTCAAGCTGCGCATGTTGACATACCTGCCCCCATTTTTAACCTAAAAACAAGGATTTGCCCCTATAATCAGAAAAAAAACTGAAAAACCACCAATTTTCTTGAAAATTTACCACAAAAAATGCTCCTGCTCTTCTGCGAAGTCACTGCGCAGCACAAGAAATTTTTAAGAAACTTTTAATATGCACCTGTTTTTATTCGATAGATAATAGTATTGTTTTACACACTATATACAGAGAGGCTCATTTATCGGTCGAATATGAGGAAGGTACAATGCAAATCAGGTACGCTGTTTCTACAATGGTATTTTGGGGACGTGAGCACCCGTTATCTTTTGAGCAGGAGTGCCAATTCTTAAAGTCGCTGGGCTTCGGCATAGAGTTATTGCCCAATATCAAGGGCCAGAGTGATTGTCGTTACCAGAGGCGTAATTGGACCAGGCTTGCCGCAGCAACCGCGGATATGCTTGTGGCGATGCGCTCCCGCAGTGACAGCCCAACGTTAGAGCAATGGCACGAACAAATCGAATGTGCCAAGCTGCTTGGCGCAAATATTGTAACCGATTTGCAATGTATCCGCATTCCCGATCTTCCGGAGCTTAACGGCTGTGATTTTGCTGCCGATGTAGTGAAAATGGCCGAGGAGAACGATGTCAAATTGTGCCTCGAAACCGGTCGGTTGCCGATGCTCAAGAAGCTCGGAGAGAAATTTGAATCCGTCCGATATTGCCTTGACATCGGACACGCCAATCTGGATGGTGAATATTCCTTCAGGCAATATGTAGAGGATTTGGCCCCGAAAGTGTCCCATCTGCATTTGACTGATAATTATGGCCAGACTGACGACCACGAGCCGCCAGGCCTGCATGGTGGTATATCCCGTGAAAACTGGGATTATCTTCTGAAGGTTTTAGGCAAATATGACAATGATATAGTTGGCTCGTTTGAGATGTGTCCGTGTATGCCGGATGTGATGATACGCCAGGCCAGCGAGTTTGTGTTTGATGTGTTGAAATGGCCCAATCGTCCTCAAAAACAACCCAGTTATGCGGACGTTGGCTATAATCCGATATAGGACCAGCCGCAGTCCCATTAGTGCTACCCCCCTCGTTTGGGAGGTGGATACAAATATATAAGGTCCCCATTTTGCGACTTTTTACAAAATGGGGTCCGCATAAAAAGGCTGAGGACAAAATATCCTCGGCCTTTTTTGCTTGGTTAAATCGCCTTTGCATGCGAGTTCATTTCTGTTAGCTGTCCGGAACCGCTCGAACATAGAGGTCTGTAACGTGTTAAATGCGTGGTGGTTACTGATAGTTATTCGGCACCATCCCCAAGCGAGTCCCGAAAAATCGGGACTCGCTTGAAGCTGCCACCCTTCAGATTAGATGCGGAAACGCACGCCTCTAACAGGCGTGTTACAGAATACCGGGCCCATATAGTCTTAAATTAACGATATCCGCTTTTGTGAGCGTCAAATGCGAGTATCACTGCCATCGGGTGGGATTTAAACCGGGCGTACCATAAAACAATCCTGAAGAAGAGAAGAATCAGGCAATTTTTTTATTTGTAAAGCCTGATATGGATACGGTCGAAAGATACAAATAAAGCTTGACAATTTCACATAAGTCTTTTATACTAAAGTTCTTTTAGGCTCATTAGTCAATCTGTTATTGTCGGAGGTATAGGCTATGAAAATCGTTGTTTATATGCTGGTAATAGCGATTCTTTTTGCCGGCGGCTGCTATTCTGGACGAGTAGAAAGCTTCCCCAGGGTCGGTTATAATTTTAGCACGGTAGATAAGATTGCTATCGTAGCCGTTGAAGGTGCTGTCAGAAACGAAGCAGCCAAAAATCAAATTGCCGATTTATTCTCGATGGAGCTCCTGAAGAAGGGTTATGCACCAAAAGAACGTGCCAGTGTTGCAGCGTTGCTTAGGAATCAGGGATTCCAGGCATCAGACTTAATGACTGAGGCGGGTGCCGCTGAGGCTGGGAAAATCCTGAACGTCCCTGCGGTTCTTATCATCAATGTACCAAACTTTGACGATGAAATCTTTATTACGGCAAAGATGGTAGATATCGAGGATGGAAGCATTTTGTGGCTTGGCAGCGGTTCGGGTCAAACCGGGCGGCTCTTGTCCACTCTTTCCTTCGGTGCATTGGGTGGCGATTCCGGCGCTTCCGCCAGAAGCGAAGAAGAATTATTCGGCGGCATTGCAGGTGGATTGTTGGGCGGCACTGCAGAGCTGCCTTTATCACCTCAGGATATCGAACGAGCACAAAGGGTAATAAAAAGGATGTGCAGAACTCTGCCATCGAGGCTGAGAACCAGACGGTAAGCCTGCTCCGCCGAAGCGGCTTCCTCCTTCGCGAAGCCCGCTTTGGCGGCCGAAGTAAGGTCGGGCTGCAAAGCCCGGAAGCTCGCGACTCAACCGAGCTCGTCGAAGCCTATTTTTTCTTGTCTTGCTCGTTGCCTATTATATATCCGCCGGCGGCGCCTACTCCGGCTCCAATCAGGGTTGATTCCGTATCGCTGCCTATTGCCTGACCGGCAACGGCGCCAACCCCCGCACCGATAAGAGCACCGGTTTGAGCGTCGCTCTCACAGCCGGCAACAAACGCCAAACCAAGGCTCACAGCAACAACGAGCAAAATTGTTATCAGGTTCTTTGTCATTTATATCCCCTTTTCAATATAAGGAAATAAGGTTATTAAAACCATATACACATTTCATCATTCTACCACAAGCCGACCGAAACAGTCAACTCAATAACCGTTTAATTTTGGTAAAGATACGATTAAGAAGATACGATTAAGCTGTTATTTTTGTTCGGCTATTGGGGCGGAATAACTTTAATTATATAGATTTGTTCTACTACAGTGTGAGAAATAACCTCAAAATTAGTATCTATTCCCCTATAATTGGTGCGATTCTCGTGCTTCGTAGCGAAGCTAACTTCGCAGAGTAGCACATCGCGCCCTACCCAAATGGAACGACCACAACCATGTAGGGTACAATTTTTCACACCATTAAATATTCAGTTGCCCTTCAGTCGGACAATACGCATATCGGCCGCGTTTCACGACTGCTCGACCGCCATGTCAGTTTTTTTCGACGCCAAATGTATCTAGTAAAAATTGGAATGTATTATGGTCTCTCAATTTGCAAACAACGTTTCGGCTAGCAATTGCTCCCTTAAACCATTGCGCATTATTCTCATCATTCTCATCATAGGTTTTCAACCAATTCGTCCTGACCAGCCATTCGTCTTTGGACGGATCTTTTTCCTGTTTCCAGGGATGATCTTCTGGTAGATCATCAACCATTAGCTTATCTTCATACTTATATTTTTTTACAAGAACAGCTTCTTCCTCCACAATTCCATACCCGACATAGCCTTTACCTTTGATAAACGCAAATATCTTGTCTCCCTTCTTTAACTTCTTTATTGCGTTTATCCATCTATTGCCGCCACCTGCACTGATGAACTGATACTTTATGTTTAGTTTCCAATCACGCACATTTTCATCAGTTATTCCGGTATTCACGAAGTAAAATCCAGTCCATTTCGGTATTTTGCCAGATTTAGATTTTTCCTCAACATCCATAGGATCTTTCAGCCAGGATCTTCCTATGAACTCTTTTCCATCGTTAACAAACACATTAAAAAATACGACATTTATATTGACCATGTGGACATCACTAAGGTGTTGAACAATCCGTTCAGTTGAGTCATCCAGTGATTCAGCAACTATAACAATTTGGTACGCGCTATTTATTTTATCTGGGACAGGCGTATCGAAGTATTCAGCAAATTCCTTTCCAAAAGGCTTTCCTTTATAGGAATCGTATAATCCAGTTATATCCTCTAGGTTTAAATCATGAACCCACGTACCATAATCTAGGCATTGCGCGACAATGTCTCTTGGTGTTTTGCTTCTCTTTAATTCAATGATGATCAACTCACCGTCACTATTGATAGCCAATAAATCAATGTATCCCCCGTATCCTGTATGCACTTGACGACCAATGACGAGGGCGTCGAATCCGATTAGAGACACATCTTTCTCTATCCAGTTCTCCAATCTTTTCTCAAGATTTAGCGTCGCTTTATCAAGTGTCATAAGTTGCTCATCTGCTATTTGCCACAATTCCATGGATAATGACATTACTATCTCCTACTACTAACATAATAATATACAAAGCTTTTTGTCTAGCAATTTAGTCTATCGGAAATAATAAGCTCGATACTAAACTAACAAATTTAAATTATTTTGTATGACTTCATCTGTAAAATGCGGGCTTAAGGTTCCTTGTTTCCATCCACGGGGTCTAAAGCAGCAAAAAGCAGAGAAAAAACTTCAAAAAGCCTTTCAGTTTATTGACGATAGCCTTTAAGAGAGTACAATGACTGTCAACAGTTTTAAATATGCTGTACTAAATGAGGTAGTGCTTTGT
>JBAQFY010000200.1:0-13934 GCA_049287505.1 Sedimentisphaerales bacterium | reverse complement strand
CCGTCATCCGGGACAATAAAACCAAATCCCTTTCTCGAACTGAACCATTTTACCGTTCCTGTGCTCACTTCTACTTCTCCTTGGCCTTTTTACAAGCCGATTAAATAATATCTCTCTTCTTTGCTTTATTAGGGGCATACCCTTGAGAGACGAAAGAACATACCCCACAATATCTTTAACATAATAAAGGGACAGCAAAAAATCAACAAAAATAAACCAAATAATTATAGGCAACTCGTGCCCCTGCACTTTTATGCTCCTTCGTCCTTATAATACAATATACTCAAGGTTTTGCCTTTTTCTGTGTATGCTTTTTGTCAGAGCACCTCTTGTCATTAGGAGTCCCTTATTTCAGCCATTTGCTCAGGTCGGGATTTAGCAATTCACGAATTTCAGGCTGGTCCAGATTTTCCCTGGTGACCAGGGTCGAACCGGTATCAATTCGCCCGGGCACTTGCTCACCCCGCAGGTGCCGGACTATGGTTTTGACGCCGAGATAGCCAATCTTCAGGGGATTCTGCACGACAAAGCCGCTCAGCTCGCCCGCTCGCAGGGCGGCAATCATTTTTTCGGAACTGTCAAAGCCGACGAATTTGAGCTTTCCGGCATAGCCGGCATTTTGTAATGCACGCAGAATACCCAAGGTTGTCGGCTCGGTTGCACAAAAGATGCCATCGATATCCAGGCCTCCGTCGGTTCTGCTAAACCGAGAGAGCAAATTCTCAGCCGCCTTCAACGCACTTTCTGTGGTTACACCGGCATACTGGTTGGAACTTACAACCTCAATACCCTCAAAGGCCTGAATTCCATCAAGAAAACCGTCCTCACGTTTGGTTGTGCTGTCCGAGCCTTCTGCGTATCGCAACACCACGACTTTACCTCTGCCATTTAGCAGTTTCGCCATATATTGACCGGCAAGCTGCCCGGCCTTGAAGTTATCCGTTGCGACGTAACTAACATAGTTATCCCCCTGCAAGCCCGAATCAAAGATGACCACCGGTATTCCACTTCGCATCGCCTCATTAACCGGCCGGCGCAATGCCGCATCATCAAGCGGAGCCAATACAATTCCATCCACCTTTCTTACGATGATGTTTTCTACCACGGAAATCTGAGCCTCACGGTCATCCTCCTTGAGAGAACCCTTCCAGAGGACCTCGACCTGCAATTCCTGGGCGGCCATTTCGGCACCGGCATGTACAGTCTTCCAGAATTCGTGAATTGTGCCTTTCGGAATGACTGCAATGGTTAGTTGCTCGTTTTGGCTTGTGAAATCCTTTTTGCTGCATCCCGTAAGACAGAGGCCGAGTACAGAAGCAATTAAGGAAATTGTTATTGCTCGTGTCATGCTACATTCCTTTGCCGAAAGGCATCCTGCGGAATAAAAAGCTGCGAGCCCCGTCCCGTCTCTGCCGCAAGGCATCCTGCGGACGACGGGCGGGTCGAGCCTGAATATGCTTTACTAATTCGATGGCAGGAGCCGAACGGTCCCAAGTTTGTATCGACGGTGACCATCATCTTCTTCATACGGCAGGGCAATAACAGGTGTACAATCGCGCGTTCCAACTGAGACATACAAATCGTATGTGCCGGGTTGTGTATTAGGTGCGAAATCGTATGTCTTTAAGGCCACGGCGAAAGTTGAAACGATGGTCTTAGCCGGTGCCTTATTTTCTTGACCAACGGACAGGTCGCGAACATTGAACGATTCGTCACAAAAGGCCGCGACGATTCCGCCTTCTTCGTCTTTGAGTGTAAACGCAACAAAGCCTCCCGGATAACAGGGCGCTACACCGGTATTGGCCCAGGTGCTTGTGATTGTGAAAGGTTCGCCAATGCGAATCTCTCTGGGAAAAGCGGCCTTCTTTAGCTGAATTCGATATCCCATTCGCCGATTGATTTTCTCAATTATTTCACGGTTTTCATTTAGCAGGATTCGCGGCCACCAGTGGATTGACATATAGCTGGCGTGGTATTCATCAACGGCTTGAAGCAGAAGCGAGCCATCGCCCCAGGCGTTTTTTCGCTTGCTCGGGCCGTAGTGCTCGTGCTCCAGGATAACAGGCAGCTTCGGCCAGAATTCCTGGGCCATCTCGGCATGAAACCACGAGCGAGGTGGAGGCTGAACGCAGATACTGTCGTCCCTTAGTGTTACGCCTTTGGACAGGGCATAATCGGTGATGGGGAAATGCCTGCCCGGCTCGCCTGGTCCGGCGAAGTCGTCGCTGATTGCCAGCAGGGTCTTTTTAAAATGCCTGCAGTACAAATCCACGTGGATTTTTCGCGTCTCAAAATCAAAGGGCAGCTTCGAGCTTGCCCAGGTATGCCCTTCGCCCCAGACGCCGAACGAACCGATGTCGATAAATGCGACTTTAGGATTGCCGTCGTATCTTTCGGCCATAGCGGCCAGAAAATTGTCGAGCTTTTTCAGAAAGACAGGGTCCTTGTAATCGGGCTCCCAGAAGGGGCCTTCTTCGTCCACGCCCTTGCCTACTGTGAAATTGTATCCCTTCGCGCCGGCATCGTGGACCCATTTGGGTGTTGCCCAGCGCATCCAGGATTCAGTGCTGCTGATGCGAAGGGCAATCTGCTTACCCTTATCGAGCCAGCGCTGGGCGGGCGTGTCCAGTAAAGACCAGTTGAATTTGCCCTCCTGCGGTTCGAGGAACGACCACGGCACCCGCAGATAAACACAGGATAGGCCGGGGAAATCGTCGAGCGTATCGGAGGGCTTTAGCTTCGAGCCGTAGTTGGTGATGATGTTCGAATAAAAGTGCATTGTCCAGCCCATCTGTGGATTGATGAGCGCCCGACCGTGGTCAACGAGCTCGATAGTCTGCAGAGGCGATTCCTGCGCCGGTAAGGATGTAGCAGCCAAAACCGTGATACCCAAAAGAAAATATAGAAACCTATTCATGATACTTTTGTCCTTATGCCGTTTGTATGTTGTTCTGATACTTCTCGTAATCTTTTACTTGAACCATTATAGTGAGTTCTCACTTTTTTGCACTATGCTTTTGAGTTTTGGCGATTTTAACTTACCTTGGCTAAACATAGTTTCCCATCACACCTTGGCCGGAAAACATACAACGACCGGGCTGCTGATTTGACAATAGTCGTTTCATCCTGGTGTGATGGTGAGGGGAAGGGGCCGACTCCAGGTGATAAATGTCAACAAAATAGGGTGGAATTGAGGAGGTGATTCAGGTACTATAATGACTTAAAAGTCCAGAGAACAATGTTGAATCGAAAAAACAGGAGTAAGACTATGATAAAATTAGGTATGCACGTAGATAATTGGCGGCACTTCGACGTGCCGTACGAGGTCCCTTGCCAGGTCGCTAAAGACCATAATATGGAGTACGTAGAGTTCGGTACTATCGACGGGGACTACTTTGTTCAAGCGTTGGGGTATAATCCCCATATACCGCTTCATTCTGACCCGGTAACACTCAAACGATACCTGGACTCGATGGGATTAAAGGTCTCACAACTTGATGCGGCCTACCCGATGTCGTCTCCAGAGGGTCAGTACCGCGGCATAGGCTACACCATTCGATCTATCCAGTTCGCTAAGGCGCTTGAATGCCCATGCGTGGACACTACCGACGGCGGGCGCAAGCCGCAGGGATACACCGATGACGAAGTAATGGCTCTTATGAAGCAGTACTATCGTGTAGTGCTGGAATGGGCTGAGAAATATGACATTATCATCAATGTAGAGCCGCACGGCCCTTACACGACCAATCCGGATACAATGGAGCAAATCCTGAGCTTTTTCGACTCGCCCTATTTGAGGCTAAACCTTGATACGGGCAACGTTTTCATCGCCGGTCAAGACCCGGTGAAGTTCCTCCGGCGGTTCCGAGACAAAGTCTCGCATTGCCACATCAAGGATGTCAGCGAAGAGCTTGCGAAGGCTGTGCGGGGCGGACAGACAGGAATTGCCTCATCTGTGGTGAGTATCGGCGAGGGGGTCAATGCCGATAATATAGCCGGGTGTATCGAGCTGCTAAAAGAAATCAACTGGGATGGTGTTCTCTCCATAGAATGCGAAGCTGCGCCCGGCAAGATTGAGCAAAGCATCGAGTGGCTTCGCAGTAAAATCTCCAAAAAAATGAAATAATTGATAGGTCGCAAAAGCTATTAGCCGTTTGAAAAACGACCTATCAACAACAAAAAGACCAAAATAGCACAAGAGAAAAGCGGATTTTTCTTGCCTTTTAGATTCCTTTCTGTTATACTGCTTTTGTTGCGGATCTATGTATTATGGGTCGGGTCTTTTTTCAACACGGGAGGTTGCTGGGTCGGAGAATCCTTCTTAACGGATAGTGGTTCTATCCCGGACCAGCTTAAGGAGCAGCTATTATGAACAGCACAATAAGCAAGGTGTGCATAGTTTTTGCCTATTTAGGGTCAATTGTGTGCGTCGCGAATGCCCCCCAACAATCTTCACAACACCTGTACGATAAGACCAAACGCGAGATGCAGATAGAGCAATTGAATCTGCCCGAAGATACAAGCCCACGCCTGACCGTAAGGGAGCTGCTCATCAGCGGTAATACCCTTATATCAACTGAAAAGCTGCTGGAGGGGATGCCTCTGGTATATAACGCATCCGATGCACCTTTGCTGAAGGCCGATAGCCAATATCTTTATGACCTAAGAGTCATCCATGACATAATATCACAGCCAAGACTGCCTCGTATGATTTCGTCAAGGACTATTCAGGGCTTAACGCAATATATACTGTCCGTGTATGAGGACAACCATTACGCAGGTATATATGTTTATGTGCCGGAAGCGTCGATTAGAGACGGTGTGGAGTTAGTGAATGAGCTTTTATTCGTAAAAGTTCTCGAATCCCCGATTACGGAATCCAAAATAGAGTTTTACGACGCTGAGCAGAACAAGGTTGAAAAGGGTTATCTTCGCCGTTCTACCATTCAGAAATGGTCACCGCTGAAAATGGGTGAGCTTGCAAACCGCAAAGCACTGGATGATTTTGTCAATCTTCTCAATCTCAATCCCGACAGATACGTAGCAGCCGTTGTTTCGAGGGGCACGGAGCCCAATACACTGAGCGTAGGGTACAATGTTTACGAAACGAATCCCTGGCATTATTTTATCCAGCTCGATAATTCCGGCACGAATGACCGGCAATGGTCTCCAAGAATCGGCTTAATCAATACCAATCTACTTGGCATAGATGATGGATTCACCGCTGTTTATCAGGCTCCTGTAGATTCGAGGATAGACGACACTTATTCGTTGTTCGGAAGCTACGATTTTCCACTAATGGGGCCTCGACTTCGCCTTGGGCTTTACGGTGGATACAGTAAGTTCGACATAGTTCCAGAGGCCGGTTTGTTCAATTTCTTAGGCAGCGGTTCACTCTATGGCAGCGTATTGCGTTACAACGTCTTTCAGACGAACGGCTGGTTCTTTGATGTTACCGGCTCTCTAAGCCACGAAAGAAGCAAAATCACCCCTTCATTGTTCCCTGAGTTTCTCAGCAGTGACGTCAATATGGATTTATGGGGAATCGGGATTGATATCCATCGCTCTGATGATATGTCAAGAACCTCTTTTACCTTCAACAGGGTTGAAAGTATGGGTGGTTCGGACCTTGCGGAGTTCTCGCTTGCCCGAACGGGCGCAGAACCGGACTTTAGTATTTATAACATCTTAGCCAACCACAATCGGTACTTAGACGAAAATAAAGTTCAGCAGCTAAGGGGCTCTTTCAGGTATATAAAGTCCAACGAACGATTAGTCCCTGCAAAAATGACTACCTTCGGAGGAATGTACTCCGTTAGAGGCTATGATGAATATGAAATCGTTGCCGATGGAGGCATACTCGCATCGGCTCAATATGAGTTCGACCTGGTGAAATATGACCAGTCCAGGCAGATTGACGAATCCAATCCCTCGACTTCGCTCTCCACAGGACGCCTGTCGGCGGGGACAGGGCAATCCAAGAAACTTCAGCTCAAAAAGCTGGCCCCGTTGGCGTTTATTGACTTTGGCCAAGCAAGAATAGAAGACCCTATCGGCAGCGAAAAGGGAGCAGAGAGCCTCCTTTCGATGGGCATAGGTACGGTGCTGGAACTTGGTGATAATTTTAGCGCAGGTGTGTATTACGGCATTCCGCTCAAAGCAACAAATGACACCCAGAGAGGAAAAGGCCGATTGAGTGTAAATCTTATGTTGCGATGGTAGCAATCTTGGCCGGCAGTGACAGCCGAGATTAAAATTTAAGGGGGGGCAAACGTGTAAAATTAAGATTGATGTAGGGGGGGAGTAGGAGAATAGGTGATGAAAATCACAAGAAGATTGCATAAGAGATATTTTCAGAGCTTAGCGTGCATAACGGCATGCTGGGTGTTTTTCAATATGTCGCTTCGAGTTGCGCAGGCCACACCGACTGCCGCAGATGTTGTGTCAGGTTCGGCCGCCGTCGTTCAAAGCGGCAACACTACCAACGTACAGATGCTCTCCAGCCGGGCCGTGCTCAACTGGGATAGTCTGGACACTTCTTATAACGAGACTCTCAATTTCCTGAAGGAAAGTAATTTTGCTGTGCTGAACAGAGTAATAAATGGAGGCCCAACGCAGTTTTACGGCTCATTGTTTGCTGAGAACGGCAGTGTATTTTTTGTTAATACGCGAGGCCTTGTCTTTGGCCCCACCGCCTATATTCAGGCCAATCAATTTGTCGGCTCCAGCCTGGATATAACAAACACTGACTTTATGAACGGACAATACGCATTTTCCGGCGGCAGCGGCGCAGTCGTCAATCAAGGTGATATTATCGCCCAGAGCGTTGCTCTAATCGGCAAGAAGGTCCTGAATTCCGGCACGATTACAAGTCAGGAAGGATATGTTGTAATGGCTGCCGGTGACAGGGTGCTGCTTGGAAAGCCCGGCGAAAGTATTTTTGTTGAATTAGACTCCCCTGGAGTTTTAGAGCCGATGGATACTCAAATATCGGATGTGCCTGCTGATGTTACTAACGAAGGTTTAATCAACGCTGAAAACGGGACAATAGTTCTTGCCGCCGGTGATTCCTTTTCGAGGGCTGTCGCGAATATCGGCACTCTCGCTACGGCAGCAGGGAAAATAACGGTCGATGCGGCACGCATCGAAAACAGGGGCACCATCAATGCAGATGCCGTCGAAGGTGATGGCGGCAGTATCAGCTTGACTGCCACTGAAGAAGTCGTGCTTGGCTCAGGCAGCCTGACCACGGCAAATGCCGGTGCCAACGGCGACGGCGGTGAAATTATCGCCTATTCTCCCAAGAATGCACTGTTTCAAGAAGGTGCACTCGTTGAGGCAAAAGGCGGCAGCGAATCAGGCAACGGCGGTTTCTTCGAACTGTCCGGACTCGAATACGTCAATATACTTGGCGACATCGACCTGACCTCCTCAAGCGGCCGGGCAGGCACCTTCTTCATCGACCCTTATAATATAATAATTGACGACTCGGGAATGGAAGAAGGTGATGACGATGATGGTCCATGGAAGGCTTATGGAAACTCACGTGGATACTCACACCTGGACATAAATGTCCTGGAGGGCTACCTTGATAAAGGAAACGTAACGATTTCAACCGAACACGCTGGGGGAAATCACGGATGCCATTCTCAGCAGGAAGGATGGGTTTTGTTCGACGCAGACAGAGACCTTCAAGACGGCACTTCCGGAGGGAGCGGCAATTCACTTAACGTTTACGCCGATGATGATATTCGTCTCAAAAGCGGAATTAATTTTAGCGGCGACGGAAGTGTGTATCTCGATGCGGGAGACGATATACTGTTGGGATGGGACGGCTCCAACGCAGGTATTCTTCTACAGGGCAACGGCAATCTCACAATGATTGCTAAATCCGGTGATGAGATAACCGTAGGTGGTAGCGGCATAACTCTAAACGGCAATGGAAATGCCACGCTCAGGGCTAATAGCCATATAAATGTAAATGCTGATATTAGTACGGGCGGGGAGCTGAAACTCTTTGCCGACGATGACCATGACTATGGTGGTGATATGCATTCAACCGCCTCACTTCATGCAGGCGGTAACATGGAGATTCGGGGTAATGACGTGGTCCTTGGCGGTCCGGTAAATGCCGGCGGCAACCTCACCATAACCGGCAGAGATTGTTATCCACCCGAATGGGGTAATGTCTGGGCCCAGAGCACCCTCGATGCCGGCGGCGATATTGAGATTTCGGTCACTGGTAAATGGAACTCTAATTATTATCCCGGTACAATAACTCTTGAAGGTGACGTAACCGCCGGGGGAGATATTAAGCTTTATAACGACACCTATACGACGAATCTTACCGGCAACGGCGTAAAGCTTCAAGCCGGCCATGATGTATTTCTTTTAAATGACGGTCTCGGAGATACGAAAAGTGAAAATTGTACATTTCTGCAAGGTCAGGATAAACTGGCCATTATAGCGGGAGCCGGTGACGGTGTTGCTAACGGCCAAATACATGCGGATTTAACCAAGATAAGCGTTGCCGGCAGCTCACTGACATTGGAACAGGACCTGGATTTGGATACAGCTAATTACCTGTTAGGTAATCAGAACAATACACATCTCACACTGATAAGCAACAATGGCTCGGTAACTTCAACAACAGGGGCTAACGCAGCTAACCAGTGGAAGTCAATAGGAGCGCACGCAGAGGATAATATCACTCTTGCTAAAAGTGGCAGCCCAGACACCATTAAGCTCGGTAACAGTGGTACACCAGGCATATCTCTATGGGCCGAAAACGGCTACATCGACATAGACGGTTTCAATGTTAAAAACTCCCCCATTAATCCAACGGGTTCTTTAGAGGCCGGTACAACCCTGGATATAGACGTGGTCCACGGAATTGACCTCGGTGGGGACGTAACCTCCGGCAGCGATATGCGACTCCATGCCGACACGGATACCAGGTGGGGCCATGACGTAGTTGTAGGCGGTCACATAAATGCCGGTGGTACTCTGGACATTGAAGGTACGAACGTTGACATTCAGAGTGCTCACTCCGACAGTGATATGTCCCTTTATGCTCATGGCCTTTATGCTGCGGGCAGTGAGCCCGAGCCGCTTATTGGCAGCGGTGATGTGTACGTGCACGGCGAGCTGATTTCGGGCGGCAAAATTGAACTCAGAGCCACGGAGTTCGGACCGGGCGGTGCGACAACAGGACCAGGTTTTGAAGATGGAACGAACCCGTATTCCGCTGACGGTACTATATATCTGTGGGATGACGTAACCGCAGGCGACGATATACTTATTCACAACAATACCTGGACAGAAGGTGGCATAAAGCTCGATTCTAATGAGAACATCGAGATATGGGGTACATTGACCGGAGCCGGTGGTCTGACTCTGGAGGCAGGCGTTATTGAGCCCGGCGCCGCTGCGGACCAGGACAATATTACCCTGCATAAGGAAGTAACAGCAGCCGGCGAACTTGAGATGACTGCCGGCAACGATATCTTTGCTCACAGCAAGCTGACCACAACCGGTACCACAGGCCAGGGCGATATGAACCTTAACGCTGGTGACGATATTCGGCTGAAGGCTACACCTGCAAGTGCAGATTCTGCCGATGATATGACTCTAACGGCTCATCTTGCCCCGCAGAATCCTGGTTCAGGTGACGTGGAGGTTAGCGGCACGCTCAATGCAGGAGGCAATATTGAGATTTCTTCATCGGATACAACGACGTATCTGTATGATGATGTAACGGCCGGTTATGATCTGTTCCTCAACAATAATACATGGGCAGATGATGATGTAACGCTGTCGGCAGGCGGTGATGCCCGTGTACGCAACGGCAGTACCTTGACCGGAGAAGGTGATTTGACTGTTAAAGCTGTCGATAATATTGAATTTACCGGCGCTGTTCAAGCGGCAGATAACCTTATACTGAAAGCCGGCAGTGATGTTATAGCCCGAAGTACGCTTACAACGACCAATGGCAATATTGAGATTTCTTCATCAGATACAACGACTTATCTGTATGATGATGTAACGGCATTCGGAGACCTTTACATTTATAACAACACAATTGTCAAGGCCTCAGGTAAGACGCTCAAATCGACCGGTGATGATGTTATTCTTGCACAAGACAAGACTCTGGTCAGCGAATATGATTTGACTATAGAAGCTGATGACGATATCAAGCTCGGGATGGATACCAGCGGCGGAAATCAGCAGGGTTGGATTGGTTCCGGCGGTGATGTAACCACAGAAGGAGACCTTATTCTGGATGCCGGTGACGATATTTACGCTCATGGCAATCTGATTTCGAATAATGGCGATATAGAGATTTATTCGTCGGATTTGACAACTTATCTCGGCGGTGATGTTACTGCCGCAGAAAATGTCCTGTTGAATAATAACACAAAACTTAACGGCAGTGGGGAGCAGACTGTCGAGGCAGGCGGAACACTTACTGCCAACGGCTATGTCAGAAAGTACACTTCCGGAGATATGTGGCTGTTGGCCCGGGGAACCGATGAAGGCAGTAAATCTATAGACCTTCTCTATAATGATGATGGGCCGGGTACAAGCACATATAACGGAAATCTGTGGATTTTGGGTGCCGGTGATGTGCAAATAAGTGATGACGTAACAACATTTGGGCCGAGCTGTTCCCATCTCAGCGGAACTCCATGTAGCGGCTGGGAAACAGGAGGAGTGGCGATTGTCTCACAAGAAGGCAAGATTTACACGGCAGGCGATGCCGACGAGACGCTTAACGTTTCCGTAACGGGCAATTCCGACCATGAGCTGGGTCTTGGCATTTACAATCCGTCCGTTGAAGAAGATGCCAGAGCAGCGATTGCGATAGTAAGTCCGGAAGAGTTGAAAATAGGCGACAGCGCCAAGCTGGAAGCTTTCGGCAGATATTATGATGATGTAGATGACCGCTCGGCCATCTCTTTTCTGGACAAGCCTGATATAGAGATTCCAGTTGAAGGTCCCGTAAGAAACGAAGGTGACCCGTTCGATATAGCTATTTATATAGCCAGCTTAGATAGTGATGTTACTGTTACCGCTGCGACCAGCATCTTGTCTCGTGAGCCAATCGAAGATGATGGTGAGGGAGAATACGAGTGCGTACCTAAAGGAGCAATGGTTATCGACGCCAAGACAAACATCATTTTGGGAGGCGAGTTTGTAACATCTCTCGAAAGTGAAGCTGTTGGCGGCAGGGCTGAAGCAGGTGACAGGCTGGAACTGGCATCACGTGATACCGAATGGCTCGATGATGCAACCGGGCGGCTGCCGTTGCCTTCAAACTTTACTCTACCCGATGGTTATGTCTTCGTCCTCCGCGGCGCAGGCCTGGAAAATCCGGATATTAGTGATGGCAGAGCATGGGTTCTTGAGAATAGACCCGTTGAGAATGCACCACTTGGTCAGATGCTAATTCCTGCTACCCAGGGCTGTCCGGCTCTAATGAAGTGGGCGGCTGAGGAACTTGGAATTGACGAAAGGAGGATATATATTTGGGCAGAAATTGCGCTGGCTTTTGATATGGACATACAACCGTGCGACGCATGTGCAAGACTCAAGGATGCAGCTACAATTTTACAAGATACCGAAGGAACTTATATAGCTGCTCTGGTAATGGCAGTAAATCAATTTGTTTCAGTGACGGCTCCACTATCCGAAGAGCAAATGGCATCAATTGCAGACGCAATAGCACGCCATAGCAATGATAACACATATTATGCCACAGCCGGACAGTGGCTTAACGCTCTCACAGTGTATTTCGGAGTCCTCAGCACCGACATGGGATGGTCGTTAGACGAGGCCGTAGCATTAGTAACAGACAAGTACGTTGCACCTGCAATAGAGGGTGGCGATGCCAATCTTACAGCATTCATTGCGATGCGCTTGGCAGACCTCGGCGGCTAACCTGCCGAGCCGTCGGCTCGTCGCGGTTAGTGAGATAAAGTCGAAACTAAAGAGAAGCTGCGATTTCCAGCATCACTCGGCTCCGGGGGGTAGAGCTACCATTGCTAAGCGCCTGATACTCTCAAGAATTTCATGGAAAAAATCCTTATCAAGGAGTATTTTACAGGCAAACTGTAATTGTGCAATCTCGTGGGGAAATATCCCCCTGCCGCATTTCCGCACGGTCTTATCAAGAAGTCATACCCAAGCACGCTCCAGAGATTTTCCTTGACGGGAAGGTGGCTAATTTGGTATAAATAACATTAGTAAAGCTCGTGCCTGCACAATCACGTATCTGTGGCTTTGAGGTCATCCAGCGGGTACAATTTCTGTAGCTTTCGATAGAGGAGGATTATTATGTGTAGGAAATCCATTCTTTTAATTCCTTTTACTTTGGTGCTGAGTCTGGTTCTGGTAAGCGGAGCCGATGCTGCCGATATTAATCTTATTGGCTGGTGGGCATTCGATGAGACATCCGGGACGACCGCTTACGACTCAAGCGGCCATGGCAACCACGGCACCCTCCAGGGTGACCCGCAGTGGGTGGCCGGCTGGACAGGCGGCGCCTTGGAGCTCGATGGCGACGGCGATTATGTGGATGTCGGCAGCGTCGGAATAAGCGGAGCTGCTCTTAGAACGCTCGCCGGGTGGGCGAAAGCAAGCACCACGGCCATACCAAGCTGGACAACCGTTTTCGGCTTTGCCCACGATGGAAGCGGTGACAGCACGTATTTCGATATTGAGGTGGACGACGGGGCCAATTATGTTGTCCACATTTACGGCTGGGAGGCTGTCCTCTGTGCCGTTGATACTCAGTGGCACCATTTTGCTGCTACGTATAACGGAAGCGGGGGGAGCTGGTATCTGGACGGCCAGCTGATTGGCAGCTTAAATGGAGCTATAGCGACAGTTGATGAGGTGAGAATAGGTGCCAGACTCAGCAACACTCACTATTTCCCCGGCCTCGTCGATGACGTCCGCATCTACAATAAGGCGTTGACGTTAGACGAGATAAAAAAGCTGATGGCAGGTTCAAGGGCCTACGACCCCAGCCCGGATGATGGTGCCCTCTATGAGGATACGTGGGTGAGCCTTGACTGGCTGCCGGGAGATACTGCGGTCTCGCACAATGTCTATTTCGGCGAAAATTTCAATAACGTGAACGAAGGCACCGAAGGCACATCTCAGGGCAGCCAGCCCACAACGTATTTTGTTGCGGGTTTTCCCGGCTCTCCCTGTCCGGACGGTCTTGTTCCGGGCACGACTTACTACTGGCGGATTGACGAAGTTGAGGCCGACGGCACTACGATACATAAAGGCGATATCTGGAGTTTTACAGTTCCAACTAAGAAGACCTACAATCCCAATCCGGCTGATGGTGCCACATTTATAGACCTCAATGTGGTGCTTAGCTGGACAGCAGGTTTCGAGGCGAAATTACACACCATATATTTCGGCGACAACTTTGACGATGTCAACAATGCTACTGGAGGACTCCCACGGGGACCGGCAACCTATACTCCCGGCCCACTTAAATTGGGTAAGACTTACTACTGGCGAGTCGATGAATTTGATGCCATCGCTACGTATAAAGGCGACGTCTGGAGCTTTACTACTCAGGGCGCCGTTGTGAGCCTGAAGCCGTCTAATGGCGCTGTTGATGTAAAGCAGACCCAGATTCTAAGCTGGTCGCCGGGAGTCTATGCTACTTCGCACGAGGTTTATTTCGGCACTGACCAAGAGGCCGTGCGCAATGCCAATACCGGTTCACCGGAGTATAAAGGTACTAAGGCCCTTGGTTCCGAGAGCTATAACCCCGGAAAACTCCTGTGGGATTCCACCTACTATTGGCGTATTGATGAAGTCAATAATGCTAATCCCGACAGTCCGTGGGTAGGCCCTGTCTGGAGCTTTACAACGGCCAACTTCCTTATCGTGGACGATTTTGAGGACTA